>CAYXEG010000015.1:0-31964 GCA_964463875.1 uncultured Dehalococcoidales bacterium
GGGACATCGAGAAGTTCCGTCTTCGGAAAGGTCGTGAAGTAGGTCTGAGAAACATCTTTCGTCCAGAAATAGAAGGTCTGAATCGAGCCTGGGTCTATCCCGGCATTCACCATGATATCGCGCAGCCGCACTCCTTCGACGTGGTCGATGACCACCGACGGCATACTATCGATAAAAGTATAATCGGCCCGGACGATATCCATGCTTTTCAGTTCATCGAGAGTGAAGACGTGTTTGACGTAGTAGGGGCCGCCGAAGTAGCCGACCTTGATAGTCAGGGTATCGGCGGTGTAGCCGATATTCCCGTCTTCGGACACCATTGTCAATCCGGGATTTTCGGGAAAGGTAACGCTGACAATTCCGGCGTCATCCCAGCCTTCCCTGACGGCGGTCAGGTAAAAAGCCATCGGTTCAGCTGAAAGGTTGCGACCTGTGACATCGAACGATACCGGTCCGGTATACAGCGACTGAGGTAACCCATCGAAGGAATAGTACATCGAAGCTCCGGGAGTTGCGCATGACATGGTAAGTGTCATGAGGTTGTTATCAAGGGACATTTCGACCTGCGGGCGGGCGACCGTTCCCCCGGAGGGCAGCTCAGGCAGGACGGCCATATCGAGCCGCAGATTGCCGATACCCACGTCATCATATAAGGCCGGGCTGCGGGCGAACATCAGGTCGGCCTCAGTCATCGGCACGAGCAGCCTGAACGCCCGGTTGTGCTCCATCATGCCGGAAAGACAGCCGGAGACACGGCCGCCATTGGCGGTAACGTAATCAGTCAACGTCCCGATGGTTGTTTCTCCGTGCGAGGAAACGGCGACAGCAGAATTAACCGAAAGCACCGCCGCTGTCAGGGCACCGGTGTTGAAAACTGCCCGTTTGTCATGGTAGTACGGGTCATTATCGCGGAACCCGGTATCATAGGCCGCCATATCCGTTGTGGAGCCGGAGAATCCTGCAATTTCCCATTCCGGCTGCCAGCCTGTAAAAGAATCATACAGGCCGTTGAAAAAATACCGGCTGACGCCGTACAAATCATCGTACGCCCAGGTACGATTATAGATACCGAAGCTGTCCGCAGCCATGAAACGGATTTTATCGTCACCGGTGTAAGACAGTCGGTCTACCCCGCTGACGGCCGATACCGTTTGAACGTAATCGACCAGTTCCGGGAGGGTGAATCCTTTCGCCTGGCAGTACCGGAGCGCAGGAACGATATCGATACCGGAGAAATCGTAATCCCGGCCTGTATCGTCTCCCGAAAGGATATTCGTAAGCTGCCCGTGCTGAAGGGATTTCAGGTCGCCGAGGGGGATTACTTTCAACAGAACGCTTTTCCCCTGGCTGTTCAGGGCATAGAAAAAGAAATGTTCGATATTGCCCGAAGACGACTCACCAGCAGCAGCACCCGTTCCTCCGAAGAATAATCCGGACAGAATGATGAGAGCAGTCAGGAGAACGGATGATATTCTTTTCAATAAACCAATCATGATAGTATGCGAATAGTTAACCGCCGGAAAACGGTGTTTTTACTCCTTTCCTGGACCAGCGCTGGTTTTACGACGCCGGAAAATGAAAGTCAATATCGCCAGGACAGCGATAAACCCGGCTGCTGCGCCGACGATTACAGGCCAAAACGGAGGGGTTTGAGTATCCTCATCCGGTAAAGCGGTATCCGATTCCGGCGCAGGGTCGGTCTCGGTGAGAAGCGCAGTCGTTTCCGGGACTGATACCGGAGTCTCTTCGCTTGTTTGAGCAGGTATGTCTTCCGGCGGGATTTCTACAACGAATTTCCCTCGTTTCTCGCCGATAGTTACGATATGTTCTCCGGGTTCATCACTTCGGACATGGAAACTGAGTACCTGCTCCTGTCCGGGCTCAAGAAGGGTTTCCTGACTGCCCTGTTCGATATCATCGACGTCAAGACGTACCTGGCAGCTACCGGCCATTTCTCCCTGATTGGTAACGACAACTTTCACCGCGACTGTTTCTCCGGGATGAATCCTGTCCGGAGTCAGGTTTAAGCCGGTGAATGTGAATCTGGCAGGGCTGAAGATATCAGCCGCTACCGCGTAGTTACTGAAATGACTGATGTTCGCCGATACCGTTTTGTTGACCGTATCGAGAATACCCTCGACATTTTCCCAGGACAGGCCGTTCCAGTACACGATTCGGATGGTTTCCTCTTTCATATCGGGAGGTAAAGAGTCGTACGTAATCTTCAGATTAAGGGGCGGGTTGAAAGTCGCCCCGGCCGGTCCGAGTTCATAGGCAAGCACGAACGCGGCTCCGGCAGGCGGTTCCGGAAGAGAGTCAGGGACCGCTATTTCCAGAAATGCTAAAGTTGTATTGTCCGCGGCCAGCAGTTTCGTGCCGTCCGATATGGCAATGGTCATTTTTTCATCGGTCGTCGTAATCTGAGCCGCACCTTGAATGACACCCTGGCCGTTTATCCGGACTGGTTCGCCGGTTGTCAGGCCGTTCAACTCGATTGATTTCAATGACTGGACTGCCGTTTCTCCTCCGGTGACAACGACTCCTCCACCGCCGGTATTGATTACCGTAACGGTAACGATACAGGTGGCTTTTTTCCCGCCATCTGCCGTCGTCACGGTAATGGTAGCTGTTCCAGCCGAAAGAGCCGTTACCAGGCCGTTACTCACCGAAGCTACCGCCGCATTATTGGTAGACCATGTTACGTCTTTATTTGCAGCATCGGCAGGGGCTACCGTAGCAGTTAATTGTTCGGAATTGCCGGCTGGAATATCCAGGCTTGTTTTATTCAGGGTAACGCCGGTAACCGAAATCGCTGCTAACTCCTTAATTGACTGGGTAACTTTCGTATTCAGATAACCATCAGCAGTCACAATAACCTCATAGCTGCCGGAGGTGGTAAACACCGTTTCGTTAAAGACAATTTTTCCTGAAGTAATGGAATAAAGGGACGTATCGAGAGTCGTGCCGTTAACAATCACACCGGTAACAGCGCTTCGCCAGGCGGCATTGTCGGTAAAAGTAATTTCAATGGGCTGCCCGGGATTGTTATCTGTTCTGTCATCAACTAATGACGGTCCCTTCACGGGACCAATATCAATCTGGTAGACCCATCGGCAGAACTTATTCGTGGAGGAAAATTGATTGGCAATACCCTGCATGGCTTCGGACGTTGTCAAGCCCATGCAGAAACGGAACGATTCCTTGCTGTCCAGTTGCACGGGAGTTACAATCTCCCGGTAATCGGGGTGTCCCGGAACACCGAAGCCGTAGGTGTGGGATTCGGTTGTCGTCAGCATGGCATTAGTGGTATATCGTTCCTGGAAAGAAGATAAGGCAATCACCGGCTCAACGGGTATGGGATTATCGAGAGCATGTTCAAGATACGACTGGTCTTCGCCGTTTTCCCGGTATTGAGTGTACGCTTCAACCAGATTCGGATAGTAGTACCGGGTCTGCCCCTGAATAAAGTCGTAATTGTAGTAGTTAACTCCCTGGTACGGGTAACCGGCAGCATCGGTCGGGTACAGGCGTAAACACTGGCCGGACTCCCACTTCAAATCGGGATTGTATTTTTTAGCGTCATTGACCAGGGTGTTAATCGTGACACCCAGTGCTTTCGTCCCGACTGCCGCCGGCATGGCATCGACAGTTGCGTAGTAGTATATACCTGCCAGTGCTTCCAGTTCGGGGTAGGTGTAGTAATTGTAGGAAGTTTGCCTGTCAGGGCTATAGGTTCCTGCTACCACTCCTGTATATTCATATACCAGGGTGGTTGTTCCGTCAGGATTTATAATGTTGACGACCAGCGAAGCAGCCGGATTGCTGAAAGCAGTCTTCGCCGTAACCGGAGAGCCGAATGCGGTAAAGAATGAAGCCAGCAATGCCATACATGCGATAACAGCCAGAAATATACGTTTCATGAATCTCTCTCCTGAAATGGATTGATTACCGGACTATCTATCGATTCTTTTTAAGGAGGAACTGCCGGTGGAAGCGGAGGAGCTTCTTCACCGGCAGTTGCAGGTAATCCGTTAACTCTACTACCAATACCTCATTCGGCGCCTTTCCTCATCAGGGTTCCGGATTGTTAATATTCGGGTACTTCCAGGCATGAATCACCTCCAGTACCTTCGAGACGTTCAACCCGAGTTCGGCAGGCGGGAATTTCCATTTGTTGATACAGGCCAGGACATACGAGAGGGTAGGCGCATCCGGCACCAGCCCGTAATCGCCTTTGAAATCTACCGTATACGAACCGGTCAGTTCGGTGACATCGACGGTTCCGGTCAGGGAACGATATCCGGCCTTACCGGCAAGAATCGTTTTCGTCCCGGTGGTTGTCGTTACTACCTCATAAGCGCCTGTCTCAAGACTGAAGGTCGGGGTTTCTCCGTCTATTTTCACTTCGACACCGGAAAGTATTTCTCCGGAGGCTCCTCGGGTTTCTCCCCGGATACGGGCACCCTCAATTACTTCGACCCGGGTGTTCCCTGTCATGAAGGCAACGTAAGGCCCGTCCTTGTCCAGGTAATATTCAACCTGGCCGTGGGGTGTCAGGCCGTCTCCGATGCCGAAGGCATAGAGACCGGGAGCGGCTTCAGCCGGTACGGTGACTTTGTAAACCGCAGTGAAAGTATCGCCGGTGTGAAAAATATCGCTCCACAGGTAATCAGTCCGGTTTCCGGTTATCTTTGATTCATTGGCATCAGGCGTACACCAGGCATTATCTGCCTGTACCGCCCATCCGGAAGGAGCGAAGTCAGACAGGCCAATGGAGTTGATATTATCATTATTCGAAGTAAACGTTACCGTGACATCGAATGTCTGACCTCTGCCGACAACCGCCGGTAACGAACGGGTGACGGTCACGGGTGTTACCGGGTTCCCTGCTTCGAATTGTCCGCCGGACGTCTCCGTGGTGACAGATGCACCTGTATTCCCGGTCATGACCGCTCCGCTCAATCCCAGAGCGGCGGTCTGCCCGTCCTGGACGGTGGCGGTAACGGTAAACCTCAGGTCAGCGGTAACGCCTCTGCCGGCGGGTATCGGCGTATTGGTATTGCTGTAAACAAGGACCCTGACTTTATTGTCATCGGGCGCGGGCAACCGGTGCGAGACGACAGTATAGACCGGGTTCTGAGTTTCGATATCCAGATTATCGACAAGCTCGCCCGCAAGCGTATCGGTGTAACTCAGAAGGCTTGTGTCGAAGCTTAAATCGAACTGCAGACCGGCTATTCCGCCGGGGCTTGTCATGGTTACCGGAATGGTAACGATATCCCCCGGATTACCGGAAGCGCTGCCGGCTTTAAGAGTTGCCTTGAACTGTACATTTACTACGACCGTTGTGTCCGAAGTCACGTTACTCAGGGTATAGTTGCTTTCGACAGGCGTTAATTCTGTTTCACCGGCGAAAACGGATACTATCCGGTAGTCCTCGTTTGGGTTTATGGTGAAAACAAGGTCGTGTCCTGCTTCTACCGTGACAGAGCTGACAGGAACGCCTTCGACATATACCGTGGCACCCTCCGCCTGGAAAGTGACAGTATGGATATCCGGATTAACCGTAACCGCGCAGACAGCCTGGAAACCGCCGTCTGCCGTTGTGACGGTTATAACGGTTTCTCCGGCGCCGGTTGCGGTAACCAGGCCGCTGTTATCCACGGTGGCTACGTCTGTGTTACCGGAAGACCAGTTAAGGTTCTTGTTCGTGGCTTCCGCCGGGCTTACCGTAGCGGTCAAAAGGCCTGTCCCGCCGGTGGCGAGGGTCATCTCGTTCATGTCCAGTGTTACTCCGGTTACGCTGACTTTTATAGTCTGGGTTACCTGGGAGTTCATATAGCCGTCGGCGACTACCGAGATAACATGGCTGCCGCCGGTGAACACAGTATCATCGAAGGAGATGATTCCCGGGTAAATCGTGTAATGGGCCGGGTCGATACTGTTCCCGTCGATGGTTATACCGGTAATGGCGCCCCGCCATTCGGCGTTATCCGTAAATGTAATATCTATCGGATGGCCCGCTTCGTTTTCGGTCTTGTCCGCCCACAACTGCGGACCACTGACCGGACCGATATCGATTCTATATACCCAGCGGCAGAATTTGTTGGTGGAAGAGTACTTCGTCTCACCCGGCTGAACATCCACAAAAATACCCAGCCTCGCTTCATCATACGTCAACCCCATGCAGAAACGAAGAGATTCCCTGCTGTCCATGACCACGGGGTTTTCGGTACTTTTCAGTATCGCATCGGTGGCAAATCTCTCCTGATAGGAGGTTAAACACAGCATCGGTTCCATCGGTACCGGGTTTGCTTCCCAGTCCGCCAGATAAAACGTATCCTCGCCGTTTGCCCGGTAGGCGGTATACTTTTCAACCAGGTTCGGATAGTAGTACCGCGCCTGTCCCTGGACAAAATCATAGTTATAAAAGTCCTTGCTCTGGTAAGGGGTATCCGAGTCATCGGTGGGATATATGGCGGCTTTTTGCCCGGTTTCCCACTTGATTGCCGGATTGTATTGTTTCGCATCATTGACCAGAGCATCGATGGTAACGCCCCATGCCTTCGTGCCTACCGCAGCGGGCATGGCGTCGATAGTAGCATAGTAGTTTGTCGTTGCCAGCGATTCCAGTTCCGGGTACGTATAGTAGTAGTAGGTACTGGCACCCATAACATAGGAACCTTCCTCTACTCCCTGGTACTCATGCACCAGCGTCGTGGTGCCGTCCGGGTTCAGGATGTTGACAACCAGCGAAGGCGCCCCTCCGCTGAAATCGGTCTTGGCAAGAGCCGGGGTACTGCCGAAGACAATGAGGGACGCCAGCATCGTCATCGACAGCAACATCGATACAATTTTGTGTTTCATACATATATCTCCAGATTCGGTTTTAATATACCGGTAAACGGTCGGGTTTTTCCGTCTTCGGGTTCTATCAGTCTTTTCAGCTTCCCAGCATAATGTTCACTATCAGCACAACATCCTGAATATTGATAACATCATCATTGTTACAATCGGCCGCCCTGAACTGTTCGGGCGTAGGCGTGACTATCTCAAGAACAAAATCGACCGTAAGTTCCACGTCCTGTATATTCACGATGCCGTCGCCGGTAACATCTCCGGGAATGAAGGTAACTTCGTCTTCGAACTGAGCTGTGACAGTAACGTCGAAGGCCGGCATGGTGAACGACCATGTTCCGTTTCCATTATCGGTCAGGGTAAGTTCCTGGTTGCCGGAACCGTCATTGTAGCTGGCGACCAGGGAATCCGCGACAAGCTGCTTGCCCGTGTCCGGTGTGACGGTGAGGGTCACGGTATCACCTTCCGCCGCATCGGTCGGGTCTGCCGTGACCGTGCCGCCGGTGATGGCGCCGTCGATGGTTATGGTGTTGATAGTGCTTTGCCTGTTGTCGATTATAGTCGGGTGACCGCCACTTACTTCTATTTGACCGATAATTATCGCAGTGCTATCAATGATAAGTGAGCCTTCGTGTATGTCGATAGCAATTAGGTTATTGTCATAAATAATTGAAGCGTTTTGGCCTACCGTTAAAGTTGCATACTCTCCGCTATGTTCAATAAGATATTCAATTTCCCCTTGGAAGCTACTCGCGTCAATGGTGATGTTCTCTAATGTGAGTGTGTTACACTCTAATGAGATAGCACACCAATTATCAAACCCCGCGTTGCTATCAATTACGACTTTGGCACTACCATAGCCTTCGAGCGACCATGTCTGTTCTTCATCAAGACACAGCCCACAGTCATCACCAGTGATAATAATCGTGCCATCCGGAGCCAGCAACTCTTTGGCTCTGGCGAAAGTACAGACAGCGTTTTCCTGAGAACTGCCATCATTACCATCATCACCACCTGAATACTGACACGCCAAATAAACAGTGGTGAGACTACCATCCGCCATAACTACTGACGATTTTATGCCCAGCCCTGTGAACGATGATATCAGCACTACTAGCATCAGCAGGCAGGTGAATAAACGGGTGAATTTTTCTTTCAACATGAAAAATTTCTCCTTCTCGATTCATCAATTTTAAAAGACGATGCATTCAATCAAATGCTTTTCCGACACATGCAACACCTCTACCCCTTACTCCTGTGGAAAGCCTGTCGCTTATAAATTCAATTTATGAGGCCGGACGGCCCCGGATACTTCTGGAAACCGTCCGGTGTCTGAAGAACTTTTTTACCCCCTATCAGATTTCTGAAAAGGTATCACTCCCTCCCAAACACCTAAGATGAAGGGTCATCCAATACTATTTGTGTGTTGCTACTAAAACGTTTAAAATCCCAATATCCTGTTTCGTAGCTGAACTTATTTTTTTCAGAGTTCGAGAATGTTGTCCCTACTTTTTGGGCAATAAGCACTTCATCACTTGGAGATTCAATCTTAACGGTTAAGTCACAGGTGTTGTTCGTAACCAGCCCGGTGACGCTGATTTTAGTGCTGTTGCCTAGGTAAACACTATCGTACAAGGTGAACGAGCCACTCGGCATGAGGTTAAAGGTACTAGTGTTATCGCTAAGAAACACTCCATCTCCGTCTGTGGCAGAATTTCCAGTTATGGTGCCGCCGGTCATTGTAAATTGGCCGTTGTCCATTACCGCAACACCGCCGCCGATACTGGCAGCAGTATTATTAGTAATAGTCCCTCCGCTATTCATCGTGACGTTGCCGTCCGTGATGCGTATGGCGCCGCCGCTGTTAGCATAGTTGTTTTGCAGTATAGTATCCTCATTGATAACCAGGTCGCCGCCCGTCAGGTTAACCAGAGAACCGCCGGAACCGCTGACATTGCCGCTGTTGCCATCCAGAATGATATCCTCCAGTGTCAGATTTCCACCGGATACAACTTCAGCGAGATAGCCGTTATAGAGACAACTTCTCATTATCCTGGCTCCTGAAACAGCGGAGGATATCGTGAAGGTTCCGGATACGGAAACCTTGCCGGTGATATAAATAGTGCTGTTCGTAGAAGTCAGCGCCCCCAGGGCACTCGTCAGGTTGCTGTAAGGGCTGGTTTTACTTCCGGAACCATTGGTCAGAGCGGTTCCATCCAGATAGATAGCACCAGGGTCATCGGTATCGGTGAATGAGCCGGACGGCGAGCCGCCGCTGAGCCCGGTTACCTTCAATCCTGTTCCTTCCCAGTCGAGAACCGGATAACCCCCTCCAAAGGGTGATACGAAATGGCCGCCTGCAGCAGTCCCGATGAAATCACCGAGGACATATTTACCGGAAAAGTTACCGGAAGCGTTGACTTCGTCAAGTACTGCTCCCTGCATCTGGTCGACCGTTACCTCTGTTACGTATATGCAGGTACCGTAGGAACTGGTGACAGGCTGTTCGATGTCAGGGTTTATTTCCACATAGAAACAGTTGTTGACGTTCACCGAAGAACTGCCGTCAGCATAAGCCCATAACGCATGGTCATAGCCGGGGTTGTAATTACCGCTGAAATTTGCGGTGCTGTAACAGTTTGTCATGCGTGCAACAGGGCTGTATCCCTGCAGGAGCCCGGCTATGCCTCCCAGGTAGTGTCCATTGTCATTTGCCAGGTCACCCCGGTTATAACAGTCGGAGATGTATCCACGGCAATACCCCACGATACTGCCGGAAAATATTTTAACCGTGCTGTAGACGGAGGTAACATCCCCGGTGTTAAAACACCGGTCGACGACTACGCCGCCGTTACTGACGCAATATACGGCGCCGACTATGCCGCCCACCCGGCCGCGACCGGTAACGCTGCCGGTGTTGGAGCAATATTTCACATACTGGGTAACATTGCCGCTGGTATTTTTCACTACCCCGGCAATGCCGCCTATCTGTGAGGAATTCCAGCCGGTCGAGTCAGCGCTGTACACGGTTACCGAGCTGTGCAGGTTGTAGAGGCTGCCGTTGGTAATGCGGCCGACCACCCCACCTGCTTCGCTTATTGGATTTGTGCCCATATTTACCGAACCGGCAACACTCAAATTGGCAATCGTGCCCCCGTTAACGTAACCGAACAATCCGTAACCACCGGTGCCGATTGCAGGATTGGAGACATTGATACCGCTGACGGCATTATTGTCTCCGTCGAAAATGCCGGCAAAATAGTAACCGGTCAGAACGCCCTCTTCGGGGGCGCTGAGCGAACAATGACCGCCGATAGGTATCCATGGATAGTTGCCCAGGCTGATATTGTCAGCAAGCTTGAAATATACCCCGCTGAAACTCGACGTACCGTTGTTCACGAGATTTGCCAGACCCTTCAGCTCAGAGCCATGGGCAATAATGTAAGGGTTGCCTTCATTTCCGTCACCGCTCCAGCTTGTATTGGCGCTTGAACCGTCCCACGTATCATCCGCACGCGCCGGCGTTGCCGGCATGAGAGAGACTGCCGCAGGCAGCAGCAAGCCGAGCATCACTGCCGGAAGCAGGAACGAGAGAATCCGGTTGCATATTTTCTTATACATTTTCTTCTCCTTTCATCCATGTCAGGTCGTTGGTTTGAGGTTTAGTCCATATCCATCAACATTCAATAGATACCGCCTCCTTTATCACTTAATCCGCACCAGTGATAAAAGATGGAGTGTCACGACATAAGGTGTATAATACAAAAGGGTGCTAGTAACGATGACAGCAACGCCGTCGAGATTTCCGTCTCCCGTCGTTCAGCAAGGTTCCAAGGCCTTCTATAATTCGCTGCTATCACCCTATTGTTTCTACAGTGCTCTTATCTTCTGTTCTCCTCTTTATTTCACTACGCCCTGAAACGTGAAATTCACGGTAAACCCGGTTGATACTCCGAACACCATTTCAGGGGAAATACCCTGACCGTATCACCCTTCCGCACTCCGGCGCCTTCCGGGATGACCGCCAGCGAGTTTGCCCTGGCTATCGATGCCAGAACACCCGGCCTGTCCTCATCATTCAGATTCACCCGGTACTCCCCGTTCACTTTCCTGAGTACCGACCACCTGAAAAAATCGACCAATTTCCTGGCGGTGAACGCGTCCTCGGCAACCGCTTCGACGAACGGACTTCCGGTATCACGGAGGCCCCGCATCTTCAGCATGGCCGGTCTTACGAATAGCTCGAAATCGACCATGCAGCCCGACGGGTGTCCTGAGAGAGCAAATAACGGCACCTGCGGCATATTCGGCAGCTTATCGATTATCCCGAAGGTAAACGACGCCCCCGGCGCCATATTGACGTGAGACAGCTTCACCCGGCCGATTTTTTCCAGGACCGTCCCGACGAGGTCGAAATCACCTTTCGACGACCCTCCGCTCGTTATAACGGCATCAGCGGCAGCGCCTTTCCTGAATTTCGTGAGTATCGATATTTCATAATCGCGGGCAACACCCAGTACCTTAGCGGTCCCGCCGTATTGTCTGACCAGGGCGGCGATTGCCGACGTATTGCTGTTATAGGTTTTATCAGGCATTAACGGCCGCCCCGGGGTTACCAGTTCGTCACCGGTGGAGATGACCGCCATTACCGGACGGCGGACAACCTCCAGTTCCCTTCTCCCGACCGCCATCAGTACCGAAATGTGGTGAGGGCCGATAAGGGTGCCTTTTCCGGCAACAAGCGTCCCGGCAATGATATTTTCTCCCGGCCTGACACAGTTATCCCCTGCCCGGGCGAGACCGGTCAGCCTGATATGCGAATCAGAACCGTCCTCCGTCTCTTTCCTCAATTCCGGTTCATCCGTATCCTCCAGTCGGATAACGCAATCGGCCCCCTCGGGCAGCAGCGAACCGGTCATGATACGGACGGCCGTCCCCGGCACAACGATACTTTCCGGGACAGAACCGGCTCTGGCGGTGCCGATTACCCGTAAAACGACCGGACCGTTGTTACCGAAACCTGCGGTATCAGCCGCCCTGACGGCATAACCGTCCTGGGAGGCGCATACCTGCAGCGGCAGGGAATAATCCGAATAAATGTCCGAAGCCAGCACCTGCCCGTCGCAATTGAAGGTCTCGCGTTTTTCGGTATCGAGAACGCTGACGGAATCCAGTATTATTTCACAAGCTTCTCTGTAACTTATCATATAAATAACCATGAATATGGAACAGGAAGAAAACACTATCTGCCTCAATGAACTGTGATGAACCGGATTCTTCAGAACGATTCGGGAGTTGATATGAGAAACTGCTTCTTGAAAGGGATGAATGACCCGAACGGACTGTACCGGCAACAGCATGGTATCGGCGCAGTTTTACGCTACGAAATGGCAGACCTTCGCATTTCTCTCCTTTTCCAAACGGGAGAAAATGCCGTTTCCAGCACTACCGTCGACCCCGAGATGATTCGGGATACCGGCTGTTCACCATGGATGGCTCCACAGGTGAGACAGCTTTAAAGACAGATGTCCGCTATGGTAGTTCTATTCAAGCGATACAATCGCTTTATACTTCAAAGGTAAACTATTCCGATATGATGACAAGTCTTCTTGGCACATATCTGACGTATACTTTACATGACCTGCCAGATAATGTCAAGGACATCGACGTTAAGTTTTCATTAATTACGAACCTTCATCAGGAGAGGTACAACCGGGAGACTACATCATTACAGAATTACAGAGCGCCGGCTAAAAAGTCGTCGCTCTCTTTGCTCATACTCTTCGCGGATTGCCGGCTTTCCTCTTCATCCTCACCATTGTTATACGTACGACTGCCGACTTTTCTTATGCTGCATAACAGTCCTTTCCATTGGGGATACCCCATTACGGACTCGCGGCAATTCGTATCGGTCAGGCGGTTGCAATTGGCTTCGCCCGGGAATCCGTGCGGGACCAGCACTACTCCCTCCATGGTCCGGTCGCTGACATCCGCCTTCATTTTCACCCACCCGCGGTCAGTTTCGATAATGACGTCATCCATATGAGAAATGCCGTAGCGGGCAGCTGTTTCAGGACCAAGCTCAGCCCTCGGGAAAGGCTCTTCATTTGTGAGTGTTTCAATCTGATGGAATGAGCTGTTCGAGAAGTTCATGATTCTTGTCCCGGTGGAGAGAATCAGGGGGTACTTCCCGCCCAGTTCCTTCCACCTTTTTCCCCGGGGGCCTTTATCCGGTTCCCGGAAAGTCGGGAGCGGGTCGGCACCAACCTTTTCAAAAGCTTCACTGTATAACTCAATCCTGCCGGAAGGGGTACCGAACGTGCCTTCTTTAATTCCGTAATTCTTATCCTGATAAAAATTGCCCTCCGGCCGGGCATCCAGCGCTTCGAAATTGAGCTCGCATTTGGTAAGTTCATGCATCACCAGGTCTTTATCCGACTTCCAGGGGAATTTATCACCGAATCCAAGGGCGCCGGCGAGCAGCCGATAGACTTCCAGTATTGTTTTCGATTCATAATACGGGGCAACTACCGGGCGGCGCAGCATCAGATACGGCAAGCAATGGCAAACGTTGTAGTTGTAAGCCAGCCCCCAGAATTCGAGTTGATTTGCGGCCGGTAGAACATAATGGGCGTGTTCGGCGGTTTCGCTCATAAACTGCTCGTAGACCACCAGCAGCCCAAGCCGGTCGAACGCTTCCGTCAGGGCATTGGAGTCAGGCATGGTAACAAGAGGATTCCCGCCGGCGACAAAAAAAGCCTTCAGTTTTTCAGGGATACTTTCCGGCACCATTGTTTGTATGCCGTAGGGACTGGTCCTTCCCCACAATTCGTAAAACAGCGGATAACTGTCTACGCCAAGGGGCATCCCGGCACTGGGGAGACTCACGTCATTCAAGTGCAACCGGGGGCTGATTACCCAGCCGCCGGGGACGTTGATGTTACCGGTTATCGATTGCAGTATGGCCATGGCACGGTCGGTCTGGCTGCCGCTTGCCTGCTGGTCGAGCGTAGCGGTCCCGTGGCAAATGTTGGCGGGTTTCCGGGCGATATACCGGGCAAGTCGCCGGATATCATCCGCCTTAACCCAGGTGACAGGCTCAGCCCACTCGGGAGTGTACTGCTGAACGTGAGGCACGAGCTTGTCGAATCCATAGGTATACTGAGTGATGAAGTCGGCATCATATAGACCTTCGTTGATGATAACGTTCATACAGGCCAGAGCCAGGGCTCCGTCCGTACCGGGCCTGATGGAAAGATACATTTCCGCTTTATTCGCAAAGGGTATTCTCCGCGGGTCGACGACGACGACTTTCGAGCCTTTTTCCAGGTTTCTCTCGATTGCCAACTGGAGCGGAAAGTCGGAGGCATGCGGATTATGTCCCCAGAGAATATAGAGCGGCGAGTCCAGTTCTTCTACCGGATATTTCCCGAAGGTAATCTGCCGGGCGCGGATTCTCATCCGGTAGCAGATACTTTCAACCGAAAAATAATTCGGCGAGCCGAAACAAGCCATGAACCGGTGGCTGAGCGAAACCATCTCGAAGTTCTCCACGCCAATCGATCCGATAAAAGAACCCAGCATTGACGGGCCATAGCCGGATTTCAGTTCGCTTAATTTGGCGGCAATTTCACTGATTGCCTGTTCCCAGGTTATTCTCTGCCAGGTTCCCCGGACTTTCTTCAACGGATATCTGAGCCGGTCCGGATGGTAAAGATGTTCGATAGCGGCTTCGCCTTTCGGACACAGTTCCCCGTTATTGAGAGGGTGTGACTTCTGACCTTCGACTTTGACAACCTTTCCGTTTTCCACGGTTACCTTCATACCGCAACTGTGGTAACAGAGAGCGCATGAGGTGTAAAACAACTTTATATTACTTGACATCTGATATCCGACCTTATCGCAGCTTTTGAGTATTTTTGAATGAACGTTTGTTTAGTGAACGAACGTTCGTTCAAACACAGAGTGTACATCATCGAAAACCATTTGTCAATACCCGGACCTGTGTTTTATGCTTTTTTTGACACGGAGGGGATGATACTGTATCCTTTAGCCTATGCATGCTCAGTTCGATAGAGACCAGGCAAAAGAAGGGGCTGTTGCGGAACCGAGGAGCCGTCGGGAAGTACAGTCATCTTTAAAGAGGTCTTATATACTAGGTAAAGCAAGTTCTCTTTTCTGGAAGAAGGGATATCATGCCACCAGTATGAGGGATATTGCTAAAGTATGTATGTGTAACCCTTCCAATATCTATCACTATTTTAAAAATAAAGAAGATATTCTTTATGCAGTTATTAAAGACATTACCGAACAAACAGTATCTTCGATTCAAAATCTTGAAGATGATGAAGTAACGAATCCTGCAGAACAGATGAGATTGCTTATTAAAAGCCATTTCGAACTGTTGGCGCAGATGAACCGGTCAAGTGTACTTATTTCGGATACGGGGCTGAAAGACCTGACTTCCGAACATAGAAAGGCTGTTATTCAGCTGCGCGATAAGTACGATGCAATAATGCGTAAAGTGATTCAACGTGGTACACGCGCCGGCATATTCGATGTCAAGGATGAAAAAATTGCAGCATTTATCATCTCTTCGGCTATAATGAGAAGCAGTATCTGGTTTTCCACGAAGGGCAGACTATCCGCTGAAGAAATCAGTGACATTATCTTCGAATTGCTTTTCAAGGGTATGAGTACGAACAGGTAGCACGCGTCCGCTAAACCGAAAAGCAGAGTTCCAGGGGCTTTACCCGTTGGGACCGGCTCCTGTCGTCACCATCGATAACGCCGAACTCGCAGAAGTAAAGCAGTACCGGTACTATATCCTGTCTCGGACTATTCCTGCCGGTTGTTCGTGAAATACTGTGGGAACCAGCGTATATTCTTTCTATCATTAATGAACAATATAACGTTTCGTGTAGTGTACTATGTATTTTCGGTTTTACTATGGAAAGGCTGTTTTATACCGGATTGACCATGTGGTTTTTTTTGTGGGTAATGGTCTATCAATTCACTAATGGAGACAATTTCCCAGTGAATGATACACCAAAAGTCGTTATATATTGATAACAGCCATACATCCCTGGTTTGCCAGGTTTCTGGCGAAGCATTCGATACATATATCAGCCCCGGTAGTTGCGTGAGTCAGCATGCTTCTGCTCCCGATGGAGATTCGCCGTATTCCCATGCCTGAACCGATAGTATCCTCAGCTATATCATAAAAATACCCGGATAGCGGGTACGGTTTCGCTTCATCATCGATATCAAGTGTCGAATATCCCTGCGGGTAAGCGAGAAAGTTATGCCGTCCCATGTTCAGCGCAAAGAACTGAAGGTCGCTTTGTTCGTAGTTATACCAGTCGATACCGTTCCGGCAGCGCCTGAAAGGTAGATAAAAATCATCCTCACCCAGACCTTCGATAACGATGAGGGCTATTCTCCTGTACGGCAGATATTGTTCTATCAGTTTTCTGACGCCGATTATGGTATCGACTTCTCCCAGGGCTGAAGCTACCGGAATATGGCTGTTCCTGACCGGGATGTTTTTGGCTTTCCTCAGGGTGGTGCCGGGCGCCTTAAAAGTAAAACCCTCTTTAGCAATAATGAGGTAGTCCGGCAACCGTAAAGCCTCTTCGGGGCTGCCCTGGAATAGCTCCAGCAAATCGTCTCTGGTGACCACCTTTTCGACCATCGGGTGGTTTGCGATATACTTCAGGTCGCCGGCACTCGGATTTTGAATACCGGCATAACCGGCTGCCCAGTTGGTCACAACGGCGATGCCCTCGGTGTGGCTCAAGTCTATATATCCGCGAAGGGGCGTTAAACTCCCGGAACCGACTATCACCGGAGCGAAGCCGGATGAGCGGACAAAACGATACACCTCGGCGAAAACGTGTTCGATTATTCGTTTTTTCTCCCCGTTTTCGGTGTGTTGAAACCGGAAGGTGAAATAAGGAAAACTGTAGGTGATGAAGGCGAACTGCGGATTATACTTGCCGATTAACTCAAGGGCGGTATCCGTTACCCATGCGGTTGAGGCTATTTCTCTATCACCGGGAAAAGGATGGCGGGCAAGTATCTCTTTCACCATTGCCGTGTGATGGTTGCTTATTTCCAGCTTCTTGCCGGTCTTCAAATCGAACGTTCTCTGCCATTCGCGGGTATCCACGATTGCAATACTCATCGAGCCACCTTCATGGAATTCCATTCGACTTTCCGTCCGGTCATCTTAATCTCCCGACCGCATACGGGGCACCTGTTTTCAACGCATGAATACGTTACCAGCCGGTCTCCGCCACAGCCGAGACTCAGGCGCTCGATGACTTCCGTTTTACATTCCGGACAGATGGTATTCACCCAGTCGGAACCGACGAAATTATGAAAATACACGTTGTTCAGCTTTTCCCGTACCGATTCAAGAATAGCATTGATATGCCCGATATCCGGGTAGGCGGTATCTTTCATTTTATATTCAGGAAGCAGCCGAAGGACGTGGAACGGGATATCTTCATCGATATCGGCAAGCCATGCAGCCATTTCCGTCAGCTCGCCGTCATTGACCGTCTGAATGACCGGCATGGTAATTTCGACATGGTTTGTCTGCATCAGGCGTTTGATATTTCGCAGTACCGGTCCGATATCATCGATACCGATATACCGGTTGAGGAATTCCGAAGATAAGCCTTTCAAGCTGACATTGATGAACTGAAAAACAGACGCCATGATTTCACACGATTCGACGGTCATATAGCCGTTGGTCAGACAGCCCATCGGCAGGCCCTTTTCGGAGGCAGCTTGACTGAGCCTTACCAGAGAAGGAAGCGAGACCGTCGGTTCGTTGACGTTGAAGACGATATTGTGACAGCCCCATTTTTCGGCGATTGCAACCAGTTCTTCGGCGGAAAAATCGAACATATCATTTTGAAGCGTTGCCGGTTCTTCCCGGGCAATAAACGAATTGACGCAGTAGCGGCAAACGAAGTTACATCCGGCGGTACCGATGACCAGACTTCGACTGCCCGGCCAGGCGTGGTAGAAGGGAATTGCTTCAATCTTCGAGATATTACAGGTACACCACCGGTCGGGGTAGAGTTCGACGATGGCACCACTCCGTTCGGTATACATCCGGCAGAAGCCGGTTTTCCCTTCGTTCAGGTCACAGCGCCGCTCACAATAATTGCATCTCATACTCCTGCCACATATCCTTTCCCGGGTTTTAGCCGCTCGGGCGTGTTTCATCCCGCTGAACCTGGAATACCTGCCGATTCACGGAAACAAGCGTATCTGAGATGAGGAAGACAGCCTGTTCCACTGTTGCAACACACCCCGGTTTATCGAAGAAAAGTAAACAATTTTCAGGAAGTGTATAGTTTACTTGTCTGCATTATCAAGAAAACACTACAGTAAACAAAGAGATGCTGTCAAGTAACGGATAACAGAACCGGGTTTTGAGAGAGATTTCGTCTTCGTCAGAAAAAATACTGGAGATAATACTGGAACTGCTTGAATATAAGGCGTGCTCAATATACATATATGACTATGTACATAATGAGACAACGCACGCAAAATTATCCTGCGTAAGTGATAAAACGTCACTTTGCTGTAGAACTGATGATATTCAGCGAATTGCCTACCGTGGTCATGGATGCCGGCATTGCCACCGCGAAAAATCTGGAGTTGGTTACCGGAGAAGGTTTTCACTATATAACGGTAAGCTGGAAGAAGCCGGAAGAAAAACCGGCAGAGGGACTGCTGACGATACGGGAAAACAAAGACGGGAAAGTAGAGATAAAGAAAATCAAAGAAGAAAGCGGCGAGGTGGTGGTGTATTGTCAGAGTACCGGCAGGGCAAAGAAAGAGACCGGGATGAAGACCAAATTCCAGCAGCAATTTGAAGAGGGTCTGGAGAGGATAAGAACATCGCTCTCGAAAAAGGGGGGAAGAAAAGGCTACGGGCACATCATGGAGAGAATAGGCAGGCTGAAACAGAAACACCCTCGCATCGCCCGTTTCTACCGGATAGATGTTACCGAAGAAGAAGGGAAGGCCGGTACCATCAACTGGGAGATAGACCAAAAAGACGACTTGGAGATGAGATTTTCCGGGGCCTATTATCTTCGCTCCAGCCGGACAGATTTAAGCGAAAAAGAACTCTGGGAACTATAAATGACCTTGACCGGTGTTGAAGAGTCCTTCCGATGCCTGAAGAGTGAATTAGGTTTAAGACCTGTCTATCATCAGAAAGATAACCGGATGGCGGGGCACCTGTTTATCAGCGTCCTGGCCTATCACCTGCTCGTCAGTATCCGGAAAGCGTTACTGAAAAAAGGTATCTCCCGGAGATGGGATACGGTACGGGAGCTGATGTCTACTCACATGCTGGCGACCACGGCAGGTACCAACCGCGAAGGGCGAAGGGTCTATCAGCGACGGATCGGAGACCCCGAACCATTTCATCTTTTTATTACTTTCGTAGAACACCTCGCCCAAGCCAGGGAGCAACGATACGTACCCAATCTATGCTATCTATACAATACTATCTATGAGCTCAAACCGAGAAAACAGGGTCATTGCACATCGGAGAAAAACCTGCTTTGCACTACATCTTGAAAACGAATCCTCCGGTTATCGCGGAAAAAGTAAAATATCGAGGCCAGGGGGTCTGTACCGTCACCCCCTCCTCCTCATGTAGGAGAGGCTATTCCGAAACGGCGCAAGCGTGAGTGCAAAGATTGTGCAAACGTGAGTGAAAAGGCGGTGCAAGCATGATTGCAGAGAGGAATGGACAAGACGATGCGTTCTTCCTAATAACTTATAAATTGAACAATAGATGACCGTCAAAGGATTAACGGAAACGTTTTCTCGAAGAGTAGAGTTTTACCTTTTGTACAGGATGGTGGACTGATCCGTACTGCCCACCTTACAGGGTTCGAACTATTGAAGAAAACACCTGTTGTAAAGTTGGAATAAGGTGTTTTCTCTCAAATGAAAGTTCGGGAACAGTCCATAGAGGGCAGCCAGATATTGTACGGTTTTCATTCGCACTTCTGAAGTTTTCATTCTTCACCAGTTTCCCGCTTGTTCAGAGTTTCCCCGGCAATAACAAACCAGCCGGGAACCGGTTTTAAACAAGAACGCATTCGAGTTTGCCCTGCCCCATACCTCTCATGCACTGGTTACACGAAGTGCATTTCGAACCATCCGAGACGCCGTTCCTGAGGTTTTTAACAAGGTACGGGTCCATGATAAACGGGCGGCACATCGATACAGCATCAGCGATACCGGAATCGATTACCTGCTGCATGTCTTCCAGCTTTCTCATGCCTCCCACCAGCATTACCGGGATTGACAGTGCCTGTTTTACCCGGCGACATTCCTCAAGGTAATACGGAGCAGTGATATCCGGCCGTATGTGGTGAAAGAAATCCTGTTCAAGACCTTCGCTGACCTCAATCGAATCAACGCCGGCGGATTCCAGAATCTGCGCCTGCCGGATACCCTCCTCGATTGACTTACCTTCCGGGTGGTAATCTTTGATGCCAAGTTTCACCATAATCGGGAAATCGTTTCCGGCCATCTTGCGGATACCTTCACAAATTTTTCTGACGAGACCGGTACGCTTTTCGGTACTGCCGCCCCATTCGTCGGTTCTTTTATTTGTTGCCGGAGAAAGGAAAGCGCTCAATATCCAGCTGTGAGCCGCATGGAGTTGAAGGCCATCGAAGCCCGCCTCTCTGATTCTACCGGCTGCATGGACATACGAATCGACCAGTCCATTCACTTCGGCGCCGGTCAGTTCCCGTATTTTTATCCCCGACTGAGGATTGGTTGTCGCCGAGGGGCCGACCGGAGCACGTCCCGTCACTTCCGGGTTGCACAGCCAGCCGCCGTGCAGCAACTGGGCAGCAATTTTTCCACCGTTTTCATGGACCCTGTTAACAAGTTTTGTCAGTGAAGGTATGGCATCATCGCCAGCAGCACTCAATTGTCCCGGAGAAGCCTTCCCTTCGGGAGCCGGGTAGAGTCCGTGGGACATTATCAGGCCGATTTCTCCTTTCCCAAGGGCTTCATACATTGTAAGTTCAGCCTCGGAGACCAGGCCATTATGAGCCAGGCTGTCCATGGTAGCCGAACGGATAAACCGATTCGGTATTTCCAGTTTATTGATTGTTAACGGACTAAAAAGGTTTGACATCGTACCCTCCAAAACACAGCTTGTTTATTTGCAGATTATAACATGGTATATTTTACGACAATCCGGGTGATGATTTCGACTGCAATTTCCGATTATTGATGATTACCGGACCCGGGTTACGGCAGCAGAATAGAGAGGCTAATGAAGAGTACTATCTCATCTTACTCCATAATTTCGTCTGATTTTTTTATTATGACAAGTATCTTGACTTTTTTTTCTCCCGGTACTAGACTAAGAATCCTCTCAACAATACTGTGTATTCCTGATAGCTTCTGCATTGTCAAAGGTGTAGATTATGGTAATCAGAGTACAATACGCACCGTGCTCGCAGGTTCGGGGCGATGCCGATTAACGTTATTTACGATTATCATCCGACAGGGCATCGTCACCACATTACCGGGCAGATTACCGGCTTTATCGGCCTTTTACTGTTACTGGCCGGACTTATCGCGCTGATTCCGCTGATACTGTTTTGTATCGCAATCATTTCATCATTTATCGACACCGGTTCTTTTCCCGATATCAAGGATGCCTACGGAATAACAGCGATAGCTACGGTTATAGCCATCATACTTATCATTCCGGGAAGGCGCCTTATCCGGGGAACGCGGCGACTTGTCCTTTTTCTGCGTCGATTCGGATTCGTCGATGCAACGCAGGCGTTAACTTTCGCGCTTGCGACGGCCATCGGAAAGTCCTGGCGGGTTGTCACTCTTGACGATACTCAAGTCGCGCCTGTGGGGGTCAAGGGAGGCGCGAGGTGGGTCTCGAGAGTAATCGGGATAGTCGCCATCGTGATTGTCAGCCTGGCGCTCGTCTGGGCATTCGGCGGAGGGTTCGAGGAGATGCTTTCCGGGGTAATGAACCAGCAGATGGAGGCTGCGGAAAATCCGATTGCGGGTTTTGTGACGGCAATAGTAGTCGGGTTAGCGGCCGGCCTCATTATTCTGGGCATTGTCCTGATACCGGCCGCTTTTTTTGTCTCTGTCTCATTTTTTACCTGGGGAGTCAATGTTTCCGTCCATCAGGCTGAACGGTCCAAAGTAACTGAAATTACCGATGTACGAACAATCGTGCGCACGTCACGCAAGGTTTCAAGGCAAGCCCGTGGAGTATTCAGCCCGAGGCTGATGGTGGTACAGGTGGCTTCGAAAGTCTGGAAAGAATCGGTTCGAAGTTTAGCAGAAAAGTCTTCGGCCATAATCATCGATATCTCCGAACCCAGCGATAATCTTTTATGGGAGGTGACAACCCTCAAACCAATATTCGGGTCGCGCTGGGTTCTCACCGGAGAGCGAAATCACCTTTTCAATTTAATCAATTCAGTCGAAGGAAACCAATCACCCGTCATTCAAAACCTTCTGACGATACTTGAAGATGAAACGGTGATTGCCTACACAAACGAAAAGAAAAACAGGAAACAATTTGCCCGGATACTCAGAGAGAAACTCGACAGCCTGCCTGAAACAAAACACGGTTAGCATTCATACGATGATAGTCCGGCCGTACCGTCTACCGGTATTACAGGAGGAGAGCGAATAATGAATGACGAGGAATTCAAGAAGTATTTGCAGGAAAGATATGATTATCAGATAAGCTGGTATGACAGGAAATCCAGGTGGAACCTCAGAGTGTATCAAATCTTCCAGTGGGTGATGATTATACTGGCGTCATTGACACCGGTATTGATACTCATCGGAGAAGAATGGAGCAAGTGGTTTTCCGCCGGCGTTGCCGTGCTGGTGGCGATTGCTGCCGGGGGTCTCAAAGCTTTCAAGTATGAAGAAAACTGGATAAATTACCGCACGACCTGCGAAACCCTGAGAAAAGAAATCAATTATTTCAATGCCGGTATCAAGGGGTACAATCAGAAAAATAACACCGAAAAATACTCGCATTTTGTGGACCGGATTGAGTCTTTAATATCACGGGAAAACACTCTCTGGATAACCACGGTTGAAAATGAAAACACGAACACGGGCACGAGCGACAAGAGGTAAGTTCTCACTATCAATGAAAACAACTGCTGCAACGCTTAAAAATCAGGCGTTTTCTCTCTACCACGAGTTCGGAAACAGACAATAGCGGACAGCCGATTCAATTCCAGCTTTAATGACGCTGAACTATCACCCTGCTCTAGCTGCCTTATACTCCGAGATTCGAGTATCTCAAATAAACTATTGAAGTAACCTACAGTGATTGTTTGACATCATCGTTTTACAGGCACTATCATATTATTAGTGGCCCTTGGTTCTGCAGGTACTCTCCATTCGTGCTCAATGCACCTGGTTTTGAAAAAAAACGTCCTTATTCCCTGCCACCAAAAGCTACGAAATACGAGCGGGAGAAAGCAAGTATGTCAATTCCCAAAGGGTATGCCGGGAAAGTCGGCTTTATCGATTTAACAAAAAATGAAATAAAAGTCGAACGCACCGATACGTTCTTCAAGATGTATGATATCAATCCGAGGCACTGGCTCGGAGGCGACGGGTTCATCACCAAGATATTCTGGAAAGACTACACCGCTCCGATAGACCCTCTTGGGCCTGAAAACGAAATCGTTATCGCTACCGGTCCGTGGACCGCCACATCCGCCCCATGGGCAGGACGGGCAATGCTCGGGTGTATCAGCCCGGATACAGAGGGATTCTCTTCAGGTTCATTCGGCTGGCACTACGCGTCTGCGCTGAAGTATGCCGGGTTCGATGTCCTGATAATCAGAGGAACAGCAGAAAAACCGGTCTATATCTTTATAGACGATGAAGACATCACTATCAGGGATGCAACCCACCTCTGGGGTAAAGAGACGGGGGAGACGGTAAAAGCGATACGGGAAGAACTGCACGAACGTTTCGAGGCTGAAATAAAGGTATTGAACATTGCGCCGGCGGGGGAGAATCTGGTCAAGTATGCGCCTCCGATAGCCGATGGTACATCCTCCCCGGGAAGGTCGGGCGGAGGTGCCGTGATGGGTTCTAAAAAGCTAAAGGCTATCGTCGTCCGCGGCACAGGTGAGATTGAACTTCATGACCCGCGAGGCCTGCTCGAAACCTCGTACCGTATCGGTCAGTTTGTTTTAAATGAAGAACCGCTCATAAAGTTATGGCGTGAACACGGAGCGACAACAGCGCCTTTTACCGCTTATAAACTACCGTTGAACGGAGATTTACCGGCCAGAATCAGAAAAGAAGCCGACTTCCCGCATTACGATAACGTTGGTTGTCTTAACTGTATAGCGCCCTGTTACCATGTTATTCAGGTAAAAGAGGGCAGGCATACCGGCTTGAGGCAGGTAGGCGCTCACATGACCTTCGTCACCAATTGTTTACGAGACCTCGGGATTGAAGATTTCGGCGAATGGATGTATTACGAAAGGCTGATGCAGGAGCTCGGGATGGATCCTTCGTCATTCACCCTTTCGTTTTCCTGGGCTGTCGAATGCTTTAAAAAAGGCATGCTGACAACCGAAGATACCGACGGACTTATCCTGGAAAAAGGCAACCCGGACCTGGTATGGGAGATAGCCAACAAGATAGCCCGCCGCGAAGGGAAACTTGGAAATTTACTGGCGGACGGAGTGGCTGAGGCGAGCAAGCGGATAGGCAAAGGGTCAGAGGATATTGCCCCGCATGTCAAAGGGAAACCGTACCTGCAAAGCGACCCGAAAATCCAGGCGTTGATATGGTCGTTAAGCATTCTGACCAACCCCCGGGGCGGTGACTGGAATCGTTGCCATAATCCCTATGAGCTATTCTTCATGCAGGAGCGACGAGATACACTTCCTGAGTTTATCGGGAAAAGTTGCGCTGAAGTTTACCGGGATGCGGTAGAAAAACTGGACATGCCGATTGTATACAAGAAGCAGATATTCGGCGACCCGCCGAAGGTTGACGAAGAATGGATCAGATCGACCAAAGGCAAAGCCGCCTTTACGATTTACTCTGAAAATATCATGGCAACCACCAATTCCCTGGTAACCTGCATGTACAGTTCCGGGACTACCTGGTTTCTGGTGGGTATGGGACCTACCATGTGGGCAGATGTCATCAATAAGATAACCGGCTGGGATACTACCCCGGACGAATTCCTGAAAATCGGAGAAAGAATCTTCAATCTGCAGCGTCTGTTCAACTACCGATTGAAAGGCTGGGATGCGAGGAGTGATGTCTGGGCGGACAAAAGAGTCTACGAACCAGCGCAATCGGGGGCATTCCGGGGAAGAGAAATTCCATGGAATGAAACCTTACAGGAGTACTACTCACTCCGGGGCTGGACGAAAGACGGGCTTCCCACGCAGGCGAAAGTCGATGAACTCGAGCTTGGCAGTACAGCAAAAAGGCTGAAACTACCGGCTTAGCGAGTGATTCCCGGTTTTAAATGAGCAACTACTGCGTTACGTCCATGAGAACACGACAGGTAGAGAACAGTTGTCCGGAACAAGCCGGTACAGTCCGTGAATCGATGAGCGGTTGAATCAGGTTCTACTTATTTGCAGAATTCGCAATTTGAGCAGGTGTCTTTTTCAGCGTGTACCTGGCAGTAGAGATTTTCTTCTTTCCAGCATTGTTTGGCACATACCGGAAGTTCCGAGCCGTGCATGCAGGAGGGACATTCATTCATTTCCCAACAGGGGTATAACTGCAGGTAGTGCCGTATCGCCGGGAGATTTAAATCCTGGCTGATAAGTTTCCGGATAAAGCGCAGCCGCTTCATATCATTCTCAGAATAGAACCTTTTCCCGCTTCTCCTCTGTGGTTTAATCACGCCGTATCTTTCCCAGATTCGAATAGTTTCCGGATGAACTACCAGCAGGTCAGAGACGACGCCTATCGGAAATACCGGAAGGTTTTCTTTCTCATCACTATTTTCAGTCATACAAACGCATTTTAGTGGAGCAGGAGCTTACCTGTCAATGATATTAGAGAATCTCTGAATAAGTCTCTTCTCCCCGTTGCGGAAGAGGGTCAGAATGAGGAGGCTATGTGGAAGTCGTGACTTTTCACCCTCACCCCGTATCGAGTACGGGGCAGGCTCCAGCCTCTCCCGTCGGGGGAGAGAGAACATATGTTCGATAATATGTGATGTTAATCAGAGTTTCCTTAGCCTTTGGATGGTGTCTTACCAATCCGGGTCTTTACCGACAGAAGCCGGGGAAAATGTGGAACTCATTTTCTTTTCGCAGACATCGCTCCGGCACTGTTTCTCTTTTAGACGTTCCCTTTTCCGATAGTCCTGACAACGAATCCGGCGGCAGTGAAGGCTTTATCGTCGAAGGCGTTACGGCCGTCGATGACGACTTTCGTCCGCATCAGTTTTTTCAACATCTCCGGCGTGACAGCTTTATATTCGTTGTGCCTGGTCATGAGTATCAGGGCATCGGCGCCTTTCAATACCTCAGCCAGGTCCTGGGAAATGACATACCCCTCGTCTTTCTTCAGATACGGGTCGTGAATGCGACAGGTGACACTGCGCTTCTCAAGTTCCCTGAGCAGCGATACGGTAGGGGTGTTTCGCGGGTCATCCGAGTTTTCAAGGAAGGCGTAGCCGAGCACCGCTACCACGGCGCCTTTGAGGTCCCTGCCGGCCTCTTTCAAGGCAGAACCAAGCAAATCGACCGTGTGGACAGGCATCCAGTCGTTGAGATGGCGGGCGCCGGTGAGAAGCGAGAACGGATACGGCGATTTATCTCCGCCCCAGGCTTCGTAGCCATACATGAGCAGCCAGGTATCCTTGGGCAGGCAGTAGCCGCCGACGCCGGCTCCGGGGAAGAGCATGTTCCGCACCGGGTTGGCATGGGGTACCGAGGGGTCGTTCGGCAGATTGTTGACAAACTCACGGACTTTGTAGACGTCAATACCGAGCGATTCGCAGAGGAGAGCAACCTCGTTAGCGAAGGCAATCTGGACGTCGCGGTAGGCATTTTCGACGGTCTTGGAGACTTCGGCAGTCATGATATCCGTCCGATGAACGCCGGCTTGCACCACGTCCCGATAGACGTCCGAGACCTGCCGGGCGCTTTCATCATCGATACCGCCGACAATCTTCGGGTAGTGCCGGATATTGTGAATGAGGCGGCCGACCATAACCCGCTCGTAGGAAAAACAGAGGCCGAATCCACCGGGAAGCCCGGCTTTCAGCCCGGAGTTTTCTTCGAGAACAGGTTTAACCATGTTCTCGGTAGTACCGGGGGCGACAGTCGATTCGATGACGATGATTTTCCCCGGTTTGAGGAAGCCGCCGATATTCCGGCAGACCTCTTTCAACGATTCATAACGAGGAATATGAGTATCGTCGGTAGGTGTCTGGACGTCGATAAGGATGATATCGGAATTTTTAACCGTTCCATAATCATCCGTTACCCGGAAATTCCCGTTATCGACGACTTTTTTCAGCAGTTCCGGGAGTTCCGGCTCGTTGCCGCCTATCGGGCATCGGCCTTCGTTCAGCCAGTCGATTTTCCAGCCGGAGCGCGGTGATTTTCTTTGAATGCCGGTTACGTCGTTGCCGGCAGCGGCAAGGAGAACGGCCATGGGGATACCGACATAGCCCATGCCGATGACAGCGATGTTTCTCTTAGACAAGGTTCCTGCTCCTCGATATTTCATGTGCCGGATTGCCGATAACGACAGCCCACGGCTTGACGTCACGAACGACGACGGCCCCGGAGCCGACAACAGCCTGTTCGCCGATGACGATGCCCGGGAGGATGGTCGAGTTCGCCCCTATCCGGCAACCCTTTTTCAGTACCGGGCCTTTCAATTCAGCGCCGGTCTGCATATACTTGTCATTGGTCGTCACCGAGCACGGTCCCATGAAGACGTCGTCTTCGATTGTGGTCAACGTTGTTATGTAAACATTTGTCTGGGCGCTGAGGTTATTGCCGATGGTACAACTCCCGTCGACCACGACATTCGTGCCGATGAGAACGTTATCGCCGATAACCGTTTTCTCCCGAATGAGGGCGTTGTGACCGGTGCGGAAGTTGGCGCCGATTTTAACATCCGAGTAGATAATCGTCCCGGAGCGAATAACGGCGTTATCCCCTATTTCGAGGGTGCCGTCGTCACGGTGGCCGAGGGTAACATTATCGCCGATGACCGCATTTTTCCCGAGTATGACTTTTCCTTTTTGAATAACGTTAGCAGGCATTTTTCAATCCTTCTACAATACTATTCAGGTCTTCCCGGGTCAGGTGCTGATGGACGGGCAACGAGAGTACTTCCTTTGCCGCCTGTTCGGCAACAGGAAGGCTGTCTTTACAGCCAAGTTTCTGATAGAGCGGCTGCTGGTGAATAGGCAGCGGGTAGATGACGCCGGTGCCGATGCCGCACTCATTCAGTTTCTGCTGGAGTTCGTCCCGCGAGATGCCGAAGTCCTTCGTCACCCGGATAGTGTACTGGTGGAAGACGTGGGTGCGGTCCGGCGGGATGGCCGGGGGAACGAGGCCTTTAATCTTCGAAATCTCTTTCGTCAGAAAAGCGGCGTTTTCGTTCCGGCGGGCATTATACTCGTCGAGTTTTCTTAAATGGCAGATACCGAGCGCGGCGGCGACGTCTGTTAACCGGTAGTTATAGCCGAGGATGTCATGGAGGTACTGGCCGGCGCGGCCGTGGTTCCTGATTGACCGCAGTTTCGCATCGGTTTCGCTATCGGAAGCGGTAATCATGCCGCCTTCGCCGGTGGGCAGGTTCTTGGTGGCGTAAAACGAGTAGCAACCGATGCCGAAGGTGCCGGTCTTTTTCCCCTTGTAGCCGGAGCCGTGTGCCTGGCAGGCATCTTCGATGAGGACAAGGTTATGCTTCCGGCAGAGGGCGATGATTGGTTCCATATCGCAGGGCAGGCCGTAGAGGTGGACGCAGATAACCGCCTTCGTTTTTTTCGTGATTTTCTTTTCTATTTCTTTCGGGTCAATGGTATAGGTAACCGGGTCAATATCGGCAAACACCGGTACCGCCTGGCAGTAGAGGATGCTGTTACCGGTGGCGATAAAACTGAAGGGGGTAGTGATAACTTCGTCGCCCGGCCCGACACCGGCGGCGATGAGAGCGGTGTGGAGGGCAGTGGTACCGTTACTCACAGCGACAGCATGGGGGGCGCCGATATACCCGGCAAACAGGGTTTCGAATTCTTTGACGACGGGGCCTTCAGCAAGCTGGCCGGAGCGGAGGACTTTTGTGACGGATTCGATGACATCGTCACCGATTTTGACCGAAACGAGTGAAATCATATCTGCCTTTCTCTAATAAGCGTAAGAAGCAAACAGGTCGTTAAAAGGAATTATAACATAAAGTAGTAGACATTAAAGGAGAACAATAAAAAAAGCCCGGTCCGGTAAACCGGGCTTTTTATCACGAAACGCCGGGCAGGTTATATTTCTCCCATTTCAGACACACTACTTTTTCGTAGTTTCATCGATGACGGTGCCGAAACTTTTGTCACCAATTTTACCGGCTGTCGAGACGGTTCCCTTCGAGGAAGCTTTTTCGCCTTTTTCGGGTGGTTCCTGGTTGGTGATAACCCAGATTTTACCTGAGCCGTCATCAATCTGATAGGCTCCGGCTTTTATTCCTAAAAGGTCGACCCAGTATCTGTCAACGACTTCTCCGCTGACACTGACCTCTTTGCCGGCGTAATTGTCCGGATTTTCCAGGATATCGCTGATTTTAACGCCGGCACATCCTGCCAGAGAACTCATTACGCCGGCTATCATGAGGGCTATTACCGTAACAACCACTATTTTTCTCAACCCTACCTACCTCCCTTATTGCTTCTTTCTTTGTATCATCCTCCGGTTTCTGCCCATTGCCTTCGGATGAATAATCTTAACCTTATTATAACCCAAGCGTATTCAATCGGGCACTCTCTGTTACGCCTTTCACTGAAGACTGATTCGAGGACGTTGTTTTTACCGAACCTGTCGTGCAGGCACCGTTCAAGGCTTTATCGAACGACCGGGAAGGGGTAGTTCGATATGAAAGGTGGTTCCGTGCCCGGGGACGCTTTCCGCCCAGATTCTGCCTGCGTGTTCGGAAATAATTCCGTAGCAGATACTCAAACCAAGACCGGTACCTTTGCCGACCTCTTTCGTGGTGTAGAAGGGGTCGAAAATTTTCTTGAGGTTTTCCGGTTCGATACCGGGGCCGTTATCGGAAATCGTGATACGTACCAGGTTATCAGTATGCTCGGTTTTTATTTCCAGCCTGCCCCGGGAGCGGGTTTCTTTCATGAAATATTCGGCATTGATGACAATATTAAACAGCACCTGCTGAAGCTGGTAGTCATTTCCGTAAATACCGGGCAGCTTTTCCTCAATATTTTTTACGACCTCGATGTTATTGAGTTCCATGTCATGCAGGCGGATTGTACAGACTTGCCCGATTATTTCATTGACATCGACCATCGTTTTCATATCCTGGTGCCCTCGGGCGAATGTCAGCAGGTGGTTGGCGACCTGCCCGGCACGGATGGCTTCCTTGTTGATGATAGTTATTTCTTCCCGGATGTTCTCCGGGATGTTCTTATCAGCCACGAGGAAATCAGAGAAGCCGATAACGGAGGTGAGAGGATTATTTATTTCGTGAGCGATGCCGGCTGCCAGTTCGCCAATCGAGGCGAGGCGGTCCGTAACCATGAGGTGTTCCTGCATCTTTTTCATTTCGGTGATATCTCTCATGGCGACAATTTTAAAAATCTCTCCGGAAATAGTAATAGTATCCATCGTCAGAATGACGTTTCTAATATCATCCGCTTTCATCAAAACGCGGGTTTCGAAGTTTTCGATACTGGCTTGTTCCAGGATAGCCCGGATAAAAGCCCTCCGGTCGCGTTCGTCCGTCCATAATCCCAGGTCGGTGATTGTTTTCCCGGCGCAGTATTCTTTCGTCAGGCCGGACATCTGCAGGAAAGATTTATTGACTTCGGCGATGATGCCGGTATCAGGAGCGAGGATAATCATCGGATGGGGGTTGGCATAGAATATCTCGGAAAACTTTTCTTCGCTGTGACGGAGAGCTTGTTCCATGTTTTTTCTTTGAGTGATATCGGAGGCAAGTATGACAAAACCATACTGTCCGTTGCTGTCCTTGATTGCCTGGGCGCTGGCATCGACCCAGATATCGCCTTTCGGGGTACGGTACAGTTGTTGTTCCCGGTTGCTGCCCTGCTTTTGCAGCTTTTTCAGTCGTTCTTCCGCGTGCCCCGGGTATTCCTCGATGACGGTAATAATATCGAAAAAATGTTTACCGAGGGCATCAACCTGCCTGACGCCGAACAATTCTTCGCATCGCTCATTCCAGAAGGATATTTTATTCCCGGTATCGAGAGCTATGACGGCTTCATTGATGGAGCGCAAGGTAATAGCGGCGAACCGCAACGTTTCCTCATCATGTTTGCTCCTGGTGATATCCACACAGTTCCCGAGGACAGCCTGTTTACCCAGAAAGTGAATTGAGCTGATTGTTCCCAGCGCCCATCTGATTTCTCCGGCGCGTGTCGTATACCGGAATTCGTAGGGAGTGTTTCTTTTCCCCTTCAGTATGGCGATGGAGTTTTCCTTCACGGCGTCCATATCATCGGGATGAATAAGCTCATCGGAGGTCATACCCTGCAATTCCTTTTCGGTATAGCCGGTCATTCTCTGGAAATGCGGATTAACGAAGCGAAACCGATTAGCCTGGTAGATATAGATACCGGTCGGGGCGCTGCGGGAAATCGTCGAATAGAGCGCTCTTGCTTCCCGGCTTTCGGTGATATCTGTCCAGTTAGCAATGACGTAATCCAGTTCATCTCCTTTTTTCACCGGGACATTGCTGACGTTTACCCAGAAAATCTCTCCGTTTTTTTTAACAAACGGGCGTTCGATTCCTTCTATCCCGGTTATTATCGTTCTTTTGAAATTTTCAATGTTTTG
>CAYXEG010000016.1:0-4115 GCA_964463875.1 uncultured Dehalococcoidales bacterium
GCTGTCTTCTTTTAAGTATCTTTTCAAGGTCAGAACCGTCCGTATCGTTCTCCTTGCCGGGCTTCTCACCCTCTTCGGCGAGCACGGTTTTTACCAGTGGCTGCCAAAGATGCTCGAAGTCCAGGGATTTACCCCCGAAACGGCCGGTTACATGACCTCCATTCCCCTGGTAACGGCCATTCCGGCAGTACTGCTTATCCCAAGGTTCGTTCCGGCGTCAAAACGCGGCAGGTACCTCTCCCTGATTGCAGTCGTCCTGGCGGCAGGCCTGTTTACCACCTTCGCCGCGTCTTCATGGGCTAAATCGTTCGGGTTGGTTGCCTACGGCCTGACCGCGCCGACGCTGCTGCCAATGCTGATGCTGGTACTGATGGATGACCCGGATGTAGGCGCCAGACACATGGGGAAAGCCGGAGGGTTGTTTTTCTGTATCGCCCAAATCGGCGGGTTCAGCGGGCCGCTCCTCGCCGGCAGACTGATAGACATAACCGGTTCGTTTCTGCCGGGTATTCTCGTTTTTACCGGTACCGGTATCGCTCTCGGTATCCTCGTCCTGTTCCTCAAAACCGCCCATCCACGCTCGTAGTTCCGGTGTTCGGCACAGACTGTTGAAAATGTGATAATATCAAAAGGAGAAAACACTGCCAGTCAGGAGGTTAAATTGGATACAGAAACAATTAAAAAAGCCGTATTGTCTATCATCGAAGCAATCGGTGAAGACCCTGAAAGAGAAGGGTTGAAAGGGACACCCGGACGGGTAGCCGAGATGTATAACGAAATATTCATGGGGTTCAACGTTGACCCAAAGTCCGTTCTCTCGGTTGAGTTTACCGAAGGCCACCGTGAAATGATTATCTTCCGGGATATTCCTTTCTATTCGATGTGCGAGCACCACCTGCTGCCGTTCTATGGAACAGCCCACGTCGGCTATATTCCGAACGATGCCGGTCGTGTCGTAGGCGCCAGCAAGATTGCCCGTGTTGTCGAAATTGTCGCCCGCCGTCCCCAGATTCAGGAACGCATGACATCTCAGATTGCGGATGCTATCAATGAGGGGCTGAGTCCTGACGGAGTCGGCGTTGTCATCAGGGCGGAACACCTCTGCATGATGATGCGGGGAATTAAAAAACCGGGCAGCTCCATTCAGACATCCGCCCTGCGCGGAACCTTCCGCAGTAACTCGACAACCCGTGCCGAGTTCATGTCTCTTATCAACAGATAAGGACTGTCGAACGAAAGCCGGGGAAAATTCGGTGCGTAGAAGCAAAAAAGAACAGCTCTCTTTCGAGAGCTGTTCTTATCTCTACGGTTCTGTTGGATATTCAGATAGTATCCGGCAGAGGATTCAGATTAATCCGAAGAAGCGATTGTTTTAGGTTCCTGAACCTTCATTTCCTTATCGCAGCAGGTCATGACGCCTTCGCCTGCTTTAACACAAAGAATCTCTGTTCCGCATACTTCGCAGCGATATCTTTTACCTAGTTGACTCGCCATTAGCTACGTACCCCCTATTTCTTCTGTTCCATCGGCTTGCCGCAGCAGGTTACTGTGCCGTTTCCTGCTCTGGTTACGATGAATTCCGCACCGCATTTATCACAGCGATACCTTTTACCAATTTGATTTGCCATTTTTCTCACCTTCTAAAGAAATGCTTCCGTATGTTATGTCGTGTAGTTACCGGAATCAAGCTTATTATATGCAATGAGTCTGCGCAAAGTCAAGGAATAACCTAAGCATATTGTTGGATTTTCAGGCCTGTTACCTGTACCTTTTGCGGATATCTGACTGGCCGGCTCTTTCCCGGTTAGCGCCAACGAAGAATAATCGATTCTCTCCGGAATAACCGTACCGCCATTCTCAGCACCAGGATATCGATGATGATAAGCCCGGCTCCGAAAAGAGAAATGTTTACCGGAGTGAACGCCACTATTCCCGTAACCTGGAGGCCTATCAGCAGAAACACCGGGAAGACGATGAACAACACCAGGTTCTGGGCGCTTTTATGGTCTTTTGCCCGTGACGAACCGATTATCCCGAGAAGAAAACTCAGCATGGCAATCGCCGGTGAAATGAGAAGAAAGTTTATCAGCCAGATAACCCCGGTAAACTCCCCTATCAGGTAGCCCCAGCCCAGGATGGTTATCCCGAGCAAAGAGAGGGCCGCCGCGCCCCAGGTGATAATCATGGCCGGTATAAATCCGGCCAGGGCTTTACCAAGCAGCAGTTCCCAGGTTCGTACCGGGGTTGCCAGCAGGGGTTCGAGGCTCCGGGAAACCTTTTCTTCGACGATTCCATACGCTCCGGCGTAGATAGCCACCATCGTCGGAATCAGCAGCGCGTACATGTTCACCTGGGTCAGCAGCAGTAACCGGACCCGGTCAGTATCGCCTAATTCGGCGGCTCCCGGGTACACCCTGGCCATTGCGTTCAGCGTTTCGGTAAAAAATGAATTGGTAACGATTGCTCCGCCGCCGAACCTGTCAACCAGCCAGACAATCAGCAGAACCTGAGCGAGCAGCAGCACGGGAACGAGGGCCATCAGCATGATAGTATCGGTCTGGCCTCTCAATACCCGCCATTCGTTTTTCAGGACATTAAGAATCCGCCTGGTCGACATTCGAATTCTCCTTTACCAGATTAAGGTACACTTCTTCGAGCGAATGGTGCTGTTCCGAAACCGCCATGATTCGGCCGCCCGAGTCGACGATGCTTTTCACCAGGTCCGGCCGGTCGCTGTCGGGATTATCAAGTTCGATAACCAGCCTGTCTTCGACGGCTTCGATGCCTCGCACGAACGGTAGCTTTTTTAGTTGTCCGGTTAGTGCTTCAGCTGAACCGTTCAGCGTGACGACGACCTGGTGTTTAAACAACTTCTGCCGTAAATCCTCCACCGTATCGAGTGCCAGTAACCGGGTATGAACGACGGCGATTCTTCGGCAGAGTTGCTCCGCTTCCGTCAGGTTGTGAGTCGAGAGAAAAATCGTCCGCCCCTCCCGGCTTAATTCGGAAATCAGGTTTCGGACTTCCCGGGCGGCTTCGGGGTCGAGTCCCGACGTAGGTTCATCGAGAAATATTACCTTCGGTTCGTGGATGAGGGCTCTCGCCAGGGCCAGTCGTTGCTTCATTCCTTTCGAGTAGGTGCCGACTTTATCGTTCCGCCGCTCGAACAGGCCGGTGATTGAGAGGTATTTCTCCATTTGCCGAACGGCATCGATGTTCTCGTAAAAGCCGGCGTAGTATTCGATATTCTGCCGGGCGGTCAAACCTTCGTAAAACCCGGGGGTTTCGGTCAGCAGGCCGATTGCTTCATGGAGTTTTTCGGGTGAGGCATCGGTACGGTGTCCGGCGATGACCGCGTACCCGTTCGTCGCGGCGATGATACCGGCGAGCATCCGTATCGTGGTCGTTTTCCCGGCACCGTTCGGGCCGAGAAACCCCATGACCTCCCCTTCGTGCAGTTCGAAACTGACGTTTTCAACCGCGGTAATGTGACCGAATTTCCGGGTCAGATTATGCGCTTCGACTACTGCCATACTATCGCTCCATGTAAATGTTAAATACTATAACAGTTATAACAGCTTAGATGTTTACTGTCAATACTTAAGCTCATCGAGGTTGAAGACCGGCCCGTCTTCGCATACCCGGCGGGAACCGTTTCTCGTTTCGATGGTGCAACCGTAGCAGATTCCCCGTCCGCAGGCCATCCTGGTTTCTAGTGAAACCAAAGAGGGTTTATCACGCAGCAGGGTTTCCCGATTGCGGTAAATGTATTCGTACATTGCCGAAGGGCCGCAGATACAGACGCAATCGGCGGTATCGATATGGCTTGTTATCAGATGCGTAACCAGGCCGTGATATCCTTCCGAACCGTCCTCGGTAGCTATTTCGAGGTCGATTTCCGGAACGTAGTCCTCCACCGGGTACCGGTTCTTTCCGGGTGACCCGTAGAGCAGCGTAACGTCTCTGCCCTGTTTCCGGGCTTCTCCCGCCAGAAAAACCAGCGGAGCAATACCCATGCCTCCGGCAACGAGAAGGATTTTTTTCATCTTGGGCTCAAGAAGAAATCCGTTACCGAGCGGACCGAATATTTGTATAACATCTTTTGCCCTTAAGTT
>CAYXEG010000016.1:4125-13287 GCA_964463875.1 uncultured Dehalococcoidales bacterium
TTCACCCGTTCCCCCGGTTTCCTCTCGTGCAGCCATCCGGTACCTTTTCCGTTCTCCAGAACCGCCACGTACAGGCTTAATTCGTTGCCGTTAACCCGGTTGATACTGATCGGCCGGGGTAAAATTGTTTCTCCGGTATTGCAGCGGACCATCACGAACTGACCCGGCTTCGCCTGCGAGGCTATTTCCGGACATTCGAAAGTGATAATGAAACTTGAATTAACGCTTCGGCCGGACGGCCTGTCGAGCTTCTGGCTGATTTCTCTTACTTCGATAACTCTGCCTTCTGTTTGAATCAAAATGGCTCCTTGTAGACAATCTTTCCGGCTGCGACGGTCATGACAACCCGGCCTTTTACCATTGTCCCTCCGAGAGGGGTGTTCTTTCCCTTCGAGACGAATTGTTCCGGCCGGACGGTCCATTCTTTTTCAGGATCGAATATCACGATATCCGCCGGAGTACCTTTTTTCAGTGTTCCCGGTATGTCAGGCCGCAAGCCGAGGATTTCCGCCGGTTTTCGCGTCATCTTATCCAGCAGTTCGGGAAGCCCGATTCGCCCCTGGTGAACCAGCCCCATCAGGCTTGCCAGGGCTGTTTCGAAAATACTGATACCGAAAGCCGCCTTCTCCATATCATCAGGTTTATCGCCGGGAGCGTGAGGCGCATGGTCGGTGGCGATAATGTCGATTGTTCCGTCTTTAAGCCCGTCAATGAGAGCGTCGATATCTTCCTTCGTCCTGAGAGGAGGATTCACCTTTGCCAGAGACCCGTGTTGTATCACTTCGTCTTCAGTCAGGGTCAGGTGATGGGGTGTTACCTCGGCGGTGACGTGTATTCCTTCGGCTTTCGCCCTTCGAATCAGCTCGACCGAGCCGCAGGTACTGGCGTGGGCGATGTGCACCCATCCGCCGGTTTTTGTGGCAAGGCGGATATCGCGGGCAACCATTTCCTCTTCTGCGGCAGCCGGTATCCCTTTCAGGCCGAGCTGTCTGGAAACCCTGCCTTCATTGATGACGCCGCCCGCGGCCAGTTCTAACACTTCGCAGTGTTCTATTACCGGCACATCCAATTTGTAACCCAGTCTGAGAGCCTGCTCCATCAGTTCGGCATCATAGACCGGTGACCCGTCATCGCTGAAACCGGCAACGCCTGCTGCTGCCATTTCCGCGAGTGGCGCCAGCCGCTTGCCCTGCCTCCCCTCCGTAACACAGCCTATTGGTAACACTCGTACCGAGCCTCCGCAGCGGGCGATATCTTTTATCCGTTCAATCATTTCCGGACTGTCGAGAGGCGGGCTGGTATTCGGCATGCAGCAAACGGTGGTAAACCCTCCCTTAGCCGCTGCCAGCGTTCCGGTTGCGATGGTTTCCTTCGCTTCGTATCCCGGCTGCCGGAGATGGCAGTGGAGATCGATAAAGCCGGGACACAAAACCATCCCTTTGGCGTCGATAACCCGGTAGTTCTCAGTATCCGAACCATGATACCCGGTTTCTATCCGGTCGATGTTGCCTTCGGTATCGATAACGATGCTGCCGATAGCATCAATTCCTGCCGTCGGGTCGATTATTCTTCCGTTTTTTACCAGTAACGGTTCGTTCATCCTTGCTTCCTGGGGCTGCCGGTTACCGAGGTGCCCGGTTTAAATCCCATTGCCTGTGCCTGCCGTTCGGTATCGAAAAGCAGCAGGTTCTCCGTTTTTATCGTCCTCGCGAAGTGGCTTCTCGCGCTGTGGTATATCCGGTTATTCACCGTCCCTTCGTGCCAGTCAGCGCTGGCGACGAACCCCGGTTCGAAACCATGCTCGCAGTAGACGCAACGAAGGGTAATCGGGTCCCGGCTGGTAATGAGAAACTCCGAAGAAAGGTATTTCGTCTCCGTTTCCTGCACGGTCACGCACTTCGGATTGGGGCAGGTTACGCCGTATCCCCGATTATACACCGGATAGTCAATTTTTTGTCTCACCGTGCCGCATGCTTCCGGGACCTCGCACTCTTTACATCCGAGCAGTAGCGCCAGTAAGGCCATGCGAATCGGCACGCCGTGGGCTGCCTGCTTGAAATACATGCTGCGAGGGTCGGTATCCATGTCGTAGGCAAGTTCGTCGACTCGCGGCAACGGGTGCATGACCAGCGTTTTACTGAACTCCTTGCCCCGCATGAAGGCCTGGTCGACGACCGGGAAAGCCCCGGCATTATTCTGTTTCTCGGCTTCCGAAAACCGCTCTTTCTGGGTTCTCGTCACGTACAGGGCATCCACGCCTTTACCCAGTTCAACCTCGATATTGACATCCGGCATCATCGCCAACTGGTGAGGGCTGTCCGGTGTCATGTAGACGGCGTCGAGAGGGAATGATAAATTTTTCTTCTGTTTTCCTTCCGTCACTTCCACCTCGCCACCGTATTCATGGACCAGTTTTCTGATGACATTCGGCGGCACTTCCAGTCCCGGACTGGGGCAAAAAAGAATATTCGCTCCGAATTTAGCGAGAGCGAATATCAGTGAGTGCGTGGTTCTGCCGTATTTCAGGTCTCCCCACAAGGCGATTTTCAGGCCTTTAAGCGTGTGCCTTTCTTTCTTGATTGTATACAAGTCGAGCAATGTCTGGGTAGGGTGCTGGTGGCCTCCGTCGCCGGCGTTTATCACCGGAATCCCGGCGTAGTCGGCCACAATCTTGGCGGCTCCTTCCCAGGGGTGCCGTATCACAATAATGTCTGCGTAGCTGCCGATTATCCTCGCCATATCGGCCAAGCTTTCACCCTTCGCCAGCGAGGTTGATTTTACATCCGAAACGCCGATGACATTTCCCCCCAACCGGTGCATGGCTGCCTCGAAGGAAAGCCGTGTCCGGGTGCTGGGTTCGAAGAACAGGCTGGCCATTATCATGCCGTGGCAGATGCTGCTTTGACCGTAGACATCGCCTTCCATCCTCTCAGCCAGGGAAAATACCGCTTCTATTTCATCAGTTGACAGGTCATCGATTGTTACCAGGCTTCTTCCCGATAAAGACATCTTTTCTCCTTTCAAACTGCTCCTCCGGCTGATATTACCCCTTTTCTTCAACCCGAAGGTTTTTTGTGATGAGTACTTCATCAATTTCATCGGTTTCCTGCAGCTTCACCATAATATCCTCATGGCGGGCGCTGGGGATATTTTTTCCCACGTAATCGGCTTTAATCGGCAGCTCGCGGTGCCCCCGGTCGACCAGTACCGCCAGTTGTATCGACTGGGGCCTTCCCCGTTCGATGAGAGCGTCCATGGCAGCCCGGATGCTTCTTCCCGTATAGAGAACGTCATCGACAAGAATGACTGCCTTGTTATCGATGTTCCCGGGAATATGCGTGTTCCGGGATTCTTCGGGGGTCGTTTTCCATGGAATATCATCCCGGTGGGCGCTGATGTCGAGAGTGCCGGTTGGTACCGGCGTACCGGAAAATTGCTCAAGGAGTGTCGCCAGCCGGTTTGCCAACGGAACGCCGCGGGTGTGAATCCCTACCAGGATAAGGTTATCCGTCGTCTTGTTCCGCTCGATTATTTCATGGGAGATGCGGGCCAGGCTGCGGGCGATATCGCGGCTGTTCATGACTGAAATCGAAGACATAAAAAAACCTCTCGCCGGCCAGCAAGAGGTTACAACATACCTTTCCCGGTATCACCCTTGCTAGCCTCTCCGGACTAACTTAAAGGTCGGGAGTAGTCACCGGGTAAAATTATACCACCCGAACGAATATTTTGTAAAACGCCGGGAAAAAAAAGAGAGGGCATATGCACGCCCTCTCCCGGTGATTTCGTTCGTTTAATTAGTAGGTGAAAAGGTCGATTCCACCCATGACATGGATATCCTGTCCGGTAACGTAGCCGGTTTTGTCCGAGGCGATGAAAGCGACCATATTTGCGACATCGATTGGGTCGCCGAATCTTCTCATAGCGATTCGTGCTTTGATTCTTTCGGTGGAGTCATTCGATTCCGCTGCCTGGCCGGTAGCGACGACACCGAGGGATATGGCGTTAGCCGTGATGCCTTTCCTGGCGCCTTCGATAGCTGCGGTCTTGGCAATTGCAATGACACCGGCTTTGGAGGCAGAATAATTGACCTGTCCGAATCCTCCCATGATACCGGCGATGGATGAAATGTTGATGATGCGTCCGAAATTCTTTTCGGCCATAGTATTCCAGACTTCCCTGGTCCAGTAGTAAACGCCGTCGAGGTTGACGCTTAACATGTTTTCCCAGTCCTTCAGGTCGAGTTTCTCGACACGACCGAACGGCGCGAGAAGAGCGGCATTGTTCACCAGAATGTCAATCGGGCCGAGTTCGGCGTTGATTTTCGCGACCGCTTCTTTTACCTGTTCGGGTTTTGTCTGGTCGACTTTCAAGGCCATCGTTTTAACCCCGGTTGCTTTAGCGATGTCCGCGGCAATTTCCTCAGCCCCTGCTTGGACGATATCGACACAAGCAATCTTTGCCCCTTCCTGGGCGAGAACCATGGCGATGGTCGCCCCCATCGCTCCTTTGCGCCCTGTTCCGGTAACAACCGCAACTTTTCCTTTTAATCCTAAATCCATCGTTCACCTGCCTTTTATCGTTATTGTTTTTTGTTACTCGATTGATAGGATTTTGTCCTTCATGCGACCGACAATGCAAGCCAATTCTACAAATGTTTTTCCATGAAGTCAACCGAACCGATAATCACGTATGTGCGGAACCATTATACCCTTATCTTGACAATAAAACGATTACCATCATAGAATTCAAACAACTCAAATTCGTAATAATTTTCTAACAGGATGGCTGATGATACCCGAAGATATCCGGAACTTAGTCGGTAAGCCCTTCGGAAAAACCGTTTTCGATATCGAAAAGGAATCGGTGAAACGGTTCGCTGACGCAGTCGGCGAACCTAATCCGCTGTATACTGACCTCGTATACGCTGCTTCGACCGGGTACGGCTCGCTCATCGCCCCTCCCGGTTACCTTTCTTCACCCTGGTACTGGGGAGACAGCCGGGATACGGAGCATAACACCATTACCGGCCTCGGCGATATCATAAAGGTACTCATCGACGCCGGTTACACCCAAACCTTTGACAGCGGTATCGAATACGAGTTTTTCGAACCCGTTAAAGTCGGCGATACCATTACAGCCGAGTACCGGGTTAAGAATATTGCTGAACGGGGTAAAGCCGATGAAAAGGCGATATTTCTCTTCACCGAATCCGTTTACACCAATCAGGCAGGGAAAACGGTCGCAATATCGAATGTAACGACAACCCATCGATAATCGGAGGAACAGGTGGCCGGGCAACTCTACTGGGAAGACCTTGAAAAAGATACGAAAATACCATCGTTGAAAAAAATCGCCACCACCATGATGCTGGTCAGGTGGGCGGGAGCGAGCGGCGATTTCAATCCGCTCCATTACGACACCGATTTCGCCCGGGCTGCCGGCGTCGGTAAACCGGTTGTTCAGGGAGCTTTGAAACGGCAATGGCTTATCCAGTTGCTGACCGACTGGATGGGAGACGAAGGGAGGTTGAAAAACCTCTCTATCCGTTACCGGTCGATGGATTATCCCCGAAACATGAAGACCATGACCGAACCGCAGGATGGGGAGACTTGGACGTGCCGGGGAACCGTTGTAAGAAAGTATATCGAAGATAATCAGTATATGGTAGACTGTCATATCTGGCTGGAGAACGGGAGCGGAGAAACCACCACTACCGGTAAAGCAACCGTTATCCTGCCGTCTGTAACAGGAACAATTTAAAATCGGTACGGGTAATTACAGGAGGAATCGAATCATGGGTAACAGGCTCAAGAATAAAGTAGCGATTGTAACCGGTTCAGGCCAGGGAATAGGATTGGCTATCGCCATTGCTTTTGCCAGGGAAGGCGCTATCGTCATCACTAATAACCGGACCCAGGGAACCGAGGGAGGCGATGCCGGGACTGCCGCGGAACAGATTAAGTCGATTGGCGGAGAAGCCATGCCTTTTTTTGGCAACGTTGCCGAATTCGGTGTTGCCGAACAGATTGTTAAAACCGCCAAAGATACCTACGGCAGGCTGGATATACTTGTCAATAACGCCGGTTCGGACAGGCCGCACATGATTTGGAATATGACCGAAGAGGAATGGGATATCAGTGTCGAATCTTTCCTGAAGGGATCATTCAATACCAGCCGGTTTGCCTGCGGGTTGATGAGAGAACAGAAATGGGGAAGAATCATCAACACCACATCGACTGCCTGGCTGGGAACCGTCGGCCACTGTAATTACGGAGCCGCCAAGGCCGGGATTGTCGGCTTGACCCGGGCGGTCGCCCGCGAGATGGGCAGGTATAACGTGACCTGCAATGCCTACGCCCCCACCGCCTCGACCCGATTTTCTGCCAGCGAGGATATCCAGGCAGGCTTCAAGAAACGCTATGAGGCCGGTTTGATGACCAGGGAGCGCTACGAGGAACTTACCAATCTTCCCGACCCGATGACCCTTACCCCTTTCCTCATCTACCTCTGCACCGATGAAGCCGCTGAGATTAACGGCCAGGTTTTCGATGTCACCGGCGGCAATATCGCCATGTACTCGGAACCGGTCAAGCAGAAAGCCATCGATAAGAAAGAGGGCCTCTGGACGGTCGATGAATTGATAAAGCTTGTCCCGACAATTCTTTACGAAGGCTATAAAAACCCCGCTCCTCCCAGCAAAGAATAACGAGCCCTGGAAATAATCAGGGGGCGCTTTGTAAAAGTGCCCCCTTTAATTTTTCCCGTTGCCGGTTCTATATCAGGCGGAATTCGAGAACGTCCACGATTCCCAGGTCGGTTAATCGCAGCTCGGGAATAACCGGCAGCGCCACAAATGACAGAGTGGCGAACGGTGAAGCGGGTTTAACTCCCATATCTTGCGCCGTTTTCTCAAGGACGCCGAGTTCAGCAACGACATCTTCGAGCGACTTTTCCGAGAGCAGCCCCGCCACCGGCAGCGGCAGACTTCCCATGACTTTTCCGCCCGCAACTGCTACCAGCCCTCCCTGCATCTTTTCTATCTCTTTGATGGCCAGGATGATATCGTCATCGTTCGTGCCGATAGCGACGATGTTATGTGAATCGTGGGCAACCGAAGAAGCCAGCGCCCCTTCTTTCAGGCCGAATCCTTTTATCAGCCCGACCCCGATATTCCCGGTGGCATGGTGCCGTTCGAACACCGCTGCTTTCAGTAAATCTCTCTCGATATCCGGCACTATCTCACCGTCGACCGGAACCACCTTCTCGAAGATTTTTTTCGTGATTATCTGGCCGGGTACGATTTCGATAACCGGGAACACATCATCCCTCGGCGTGATTTTCAGGGCGTCTCTCCCGAATGGTTTCACTTTAACGGTACCGGTCGGTCGGGTCACCTTTGCCGGGCTGACTGTTATCAGCGAGTTGCCTTTTTCGGCAACTTTTAATCCCTGGTAATAAACACTGTTGATAGATAAGCTCTGTAAATCATCGATGACTGTCAGGTTCGCCCGGTATCCCGGAGCGATGCCTCCGGTTTTCCGCAGGCCGAAGTATTCGGCGGTGTTGATGGTAGCGAGCTGAATCGCCCGTACCGGGTCGAGCCCGAGTGAGATAGCTTTCCGCACGACGGCATCGATATCGCCGTCGTGGAGCAGGTCGTAGCAGTTCCTGTCATCGACCACGAACAGACAGCGCTTGTACGTTATATCAGTCACGAGCGGAAGGAGCGCTTCAAGATTTTTCTCAGAGGAGCCTTCGCGTATCATGACGTACATACCGCGCTCAAGTTTTTCCCGTGCTTCTTCGAGCGTCACCGATTCATGGTCGGAATAAATCCCGGTTCCAATGTAAGCATCGAGGTTTCTTCCACTCACTCCCGGAGCGTGGCCGTCAGCCAGTTTATCTTCGAAAAGAGCTATTTTACCAAGCATCGTTTCGTCTCCGGCGATGACACCCGGATAATTCATCACCTCGCCCAATCCGATACAGTTTTTCCAGTTGTGGACCTGGGCAATTGCTTCCTTGCCGAGAATTGCCCCGTTCGATTCAAGATGGGTCGCCGGAACGCAGGAAGGTGCCATCAGATACAAGTCCATCGGCAGGTCGGCAACTGCGTCGAGGACGTACCGCATTCCCTCGAGGCCGGCAACATTAGCGATTTCATGGAGGTCGGTGACGATTCCGGTCGTACCGTGTGACGTGACCGCCCGGACATACTGGGGGACATCGAGCATCGAGCTTTCGAGGTGGACATGGCCGTCGATAAAACCCGGTGCCAGGAATTTCCCTTTCAGGTCGATTGTCTTTTCACCTTGGGTATAATTCCCGACTCCGGCGATGAACCCTTGGTGAATAGCGATATTCCCTTCCTGAACCTCCCCGGTGAAAACATTAACGATTTTAGCGTTCGAAAGAATCAGGTCGGCGGGAATTTCACCTCTGGCAACACCGATAAGCTGGCTGTTAACCATCTTATTCCCCCTTGAAGGTCGGTTCTCTTTTTTCGACAAACGCGGTGGCGCTTTCCTTGTAATCGCGTGTGCCGAGAAGTTCCCGACGTATTCTCATGGTAAGGTCGAGGCTTTCCTGAATATCGACGCTCATGCTTTCATAGACGGACTGCTTGGCGGCTTGCACTGCCAGCATCGGAGCTTTGGCAATCTGTTCGGCGAGCTCGATTGCCGCATCCATCAGTTCCTCATCCGGCACGACCATAGTTGCCAGCCCGAGTTGCTCCATTTCCTTCGCGTCAATCATCTCGCTTGTCCAGATTATTTTCAAAGCTTTATCGAGCCCCAGCAGCCGGGGAAGATACCAGGCGCTTCCCGCCGCCGGCACCATGCCCCTTCTGACATAGCCGACGGTCACCCGGGCTTTATCGGAAGCGATTCGGATATCGCAGGAGAGAGCCAGATCGAGACCGACTCCGACCGCTACCCCATTCAGGGCGGCGATTATCGGTTTCGGGCAGTTTCTGAACTGCATGGCAAAAGGCGCACGCCTGCCCGGTTCGGCGTCTTTCGGTGCTTTTTCTTCCGCCTGCTGTAACTGACCGGCAGCCATGGCTTTGACATCCGCCCCGGAGCAGAACGCTTCACCGGTCCCGGTAATGATGATGGCTTTTATGTCATCGTCTTTTGAAGCGTCTTCGACCGAGTT
>CAYXEG010000016.1:13297-23208 GCA_964463875.1 uncultured Dehalococcoidales bacterium
GATTGAGAGCGTTTCTCTGGGCAGGCCGGTTCATGGTAATGACAGCAATACCGTTTTCTTTCGTGTAGATATAGTCCTGATTATCCATGCTCACTCCTGTTCGATGGTTATTTAGTACTATTATCTACATCATCCGGGAAAAAGATGCAATCTTTGTAATGTTGAAAAGATTGTCGTAATGCCTGAAGGTTCGGAGTTACCATTTTTATGTAAACCGGACGCCGTCCGACTTCCTCCGGTTTGTGAGCATCCGATCCCTGGATACAGGCCCGCGGCAATGAAAAATCCCTGACCGTCCCGTCAAGCCATTTTTGACGGTCGGCCGAAATGGTAATCTCAAGCGCGTCGAGGTGTTCGCACTCGTGAATTGATTTTTTCTGCCGCCGGGTTGTTTTCGATTCCATGAAGCCGCTCGGCCACCGGTCGATATGGGCGGCAATAACGATTCCTCCGCATTCCTGAATCTTTTTCAGCGTCAGCACCGTTTCATCACCTGCAACCGTATGAGCGTCGCCCCGTCCGTTCTTATCGATTCCGGCATAATCGAGAAGTTCCTCGACGCGGACTGACTCTGTTCCAATCTCGAACAATGCCAGGAAGTGGCCGTTCTTCGTGGTTATTTCAACCCCCGGGAAAACCGCTAATCTGCCTTCTGCTACCCTTCTGATAGCATCGATTCCGGCTGCGGAATTGTGGTCGGTTACGGCAATAGCATCGAGGCCGGCGGCGAGAGCCGCACCGACAATCGATTCGGGAGTTGCTGCAGGTTCCGAATAACAGACTGAGGCCGGAGTATGAATATGCAAATCAACCTTCTTAAAATCAGTTCGGTTTTCGTCCATTATTCGGTGTCACCCAATATACAAATTTCACGGAGATTCCGGTACTTACAATCGCAGTCGAGTCCGTATCCCACGAGGAACTCATCGGGTACGGTGAAGCCGGTGTAGTCGATTGATAACGGTACTTTTCTTCTCGATGGTTTATCCATCAGGACGCAGAGCTTGACCGATTTAGGGGTTTTCTTTTTCAGGTAATCCATCAGGAAAGCCAGCGAGTACCCGGTATCGGCGATATCCTCCACTACCAGGATATCCCGGCCTTCGAGCGGAATAGACGGCTCCAGCAGCATCTTGACCGCTCCCGAACTCTCTGTTCCAGAACCGTAGCTGCATAACCGGACAAAATCGATTTCCACGGGAAACTTGAGTTTCCGAACCAGGTCGGCGAGAAAAACGAAAGAACCGATGAGTACGCCGATTACCAGCGGGTTTGTATCCCGGTAATCCCGGTTGATGTCGCCGGCAAGCCGCTCGAGCGTTTTTTCAATTTCATCGCAGCTAATATAGGTTCGGATTATGGTTTTTGAACTCATTTCTTTTCCGGATAAAGCTCTCAGGGTGTCGATTTTCTAATAGTAGTACGGCGTCTTTCTCCTGAAATACAGGCCGGCTAAAGCCCCGACTATCAAGCCTCCCAGGTGTGCTTGCCAGGCTATGTTACCGCCGAAGCCCGGTATCGAAAGGAGGAGGAATCCTCCGAGTATGGCAGCCCAGAGAGGTATCGGTACCGGAATCGGAATAACGAAAACCTTGAGTTTCGGGCGCAATACAGTCAATGCTCCGGCGATACCGAAAACCGCTCCTGAAGCGCCGATAGCTACCGAATACATCGTCTGCTCGGATAGCTGGGCATGCAGAAGGTAGAATCCATTCCCCATCAGCCCGGCCAGAAAATAGATGATGAGAAAAGCCCGGCTGCCTGTTAGCCTGATGAGGTAGTTGCCGAAAAAGAAGAGCGTCAGCATGTTGGTAAAGAAGTGCCAGATACCGGCATGGATGAATAGATTGGTGATTATCGTCCAGGGTTGGTTAATAACAAACGACCACGGCGTGTTAAGAAAGACAAAAGGAGCCAGGCCGAGGTCAAATCTCAACCGCGGTACGACGAGCGTGATTATGAGTAAAATCAGATTGATACCGATAAGGTATCCGATTGGTCCCGGCCTGAATCCGTTTTCATCCCGGTAGCTTACTCTGTACTGCATTATCCGTCCTGATGATGTACTTCCCAGTGATAGATTACGCCTGTCTTATGTATATAATACCCTCATGTTCCTCGGTGCCGCAAGGTAAACCGTATTGGCAGGCTCGATTATGGCCGGGCGGTATTCGTGGTAGTTACCGTGGATTTCCGGATTTGTGGTATCATGGAGCATTCGTTCTTCAGTTGTTTTTCGAAACAATTGACGAAAAGGTGTAAAAAATGAAAAACTTCGGCGTCGGTCTTCTTTGCTCCCTGCTTTTTTTCAGTCTGCTGGTTTTTGGTGTTTTATATACCGTCAACAGCACCGTACTCAATCCAAAATTCGTGGTTGATAGAATAGAGGAAATCGGTATTACGGAACTTGTCGATGAATTCGTCGAAATCGACGCATCTCCGGATTCCGGCGAGGCAACCGGCTTTATCAGGGAACTGACACCGAAAATCGAGCCTCTCGTCAAGGAAAGAACGGAGGTCGCTGTAAATTCAATCTACGATTTCCTGCTTGGAAAACGGCAGCAGCCGGAGATAAGAGACGTCATCCGTGATTCGTTCCTGAATCCGGGTTTTATCGATTCCCTGTTAAAAGAGATAAGCATTTCGGAATTTGTCGATATCATGTTCCGTTCGAATTCCGAAAATGGGAATTTGCCAGAGGATTTCGTCACTGCTGTCACCGATACGGTTTCAGAAACAGAACCCGAGCTGAAAGGCTATATTACCACAATTGCTTCTCATGCCTTCGACTATATTCTCAGAGACAGCCAGACTGTTGACCTGAGAGGAACGCTCCGGGAAACGATTCTGAGCCATGATTTCTTCGTTCTCCTGATGGACGAACTAGAGCTTGTTGACAGCGTGAGCGATGTTATTTCCGTAGAACTGAGAAACAGCATCCCTTCCGATTATTCATTTCTCAATGTATATATCCCCGCGGTGGTTGAACCGCTCGAGCCGGCTATAGAAGCCCGGCTTGCTGAGGCCGTCGACCCGCTTCTTGATTATATGCTTGGAACGACAGCTCACCTGCGTATCAGCTTCGTACTCGACCCCCTGGTTGAAACGATGGAAGAGGCATTAATGGCCGAATTTCTGGCATCGCCGCCTCCCCAGTTGGCCGGATTATCCCGGGCCGAACTTACCCAGGTATACAACTCTGAAATACGAGATAAAATCGTTGACTATATCCCTTCAAAAATCGATGTCGACGAAACGATGCTCGGTCAGGATATTGGCAGCTTGTCAGAATTCATCGTCAACTCCGAGAATTCGCTTACCGAAGTCAGGCAGACTGTCGATGAAGCGATAACGAAAATCGAGGAACCGCTCGTCGAGACGAAGTCGTATGTATCGATATTTCGGATAACTTTCTTCGGCTTCATCGCTCTTATCGTCCTGTCAGTGGCGGGAGTCATCCTTCTGCTCCGCGATGTTAAAGCCGTGACCCGCCGGCTCGGCATACCGCTCCTTACGTATGGGGTCATCGAGTACGCCGGAGTATGGGCGGGCCGGCTCCTGTTCGAGAAAATACTCCCTGAGATGGATATCCCGACAGGTCTCCAAACATGGGTGCTGGACCTCGCAGAAGCTGCGATAAAGCCGCTCGAGATATTCAGCCTGGTGCTGCTGATAACGGGGTTGATTCTGGTCGTGGTATCTCTGTTCTATAAGAGAGACGGAGGGAAAAATCCGGTTAAGGATGAACCGGCCGTTGAGAATCCGGATAATCTTCCGGCTTGATGGTATCGACTTCCAGTTTCAGCCTCTGCTGACCTCTGACGATGACGTCGCTTCCGGGGTCGATTGGTCCGGCGGTAGATGTTGCCGACCATAATTCCCCCCGGATTTTTACCATACCCTCCGGGTCCAGCCGGCTCATGGCTGTCCCGGTAGTGCCTATCATGTTGGGAAAACCGATGATATGCCCTGTTTTCAGTGCTCTGGTACCTTTCTTAAATGTGTACACCGAATAGACGAGCCATACGACCATGACGATTGGGATAACCCATACAGGCACGGTAATACCCAGTCGGGGAAGCCCCCAGACCGCGATAACCACTATCAGGAGTTCTTCAATAATCGTACTGACGATGGCAAAAACGAGCCGGGGCTTATTCATACCTTCCAGTATACCATGCGGCTTTCTTGCAGACTCGCGAATACGGGTGATATAATCGCTCGTAAGCATATCTGTTATCCTGGAGGAAAGCCGTGAAACTGAGCCGCGAAGAAGTCCTGCATATTGCCCTGCTTGCCCGGGTGGGCGTTACCGATGAAGATGTCGATAAGCTCAGCGAACAGCTTTCCGATATCCTGGAACATTTCGAAACACTCAAGCAGGTCGATACTGAAAACGTTCCTCCGACTGCTCAGTCCATCGCTCAGCAGAACGTGACCAGTGACGATATCATCGAACCTTCGATGACTACCGGTGAGGTGCTGGCGAATGCTCCCGACCAGGAAGCGGAACATCTTAAAATCAAAGCCGTTCTTGAAGACCACGGAGCATAAACGGCTGAATTATGTCAGAGATAAACAATAACCGGCTGTTTAAAAAAGGCCTTTATCTCGAATATTTCAATGTTGGTTACAACTTACTCGAAGCAATCGCTTCAATTGTATTCGGGGGGATTGCCAACAGCATTGCGCTCATCGGTTTCGGCCTTGACAGCATTGTTGAATCGCTTTCCGGGTTTGTCCTGATATGGAGGCTGAGACAGCACGGGAAGATATCGGAGGAACTGGAAGAAAAGATTGAGCACCGGGCAACGAAATTCGTCGCTGTTACCTTTTTTATACTCGGTCTATATATACTGTACGAATCGACTAAAAAGCTTGTAACTGCTGAAGTTCCTGATTCATCTGTTGCCGGTTTATTCATAGCGACAGCCTCGCTGATTATCATGCCGGTTATTGCCTGGCAAAAATATAAAACGGGCAAACAGATAGGAAGCAAAGCTCTGATAGCCGATTCGAAAGAAACGATTGCCTGTGCTTTTCTATCGGTAGCTCTGCTTCTGGGTCTTGGGCTGAATTACCTGTTCGGGTTTTGGTGGGCTGACCCGGTAACAGGAATTATCATTACCGTCTTCCTCGTTAAAGAAGGCTGGGAAATATGGAATGAAAAAAACAAAGAAGGTGATGATAGCGATGATGAATAGTAATACAGGGGGGTACTAACATTAACAGTCTCAATCAACTGACGATTCACGAAGCATCCGAACTTTTACAAACCAAGCAGGTTTCATCGAAAGAACTGACCGAAGCTTGCCTTGAGAGAATCGACCGGGTGGAAGGAAAGGTTCGGGCGTTCGTGACTATAACTCGTGAACAGGCGCTCGAACAGGCGCGAAAAGCCGATGAAACTATCGCCGAAGGAAAGGCCGCTCCCCTCACCGGTATTCCGGTGCTCTTCAAGGATAACATGTGTACGAGCGGTGTGCTGACGACCTGTTCGTCGAAAATGCTCGATAATTTCGTTCCCCCGTACAATGCTACTGTCGTCGAGAAACTTACCGATGCAGGGACCGTCATGATTGGCAAAGCCAACATGGACGAATTTGCTATGGGCTCGTCGACCGAGAATTCAGCTCTCTTCGTAACGCACAACCCCTGGGATCTTGAACGTGTTCCGGGAGGCAGTAGCGGAGGTTCGGCTTCGGCTGTAGCTGCCGACGAAACGCTCTTTGCCCTCGGTTCGGATACCGGCGGTAGCATTCGCCAGCCCGCCGCCCTGTGCGGCGTCACCGGCTTGAAACCGACTTATGGCCGGGTCAGTCGCTATGGGCTGGTTGCTTTCGCTTCCTCTCTCGACCAGATTGGCCCGCTTACTAAAGATGCTCGTGATTGCGCCCTGGTCATGAACGCCATTTCCGGACACGACCGGCGTGATTCTACCTCGGTACCGCAGGGTGTTCCGGATTACACAGCCTGCCTCACCGGAAATATCCGGGGTCTTCGGCTTGGGGTACCGAAAGAGTACTTCGTCGAAGGAATGGAAGCCGGCGTTGAAATGGCTGTTCGCGCAGCTGTCACCGAACTGGAAAAGTTGGGAGCGGTTATCGAAGAAGTTTCATTGCCGCATACGGAATATGCCCTGGCAGTTTACTATATTATCGCTCCTTCCGAAGCCTCGGCGAACCTTGCCCGCTACGATGGCGTCAAGTACGGGTATTCGCACCGGGAAAGCGAGAGCATGTGGGACCAGATGCAGAAAACCCGCCAATATGGTTTCGGACCCGAAGTGAAACGTCGTATCATGCTCGGTACTTATGCCCTTTCTTCCGGTTATTATGATGCCTATTACCTGAAAGCCCAGAAAGTGCGCACGATTATCCGCCGTGAATTCGACGAGGTCTTTAAGAAAGTCGATGCCCTGGTAACCCCGACGTCACCGACCGTTTCCTTCAAAATCGGTGAGAGAACCGATAATCCGTTACAGATGTACCTCAGTGACGTCTGCACCCTCCCGATTAATATCGCCGGTGTTCCCGCCATCTCGATACCCGCCGGTTTTTCACAGGGGCTTCCAGTCGGCATGCAGCTTATCGGAAAGCCGTTCGCCGAAGAAACCCTGCTCAAAATCAGCCATACCTACCAGCAGGTAACGGACTGGCACCGGCAGAAACCGGCGCTTTAATCGGTTTTTTCACCGTTTTTCAGCAACCGGTACAGTTGTTGCTCCGGTAGAATCCGTGATATAGTAAACATCATACCGATAACATTCCCTTATGAATGACACTGACTTTGGAGGCAGTTACCATTTCTAGCTCGATATACAAAAAACTTCAGGAACTGGAGAGCGGCTCACCCTGGTACCGGCGCGTGCACGAGAAAATTCAGATGGTGATGGACCTGAGCGATAAACGTACCGTTAAAAAATACAAGCTTGACCAGTTTCTGCGCATGGCGAGGAAAATCGATTCTTTTTCCGATGTCTGCGAAGAGTGCCAGGCTACGAAAGCCGGAATTACCCGGCTCGCCGATGATATCGACGCCGTGATTCAAACGAACGATAACGAGAAAAGCAGGATATTTCAGGAAGACGTTAACCGGTTTATCAAACACCTCCGTGAAAAACACAAACTGGTGAATAAAGGCTATTACACCGGAATTATGGGAAGTATCGGTGCCGGTATCGGGACGGCTCTCGGGGTGGCATTTTCCAGTGTGCCCTACGGTTCTGCAATCGGAATTATCGGTTGTATTCTTATCGGCCTGCTGCTTGATTACAAGGCGCAAAAAGACGGCCGCGTTATCTAGGTAATGTCATTCACCTGGAAAAATTACCGAAGGGGGGAAATATTCCTTCGAAAAGTACGTATATAGTTCGAACGACCGATAACAAAACGGTAGAACTCTGTTATAATGAGACAGACTGAACAAAGTAGCCAAAGTACCATCGGGAGGCTGAAAAATGCCCAAAGAGATTTTAAAGATACTTGAAAACGATGCCCGTACCTCGCCCAAACAGATTGCGGCCATGACAGGTAAAACGACCTCGGAAGTGTCCCGCATTATCCGGGACGCCGAAAATGACCGAACCATTCTTAAATACAAAACGATTATCGACTGGGAAAAATTCGATGAAAACAGAGTCTGGGCGCTTATCGAAGTCAAACTGAAGCCTGAAAAAGATACCGGGTTCGATTCTATCGCAGAAAAAATCTACCGCCTGCCGCAAACTCAGACTGTCTACCTCGTATCGGGGACCTATGATCTTTATGTTATGGTCACGGGTAAAACGAACCACGAGATTGCTGATTTCGTTTCGCAGAAACTCTCGCATGTCGAGGGGGTCCAGGAAACTGTTACTCAGTTCATCCTGAAAAGGTACAAGGAAGACGGAGAGATTATCGGCGAGAAAAAAGAAGCGAAACGCCAGCCGGTTATTCTTTAGGTATCCAGCCTGCCAAAAAAAATGGGAGAGTTCTATGCCGGAAGTTCCTGTTACCCTGAAGATGAAATATCAGATTTCGGACAAGGTAAACCGGTTATCCCCATCCGGGATACGGAAGTTTTTCGACCTCCTTGCCTCGACCGAAGGCGTGATTTCGCTTGGTGTCGGTGAACCTGATTTTTCCACCCCTTTTCATATCAGCGAAGCGGCTATAGCCGCCCTGGAGCGAGGCTATACTATGTATACCTCGAACTCCGGGATTCCCGAACTCCGGCAGGAACTGGCCAAACAACTTGCGAAGGACTATGGAGTCGTTTATGACCCGAAGTCGGAACTCCTTATCACCGTCGGCTCCAGCGAAGCCCTCGACCTCTCACTCAGGGCAATAGTGAATCCGGGAGATGAAGTCATCATTCCTGACCCGTGTTATGTTGCTTATGAACCCTGCATCGTCATGGCCGGTGGCACCCCTGTCAAAATCCCCACCACTCAGGAAAACAATTTCGAAATAAGTGCCGAAGATATCGAACAATATATCACGTCCTCGACAAAGGCAATATTAATCGGCTATCCGGCAAACCCGACCGGAGCGGTGATGAGTCGGAATAAACTCGCTGATATCGGAGACCTGGCGGTGAGCAAGGGGTTGCTTGTCATATCGGATGAAATCTACGCCAAGCTGGTCTACGGTGTCGAACATACCTGCTTCCCGTCGCTGCCCGGCATGAAGCAACACACTATCCTGCTCGGGGGCTTTTCCAAGGCGTACGCCATGACCGGCTGGAGAATCGGTTACTCGGCGGCTCCGACTGAGATAATCGCTGCTATGACGAAAATCCACCAGTACACCATGATGTGCGCTTCGACGATGGCCCAGGTCGCCGCTCTCGAAGCTTTGAAAACCGGTGATTCTAATGTGAAAGAAATGGTGGATGATTATAACAAGCGTCGAAAAGTCATCCTCAGGGGATTCGCCGATATGAAAATCCCCTGTTTCGAACCGAAAGGCGCTTTCTACGTCTTTCCTTCGATTCAGTCGACCGGCATGAAATCGGAGGAGTTTGCCGAGAGGCTTCTAACCGAAGAGAAAGTAGCCGTCGTGCCCGGTTCGGCATTCGGCAGGTATGGTGAAGGCTACGTGCGATGCTGTTACGCAACTTCCCTTGATAATATCATCGAAGCGCTTGCCAGAATCAGGCGCTTTGTCAATAAACATCAGCGGGAGAGATAATATGTTTGGATATTTTGCAATACTTGGGGCAATTCCAGGGTTCTTTCTCAGTTCGTTAATCGTTATGGCGCTATGGAATATCGTCGGGCCGAAGGTCGGCTTGACCGATACCATTTCCTACGTCAATGCCATGCTGGTTACTATCACCCTCTGGCTGGCCGTGGCGCCATTGGCGGCAACCGGCTGGAGAAAGAAAAAGTAAACCGCTACAATAGAGCAGTACAATGAAAAAATTAATGTGCGACAGATGCGGCCGCGAATTAACGAATCCGGCTGACATAGAACTTGTGCTGGCCGGAATGGAAGCCTGGCAAAATTCGGTCAGGGCACGGGGAGAGGAACCCCGCGGCATATTCCCCTGTGAGTATTACCGGATTTGTAAAGGGGAAATGATTATTGTCGAAGATGATTCGGGAAAAGAAAAGAGAGCCGGGAAATTTAAAAAGTTGTTTCGCAAGTAGGTACCGCTTCTAACGGAGGAGATGTCATGAAGAAAACATACGCTGAAGCAGGCGTCGATATCGATGCAAAATCCGGGGCGATTAAGAGAATCGGTAAACTGGCAAGGACGACCTTCCGCCCGGAAGTTCTCAGCGATGTCGGCCTTTTCGGCTCGATGTTCGAGTTTAAAGGCTATAAAAACCCGGTAATCATCTCCAGCGTTGACGGTGTTGGTACCAAGCTGAAAATAGCGGTTACTCTAGGCATCTACCATACGGTCGGGCTCGATATCGTCAA
>CAYXEG010000016.1:23218-30606 GCA_964463875.1 uncultured Dehalococcoidales bacterium
GTCAACGATATTTTCACCTGTGGCGCCGAACCGCTCTTTTTCCTTGATTACATAGGTATCGGCAAGGTCGTCCCTGATAAAACTGTTGAAATTGTGCAGGGAATGGCTGATGCCTGCAAAGCGGTCGGTTGTTCCCTTATCGGTGGCGAAATTGCTGAAATGCCGGATGTTTACGCAGGAAACGATTACGACCTGGTCGGTTTTATCACCGGGGTCGTCGAAAAAGACCGGATTATCAACGGTAGTAAAATCGTTGCCGGCGATCTGATACTTGGGTTGCCATCGAGCGGACTTCATACCAACGGCTATACCCTGGTCCGTTCTGTTCTCGGAGAGTCGAAAAAAGAACTCGAAAAGTTCTGGCCTGAACTCGGCAGGACTTTAGGGGAAGAACTGCTCGAACCTCACCGGTGCTACTACAATCAGCTTAAACCTCACCTTTCGGTTATCAAGGGCATGGCCCACATTACCGGCGGAGGCCTGCTGGATAACGTGCCGAGAATCCTCCCCGAAGGGCTGATGGCGGAATTTGATTCGACAAAATGGACGGTGCTTCCGATTTTCAGGCTGATTCAGGAGCGAGGCGGAATCGATATTATGGAAATGTACCACGTCTTCAATATGGGCGTCGGCATGACGGTCATGTGTTCTCCCGGAGACGCCGGACAGATTCTTTCTGCCCTTCCCCAAGCGGCTGTCATCGGCAAGATATCTGACTTGCAGGGCGATAAACGGGTGGTAATTCACTAGCGTTTTCATCCTGCCCGAAGAGATGGGATTTTTATGTCAAACGTTGTCCTCGTCGTCGATATGCTGAAGGGTTTTCTCGAAGAAGGCCATCCGCTTTTCCTCGGTGAAAAGTGTCGTTCGATAATTCCCGACGTCAGGAACCTTATCGAAGATGAAATCAATCAGGACTCATATATCATCTATCTCTGCGATAACCACGCCTCCGACGATGCCGAATTCGAAATGTTTCCCCCTCACTGTCTCGAAGGCACCGAGGAAGCGGAAATCATCCCGGAACTGGCCGGATTCAACGGCGAATACATGCCGAAACACCGCTACAGCGGTTTCTTCGGGACTACCCTTGAAGAACGCCTCAACCAGTTGAAACCGGAAAAGGTAATCATCTGCGGGGTTTTAACCAACATCTGCGTCCTGCACACCGCGGCTGACGCCCGAAACCGCGACTACACGGTTGAAATCCCCCTTAAGTGTGTCGCTGCTCCTGACGAGGCAGCCCATGCTTTTGCTCTCAACCATATGGAAAAGGTCCTTGGCGTCAAACTGAAGTAATCGGAGCAGCCAGACTATGAAGAAACCCGGATTCGTACCGTCGGAAGACATTCTTTCAGGAAAAACGGCAGACGTTTATTTTCACCACACCCTCTCCATACTGGAGAAAGAGAACGCCGACCCGATGGCCGTCATGGAAGTCTTCCCGTCACAGGACGGCCTTCTCTGCGGCATCGAGGAAGTTAAAGCCCTCCTTGCCAGAGTCCTTAACGGGATAGACTGCGAAGTCTGGGCTCTCGGCGAAGGTGAGCCGATGACCAGGAAAGAGGTCGTTCTTCGTGTTAAAGCTCCCTACCGGAGTTATGGGCTGTACGAAACGGCCATCGATGGCATCCTCGCCCATTGCAGCGGCTGGGCGACTGCCGCCCGCCGGTGTGTCGATGCCGCCGCCGGACTGCCGGTTATCAGTTTCGGCGCCCGCCATGTTCATCCTAACGTCGCTGCCGTCATGGACTACGCGGCAATCGTCGGCGGATGTTCCGGCTGTTCGAGCACCGCCGGAGCTGAGCTTGCCGGTATCAGTCCCTCCGGGACAATGCCTCATGCTCTGATTCTTATACTCGGAGATACTGTTAAAGCAACGGTGGCTTTCGATAACTGCATTGACTCATTGATTCCTCGGGTTTCTCTTGTCGATACCTTCATTGACGAAGCCGAAGAAAGCGTCCGGGTTGCCGCTGCCCTGAAAGAAAAGCTCGCCAGTGTCAGGCTCGATACTCCCCGCGAGCTTGGCGGCGTAACCCCGGACCTCGTGAAAAGAGTCAGAACCGCTCTGGATGCGTCGGGAGCCAGCCATGTCTCAATCTTCATAAGTGGCGGAATGAACCCGGAACGAATCCGGAATTTCCTTCAAGCAGGCGCTCCCGTTGCCGGTTTCGGTATCGGCAGCTATATCAGCGGTGCTTCTCCTGTCGATTTCACGGCTGACCTTCACGAAATCGGCGGCAAGCCGGTAGCCAAGCGTGGCCGAACCCCCGGTATCACTCTCAATCCCCGCCTTAAAAGGGTTCTCTGACCCGGAACGTATGAAAATCCCTTATTGACATACCCTCAGGGGTAGAGTATACTGGTTCTAGTTGCAAATGATTTGCATTAGTATCTTTAACTCAAATACAAGGGAAATTTTTTAATTCGAGACATGACAAATACAAAAGCGCCGTATAAAAATCTTCTGAGCGATGCCGGGCTGCGTAAAACCCGTCAGCGTGAATCGATACTGGAGATAATTCGTAACGGTAAAGGGCACCTTGATGCTGATGAAGTCTACCAGCGGGCGAGGAAAAAACAACCCCGCCTTTCCCTGTCAACCGTCTATCGTACCCTCCAGACACTGAAAGAACTCGGACTTATCGAAGAGGTGCGGCTTGACGAAGCCCACCATCACTATGAATTAAAAAATTCCCGCGACCATTATCATCTGATTTGCCAGAGATGCGGCAAAATTGTCGAGTTCGAAATTCCCTCGGGCGTTGCCCTGATGCGAAGAATCGGACGAGAAAATCATTTCACGGTTACCGGCATGACGGTTCAAATGACTGGCTTATGCGAAGAGTGCCGGGAAAAAGCCGACCGGCAAGAATGATGTCGGCATGATTAGCAATATAAGCCGGAAAAGGACGAAATTCTATGCCAGAAGGCAAATTAGTACCCTTGAGTAAAATGCAGTCCGGACGACAGGCAAAAGTGGTTGAAGTTCAGGGGGGTGAAGCCGTTGCGGCTCGCCTTTCCGCGCTTGGCCTTCGGCCGGGTAAGATAGTTACGAAAATCAGTTCGATGTTATTGAGAGGGCCAGTCACAATTGAGGTTGGGAGTACACGGGTTGCCATCGGCCGTGGAATGGCCGACAAAATTATCGTAGAACTGGGGCAATAAATCATGAAAATACTCCTGATGGGAAATCCTAATGTCGGGAAAAGCGTCATTTTTTCACGACTCACCGGCACGAAAGTAATCGCCTCGAACTACCCGGGCAGCACCGTCGGCTATACGAAAGGGTATTTCAAGCACGGCGATGAAATTTCTGAAATCATCGACGTTCCCGGCACGTATACACTCGATCCGACCTCCGAAGCCGAAAGAATCGCTGCAGAAATGCTGGAGTCCGGGGATATCGTCATTAATGTCGTCGATGCGACTAACCTTGAAAGAAACCTGAACCTGACCCTTCAGCTTCTAGAACGAAAAATCCCGATGATTATTGCTCTCAATATGTGGGACGATACCGAACACTATGGCATCCGTATCGACCTCGATAAGCTTAGGGAAAAGCTGGGCGTTCCGATTATTCCTACCGTCGCCGTTTCCGGCGAAGGCATCAAGGAACTTGGCGAAAGCCTTCACCTGGCGGTCTCTCCCGATGTACCGGAACGTACTAACGATGAACGCTGGATGGAAATCGGCACGATTATCAACCAGGTGCAGGTGGTTACCCACCGGCATCACACCTGGCGGGAAAGACTCGCTGATGCCAGCGTCCGGCCGATTCCCGGTACCCTCATGGCTGCTGCCATTCTCGGCGGTTCTTTTTACCTGGTACGGCTCATCGGCGAAAGTCTTATCAGGTTCATTTTCGACCCCATTTTCGATAACCTGATTGCCCCGCCCCTGCTGAAGCTGGGAGAGGTTCTCGGCGGCGAGGGATTCCTCCATGATATTCTTCTCGGCAGTATTACTGTCGATGAAATAGATTTCGTCGAATCGTTCGGTGTCCTGACAACCGGTTTGTATGTTCCGTTTGCCATGGTGCTGCCATATATAGCCTCGTTTTACCTGGTACTCGGTTTGCTCGAAGATACCGGGTACCTGCCAAGGCTGGCCGTGCTGATGGATACGCTCATGCACCGCCTCGGCCTGCACGGCTATGCGATAATACCGAGCATGCTCGGCCTGGGATGCAATGTTCCGGCAATCCTGTCAACGAGGATTCTTGAAAGTAAAAGAGAACGCTTTATCACCGCTACCCTGATATCCATCGCCATTCCCTGCGCTTCTCTCCAGGCGATGATTGTCGGCCTGCTGGGTGCTCATGGTATTCAGTACGTTGTTACGGTCTACGGTACTCTTTTCCTTGTCTGGATTGTTCTTGGTTTCCTCATCAACAGAATAGCCCGCGGGCAAAGCCCTGAGTTGCTCATAGAAATCCCTCATTACCGTCTGCCACCGATTCGCACCGTAGGCCTGAAATTGTGGATGAGAATCGCTGGTTTCTTCAGGGAGGCGATACCACTCGTCATCGTTGCCGTGATAGCCGTCAATATCCTGTACTATTTTGGCGTCTTCGATGCTATCTCTGACTTCACCGCTCCGGTTATTACCGGCCTCCTCGGATTGCCGAAAGAGGCGGTAACCGCCATCCTGGTCGGATTCCTTCGAAAAGATGTCGCCCTCGGCATGCTGGCTCCCCTTTCTCTGACGGCCGGGCAACTCGTTGTCGGCAGCGTTGTGCTGGCAATGTTCTTCCCTTGCATCGCCACCTTTATCGTCCTCGGAAGAGAACTGGGCGGAAAAAACCTTCTGAAGTCAACCGGCATAATGCTGGTAGCGTCGCTGGTTGTCGGCGGCCTGCTCAATCTGATTTTCTAAACGGCCTGCAGAACCGGCTGCGATCGCGAGCAGATTCTATTGTATGTAAATACATGATTGATAATTTCAGCGTCAGCCATATCCGGTAACGTTTGTCTTGAACCGGTCGAAAAGGCTATAATTACCGGTGGTACGGTATTGCTGATATTCTTGAGGTAGACATGATTCGCTGGTACTACTACATCGCAAAATGGACGGTTTACTGGTACTTCAAACTGGTTACCCGGCTCAAGGTTGAAGGACTGGAAAATATACCCGCTGAAGGCCCCGTGCTTTTAGTGGCTAATCATCTTAATAACGCAGATCCACCGCTCGTCAGCGTTACCCTGAAGCGAAATGCAATATTTATGGCGAAGGAACAACTCTTCAGAAACCGCTGCATCGGTTACCTTGTCTGCGGTCTGGGAGCATTCCCCGTCCACCGCGGACAGATGGACAGGCAGGCAATACGCGATGCTGAGAATGTCCTGGAGCGGAACCTGATTCTGGTGATGTTCCCCGAAGCCGCCCGGAGTAAAGATGGGAAATTGCATGAAGCCCACCCGGGTTCGGCGCTTATTGCCTCCCGGCACGATGTCCCGATTGTCCCGGTGGCCATTACCGGCACTGAAAAACTGACCGACCGGTGGTTTATCTTCCGGAGATACCCGGTTTCACTTAGCTACGGCAAGCCGTTTCACCTTCCGGGAAAAGACAGCGGGAAAAGAAAGAAGGACCTTGAAGCGTCGACCCGTTTTATCATGGAACATATTGCAGAAATGCTCCCCGGGCAATATCGCGGTTTTTACTCATCGGGGGAACTGAAAAATGAAGCTGAAAGTTGAAAAAGCCACCCGAACCGGATTTTGCTTCGGCGTGAAACGAGCTGTCGATATCCTTGAAAAAACAGCCCGGGAGCGCGGTAAGGTCGAACCGCTGGGGGCGGTCGTCCATAACCGGCAGGTGATGCGGAAGCTCTCCGAACTTGGTGTCAAAGTGGCAAACAGCCTCAACGAAATCGAAGGTAACACCGTTGCTATCGGCGCTCACGGACTGAGTCCGGAAATGGAAACTGAAATTCGGAAACGCTTTTCCGATGTCATCAATACCACCTGCCCCTTCGTCCAGCGTGCCCAGATTGCCGCCCGAAGATTGTCGAAAGCCGGTTACTTTATCATCGTCTTCGGTGACAGGAATCACCGTGAGGTCAAGGGTATCCTCGGCTGGGCGGAAGGAAACGGCCTGGCGACTCTCGATATCGAACCCCTGAAACAACTGACAACGATTCCACGGAGAATTGGCATTCTTTCTCAAACGACCCAGATACCGTCCATGTTCAATGACTTCGTAAAGAACATCATCGATGTTACGCTTATAAAGGATTCGGAGATACGCATTATCGATACCATCTGCCACGACATCCGGGACAGGCAGCAGGCAACCCTCGACCTGGCTAAAAAAGTCGACCTGATGCTCGTCATCGGCAGCAACACCAGCGCTAACTCGAATCACCTCGCGGAAATGTGCTCCCGGGTAACGGAGACCCACCTGATTGAATCGGCTGACGAAATCACCCCGTCGCTGGTCGCCGGTCATGCGTACGTGGGAGTAACCGGAGGCGCTTCTACCGAAGAAGAAGCAATCGATAATGTGATAATAAAACTTGACTCAATGTGAGCCGGCAGAGATGGTTCCCCGGCTCAGTTCTCGGTCATTGTGTCCATCAGGTACTTGTAAGTATAATCGCTGACCTTCTGAAGGCTGTTGATAATCATTTGACGTTCATCCTCAGGAATCACCGAGAGTATGTTTCGGATAGCGGTTCGTTTTAATGAGTTCTCGTAGGCTTCTTTCCCTTGCTCTGTCATCCCGATAAGCCAGGAATTCTTTTTACCGGGGTCTTTGGTTTTCGTTATCAGCCCCTTGCTCTCCATGCGGGTGAGAAGAGCCGTAACGGTGTTGTGTTCCCGCAGCATCCACCGTGAAATCATCGCAGGCGTCACCTGCTCTCCGAGAAGATTGATGATAAACAGGGCTCTGGCTTCGACGGCGGTTATTCCGTACTGACTTAATTCGTCATCCCTGGCCCGAAACAGCACGTCCCTGGTTTGTATAATCATCGCCCATAAGGTAAAATAACTCTCGTCGCTCTGTTCAGCCTGCATTCATGTACTCCTGAGGTCTTTCATACTACCAAACAAAAAATGGGTACTATTTATTATAACTAAAAATAATACCTGTAAAATACCCTCTTGACAACATGATTTTTAGGGTATAAACTGATAATGTCGTATGCGACATCAGTTGTTACTCATTAGTATTTTTACACTTGAACATTGAAAAATCAATAGATAAAGACGTTTTATTGACAATACTGAAGTGTCATGAATTCGTGTTTGTGCTGGTCCTGTCGGGGGAAATCCAGGGTGCTGGGATTTAGCAGCTCGTCTCAGCTTAAATACCAACCATACCCCTCCCGTGTCCGGAGCCCTGGGGGTAATCGGGCTTAGCGACAGGGCTGGCTCGCA
>CAYXEG010000017.1:0-3424 GCA_964463875.1 uncultured Dehalococcoidales bacterium
TCACCATCCCCGTCCACCCAGGCACCCGTCTTGACCAGGGAGAGAGCCGCGTTCGTGGGGTTGAGTGGCTCAGATATAGTAAACTCGTGTTCACCACCTAATTGCAGAGTAGCAGTAAGAACGCCAAACCCGTCAGTAGTAAACAGACTTGCGGGAGTGTTTGCAGTTATGTCCGCTATCGCGTATTCAGTGCCCGGTTTACAATTTTCTATCTTTATTTCCGTATCAAAGTAACCATAAAGTGTGATGTGTATCGCTTCCATTGACGGATCGAATACTGATTTCAGAACATCGGTTGCCGGAGTAGATACATACGCCAGCCGTGGAATGAAGGTGTCATAACTGCCAAAAGTAATATCAACTACTTCGGATATACCACTTTGTTTACCGAAGTAAAGATAATTGTCATCTATATAAATGTTATATAGTTCTCCTGTTTTTGCACTTTGAATGGAGTGAGGAAGAACGATTCCTAATTCCTTTCGACCTGTACCGTCTTCGAACGTGGCGGAATCTAACGCAAGTTCCATTTGACTACTACCTGCACTGATTGAATCCATAGTAGTCCATAACCATCCGATATGTTTATTGGTTGCAGACTGTGTAGACAGTAATCTGAATCCTGCAGTATTAAGTCTAAGCCATGCATCAAGTGCGGAGTCCCGGGCTTCGTATTCAGGTGTTTCACCTTGTCTCATGTGCGGAACATGAGTAGTAATCAAAACGAGAGGTCGCAGACCTGTATAAGCTCTAAACTGATTCACATAATTAGTCAGGCTTGTTCCCTCTAATGGAATATCCGGATTTTGCGGTGAATCAGAAGGAGCTACTCGCCCTGGTACAAATGTACCATTTACATAGCCGCCAGTCATATAGTAGCCCATATAGTGTCCAATGTGACCGGATAGAACGGTAAATCCATATTGTGCCGCGAGGGTATTAACATATCCATCGAGATGTACGAACTTCGGTGTTATCAACACCTTATAAAAGTCAAGACCTAAAGAATTGTATATCTCCCTTTCTCTGGAAAAGGCCAGCGTCTGTTGTGCCAGGTTATAATCGGCGAGCGCTCCGCCTGAAAACATATCCAGGTCAGGGTTATAATTGTTATTGATACCGGCACCCAGTAAATCATCATCTTCCCAATTTAGTAATCCATCTTCGTCGTCATCGGCAAAACCATCCACAGGTAACCCGGTTGCCGTATACATCCATAAATCCCTGTCGTGGTTGTAACTGTGAGAGGCGATTACGTATTCGGGACACTCTTTCAAATCATCTATGAGTAAAGGTAAGTCCGGATTAAAATCATCGCCGACATAATATTTGTCAGGATTTTGACCCCAGGCACGAATGTTCGGAGGCGGATTGTCATCTAAATACTTTCCCATGACAGCCAGGGTAGGATATCCGCCAAGATTGTTTAAAGTCCATTCGATAAAATCAATATACTCGTGGTTTTCTGTAGCTGGCCCGCCGACGTCGTCTACCTCATAAGAGTAATATGGTATCTTGTATGGAGCTTCCGTATATTCAAGTAAAAGAGATACAAATATAGCTCTGTGGACCGCATAGCCCCAATCGCTGAAGGCGATTGTCAGAGCCTTACCGCCGCTGCGATATTCTGCAACAGCTATCGCCGAATTACCGGAATCGAACACCTCAAGCATGGTAACGGTAGTATTCCTGTTTACGTAATTGTTAGTTCCCGTTAATGTCGATTTCCATCCCTTAAAAGTCTCTAAAGATTTCATATTCAAAGGATTGGCCATGGTTATAGTATTAGAAACGGTACCGATATTGTTCCTGTTTATTTGCCATACGCTATGGTTGTTGCTGCTCGTAAAGGAAGTGGGGCGTTTTGTTGCAACAATAAAGGGGTAGGACTCAAGTAATTTTTTTACTCGCCTCTCATCGCCTTCTATTTTTCCGTATATCGCTTCTGAGCTTGTAAGCCCAAACAGGATTGTCTTGTATAACATTTCCTGATTTTTCACAAGATGGATAACGCTGCCAGCATGATTATCGAGATACCAATCATTACCGTCTTCAATCAACTCAAATTCATTCGAGTTTTCTATTATGTCGACATTCAATCCCCAGTTTTCCAGTGAACCGGCAATGTTGGTAATTCTGGCACCATAATCGCCTGCTCCGTTACTCAGTAATAACAACACATCATTCTTTACACTTACAGGAGGAGCAGGAGTTAAAAATTCCCAGCCGGTGTTATTACCGTTGTCCACGGTATGTATATCGGCTGTAAATGAATCGTCAGGATACGCTCTTGAACCGGAAATCTGGATATTGTTCAGAGTGTTGGCTCCACCATCTGCATCCGTGATTGACCAGTTTCCGGATGAATCTATCAGCGAGTAGCCGTTTCCTTCTTTTATGAGCCTGTTAACAGTTATATTCGTTCCGGAAGTTACTTTTACCACCTGGACAAAACCCGGAGGAGCAAGACTCAGAGTATCTACAGTGAAGGTCCCGGTTATGGTGTGAGTACCGTCCCCTGCCAAACGGATTGTTGTTCCGTTAAAACTGGCATTAGCGTTTAAACTTCCCTTACCCAGGACATTAATAACTGCCGTATTCGGGGTAAATAAACCGTATGCCGAAGCTAACCCGTTCGTACTTATATTGGATGAACCAAGATTTATGATTTCAGAATAGGAAGAAGAGGCGCCCAGGGAGACCGAACTGGCAGTCAAGGTGTGACTATTCGTTGTCAGGTTTCCTCTCCAGACCGTAAAAGTTGACGACAGCGTTGTATCATCAAGCAATGTCAGACCACCGCTTTCAACCCAAACCGCTCTTAGAATTAGTCCGTTAGTTTTGAGTGTACATGATGCCCCGCGAACTGTGAGAGAATACGTGCCTGTATTTGTTACCGTCATATTCTGACTGAATTCTGCGTTTCTAAAAAAACTCAGGCTGGCCGCATGGTGTAAAGTCGGGTTGTTCGTTACCTGAGTCCAGTTCAAGTCCAGGCACTGCGACGCCATATCAACGGTAACAGTTTGGTTAGCGGCACTGAATGAATTGCTATCGAAAAAGACCTGATCGGCATTGGTTGGTCTTGATGCACCGGCAGACATATTACCGGAAGCGTTTGCCCAATGGTTGGTATCATTCCAGTTACCGCCGTTGTTTACCCAATACCTCGGCGGGTCAAATTTATCCAGATTAAGAAGTACCTTGGGAGCAGCAGCTTCTTTTTTTCTGACAGATTCGAGATAAGATTGTTGTTTCTCTGTAAGCTTGACGGGTATTTTAACCGGTTTTTCGGTAACATCACCATCCAGTTCTCTTTCGTAGTCTTCGACAAGTTCATAGTATCCATCCTGTCTTTCGACTATTTCCAGCGTATGGTTAGCTGCAACGAGCCGCCAGCGCTGTTCCACACGGTCACCGGCAT
>CAYXEG010000017.1:3434-29913 GCA_964463875.1 uncultured Dehalococcoidales bacterium
TGAGCCGCTTGACTTTGAGCTTACATTCGGAAACGACGGGCAGCTCCCACCTGTCAGAATAGACCTTGACGACGGCGGTGAGGCGCTGCTTACCGGAAAGGCCGACAGGGTTGACGGCTGGATAACTTCTTCAATTTCCGGTTCGAAAGGCTTAAAAATATCAGGAGGATACGATTGCAGAATAGTTCTGGTTTCTTCTACAGTGAGTTTACGGATTGACGTTCCCCCTTCTTCACCCCGGGGAACACTACCCGGTTTCATTGAAAATAAGGTACGTCCAAACCACTCCTGCTGGTACGGGTTGAATTCCATCAAGTCATCATACAGGAGTATTTCCTCAGCTTCCGGAGCAAACTGAAAAGTACCATACCATCCGGGCACATATCGGAGTCCGGAAGGAAAGCGTGCTTCATAATAATCCAATTCATTGTCAAGTGCAGGATACCTTATATCGGAGGCAGCTATCGGAATTTTAGGCAAAGCCAGGGTAATAACCGCAAAAAGGCATAGAAGATTTGAACCTGCTCTTATCAACCTGTCTCGCATGATACATAACCTTTTTGCTATCTGTTATTTCTTACTGTTACGGTTCAATCCTATAATACGATATTGCTAAAGAGAAACTGACTAATCCTGCTTAATCATCCAAATCAGTCTCAATATTTATTCGGCAGAGCATCGAATCAGGAAAGGAAGCGAGACTGGAATAATCCAGTCTCGCTTTGCCCGTCAGTACGTCAATAACCCATCGAACGCTTTAACGATGAATCAACCCATACCCAGGTCGGCCAGTTCGTGATGTCGTAGCCTACGGCTGTTTCTCCCGAGTAATTCCTCAGCCACGGCCACCACAGACAATAGTAACGACCGATGACGTTGGGAATCGCGTATGCCTGTTCGAGAGCATATTTCGATATTTCCCTGAAGAGCTGCATCGCTTTTACTTCGTCATCCCAGGAAGCAAGTCTGACCTGAGCCATCAGGTCATTGATATACGGGTCGTTAATCATGCTCAGGTTCGATGCGCTTTGTCCCGAAACGGGATTACCTGTCCAGAAAACGGCTATCGGGCCGGTGGTAAACGTTGCCATCTCTTCGTGGGTTCGTGAATTCCGGAGATTATTGACCGCTCCCGCTTCTCTTAAATCGAACTCGAGTTCGATATCCACCTGAGACCACATGTTGTGTATTACCTGATAGTATTCAATCTCGGCGGTCGCTGTCGACGGAAGCAGCAGTTTTACTTTGAATCCGTCCGGATATCCCGCTTCAGCTAACAACTGCCTGGCCTTTTCCGGATTATATGAATAATATTCCCGGACTGCTTCAGGGAAATCGTCGTCTTCCAGACCGATGTGTAAACCGGCGTATTCCTTGACGTAGGCAAACGGGTAAGTAATGATTTGCCCTTCTCCGTTGTAAAGGCCGTCAAGGATTTCCTGGAAATTAATCGCCATCGTCATCGCCTGCCGGACTCTGATATCGCTGAACGGTTCCCTGTCCAGCCGCATCATGAGAGGCATGCCTCTTCCCTGCCAGGAATCCCCGATACTATACTGGATTCCCGGAGCTGTTTTCATTAACTGGTTGGCGTCTTCCCACTCAAGGGGAACAATCTGGTCGATTTTTCCGGTCCGAACGCCTGCGTACCGGCTCGACGCGTCCTGGATAATGTGAACTTTAACTTCATCGGCATACGGTAATTCGTTGCCTTTGCCCGGCCCGACCGGGTCGGTCATCCAGAACGAGGGATTACGTTCCAGTCTTTGCATGCTTGAAGTGACCACATCGGTGAGCATGAACGGGCCGCTGCCGACGATGTTTCGCCAGTCCATGATGTCACCGTAGGTTTCGACCAGTTCCGGCGGATAGTAGTATAGTCCGCCGCCGAACCGTGATAATGCCGGCCTCATGTTATTCACCGGTACTTTAACGGTCACTTCCCACGGTCCGGTTTTTTCTGCCTTGACGTCCCGTAATTCGGCATTCGCCCGCCACAGGAAACCCGTAATCCCGATAGTAGTAGCCCGGTTAATGACATAGACAACATCGTCAGCCGTCAATTCTCTTCCCTTCACGAGTTGCCCTGCGGGAGTATTCATCTGCTGATAGTGAATTCCCTGCCGTATCTGATAAACGATTGTTCCCTGCTGTGTTTCCGGGTCAATTGTCCAGTCAACATTCTCTGCAATAACCGGAGTTTTCAGCATGAACAGGTCATTGTTAGCCCATGCCCAGTCGGACTCACCGGTCCCATGACCGCCGGCGATTCCCCTTGCCCAGTCACCTTCCCAGATATGTTGAAACACCAGACTCGTAGCTGTTCCGGTGATATTGCGAACCGGGTCCCATTCCAACTGATCGCCTGCCAGCACCAGGTTGATAACTCCTCCGTATACAGGTTTATCTGACGAAGAAACAACCGTTTCTTTCGTTGAAGGAGAAGTAGTTGTTTTTGCTGCGGTGGTTTCTGTAATTTTGACTTCATCCACTGTGGATGTCTCCTGTTTTTCTTCTTCTTTACTCTCGCATGAAGCCAGCAGGAGAGACAGTATCATGAGGCAATACATGCTGAATAACAACATTTTCTTCATTATTTCTTACTACTTCCTTTACTCGTTACTATCAGAATGGGTATTACTTTAGACTTCACATCCTTGAGGTTGAGGATTCTTACCCGCTGGTATTCATTTTCGTAGTAATTGTCACCTCCTCTCCGTGGTTAACCCGTCGCGCCGCCTGCTATACCCTCAGGAATCAATGAACGGAGACAGATAAGCCAGGATACGATTCCAGCCTTCATTACCCTGTTTGTTCCCGGCAGGACAGGTAAACAAAAATTAAGAAAGTCGGGTTAATCTCTTTTTCTATTCGAGATAAGGATTATGAAGCGAGCTCTATCAACCGTTACGTTATTACTGCCTGTAAAAAGAGAAGTTACGAAAGTAAACGTATCAGGAATAAAAGGCTTTCATAACTTCTCTGATATCTCCTTACCGGACGCGGCAGGTAAGCAGTGCGGAAACCTTATATTAAAAATTTTTAACTTTAAGAATAGACCATTTCTGCCTTTATTGTCAATATTTTTATATTTTGATTTACAATTGCACATTACGTTACCAGTACGAACAGAGACTCATTGAGTACGTAAAAAAGGCAGGTAAAGGCTGATAATCCTTTACCTGCCCTGAGAAAATTCATTACAACGATGTTGTCGAAGGGCGTGACGATATTGCCTGCGACTGGCTGACCTACGCTTCTATCCCCCATTTCCTGAACATCTCGATGTAGTGCGGGGGCTGGGGGAAATCGGGCTGCATGGCGAAATCAAGGTGCGAATACCGGTGGACGTTATCGAATTTCTGTTCCTCGAAATGCCGCAGACCTTCCACCACAGCGCCGATTTTATCCCGGGGAATCGAGAAGATTATCTCGTCTTCTCCGGACATGGTGCGGTACTGTTCGCCGGTGTCCGGCAGGGTAATCCGGTAAGTGCCGTCCAGCAGCACCGGCACAATCGAAAAGACGCAGGAGCGGAGAGGATCAAATTCGGAAGGTACCAGTATCCCTTCCTTGTATTTAACCGCCAGCAGCAGGCTCCTCAGCTGGGCGGTGTTCGAATAGACGAGGACAAGGTCCGCCTCGAAGGTGGTGTTTTTCAACGGAGCGCTGACGATGCCGATATACTTCCCCGGTTCGAAACGGGGCGATGCCTGAGCCAGCTTTTTCGAGGCTTCCTCGTTTTCGACCATGTACGGGTAGCCGACATAGGCTTCAGGCGGGTCGACAATACCATAAGCCGAAATCGACGCCGGGCACCAGTTATCTTCTTTCAGCATGGCAATCGTCGCCTTCCTGCCCCGGCGCGACATGGCGAACGCCTGGCACTGGGCGAGGTGGTAGCCGTAATCCCGCTTCGGCCGAATCGCCCCTTCCGGAATGTCCGATTCCTTTTCCAGCATCTTCACCGCCAGCGGCGATGTTTTCAGCCTCAGCATCGTTTCCATTTCTTCTCCCCAGCCGGTATAACACGACAGTTCGTTCATCAATATTCATCTCCCTTTACTTGATAAGTATCATAGTAGACCAGATTCAACAATCAATACAACCGTGACGGAAAAATCACCGGGGGGTTGTTCTTGACTATGTACATCCATTCCAATATGCTCTAAGAGTACAAATTTTTCCTTATTAACTGCCCGACAAGGAGTACCGAAATGTTTACAGGTTCGAGGATAAAAGAAGTCTACGCCCGTGAAATACTATCCCAGAGGGGGCACCCGTCCGTTGAGGCGACCGTCGTTACCGAAAACGGGGCAACCGGCGTCGCCGAAGCGACCGCCGGGCTTTCCGTCGGAGAGCACGAGGTTCAGTTCGCCTATGACGGCGGAGAGCGGTACCGGGGACTGGGCGTCCTGAAAGCGGTACGGAACGTTGCCGATATCATTGCCCCGGCTCTTAAGGGAATCGATGCCTCACAGCAATGGAAGATTGACGAAATCATGCTCGAACTGGACGGCACACCGAACAAGGCGCGCCTCGGCGGCAATACCACCGCCAGCGTTTCCGCCGCCGCCCTGAAAGCCGGCGCGGCCAGCCTCGGCATTCCCCTCTACCGGCATATCGGCGGCATCAACGCCTGTATTCTGCCGGTGCCGGGAGTAGGCATCATGAACACCCTCGAACGGTACGGCGGCAAGCCGATTCACGGCGATAAACCCAGCTATGCCTTCATGGCCTACGGGTTCGATACCTTTAAGGAAGCCTGCTACGCCACCTGGCAGATACAGTCGGTCTACCTGAAACTGCTCGAAGAACGGTTCAATATGAAAGGCCTTGGAGGTTTCAGGACGGTCATTCCCGCCGGGGTCGTCGAACACGAACGGGAGATTTGGAACGTGATGACGGAGACAATCGAGAAATCCGGTTTCGCTGACCGGATGGGCATCCAGGTGGATGTCGCCGCCGGGACCTATTTCAATAAAGAACGGGGAGTTTTCGAGTACCTCTTCTCGAAAGAAGACAAGACCCGGGACGAGATGATAAACCTTTACAAAGAAATGATGAAAAGCTATCCCTTTATCTGTATCGAGGACCCTCTCGATGAGGACGATTTCGAAGGCCACGCCATTCTGACCAGGGAACTGGGGATTCAGATAGTCGGCGACGACCTTTTCAGCACCAACGTCGAACGTCTGAACCAGGGAATGAGCGTCGGCGCCTGCAACTCGGTGCTTCTGAAGGTCAACCAGGTCGGTACCATCAGCGAAGCCTTCGATACCGTCGAAATGGCTTACCAGAAAGGCTACAGCATTATGCCCTGCCCCAGCCGGGGAGAGGGCGCCGATATCGCCGATTACTCGGTCGGCATCAACGCCACGACAATACGGGAAAGCTCGATGGGGCCGACCGCCAACCGCCTGCAGCAGATTGAGGATGAACTGGGCAGTCATGCGAAATTCCTCGGTAGGCAGGCATTCAAGTTCGGGCCGGCAATCGCTGTTAACTAAAAAACCATTGATTAACACTACGTAACACTGTTAAATATTACTTGAGGTTGTCTGAAAAATACCTCTTCGGTAGAATGAAGAGAGGCAAACGATGCAGCTTCTCCCTTTTGTAAAGTGGTACATCCCGTATGAACGAAGTGAATCGGGAGGAGATTGAGAGGGATTTAGAGATACCTACGAATTATTACAACCATTTCTATAAGAGAATTCTCACTTTTTCTTGTTCATATTCCTGTTTTCGTACAACTTAAGGCCAGGTGAGGATGAACAATAAGAAGTTCAAGTAACCCCCTCACCCTCACCCTAACCCTCTCCCGCGGAGGGGAGAGGGAACTTATTCAGAAATCTTCTCTTACAGGGGAGAGGGAACTTTTCCAGAGACCCTCTCATGCAGAAGAGAGGGAATTGTTGCAGAGGTTAACGAGCATCTTCGAAAAAGGAGTTCTATGATTATCAAAAACCGGGATGATCTGTTATCCCACGGCAATATCGCCGGGCGGCGGGTCGTGCTCGATATCATGGAGGCCGCCCTGGCCGCGCCGGACCCGTACGAAAACACGAAAAAGATTGTCCGGCTGGAAGGCGGAAAACTTATTATCGGCAATCCGGAATTTTCCGAGCCGGTCGGACGGGAACCCGTTGAATTTAACCTTGATGAAGTGAAAAATATCTATATCGTCGGCGGCGGAAAATCCGTTCAAAAAATCGCCCTCGCCCTGGAGGAAGTTCTCGGTGACCGCATCACCGAAGGCCAGATTAATACGAAGAAAGGCGATGAGATTATCTGCCGTCGCGTTAACGTTACCCTGGCCGGGCACCCCATGCCGGACGAAGACAGTGTCAGCGGCGCTGTCCGGATGCTGGAGATAGAGAAAAGAGCCGGAAAAGGAGATATCGTGTTCTGGGTTACCTCCGGGGGAGGCTCGGCTCTGAAAGCCCTGCCCGCTCCGGGTATTTCGCTCCAGGATTTACAGGCTATCTACCGAATTCTCTACTTCGGCTGCGGCGCCAGCATGCCGGAAGCCAACGCCGTCAGGAACCTGCTGACGGTTGTCCGTATGAAACACGCCAAGTACGTGAAAGACGCCGTTCTCGTCAAGCTCGAAGCCACCGAATTGCCGATGAAATTTTCAGGACACGTGTTCTTCGACAGGACATTCGCCAGCGAATACGAACGGGCGATATGGGTGTTGAAGAAATACGATATCTGGGATACGGTACCGTCTTCGGTGCGGGCATTTCTAGAAAAAGCCGACCCTCAGTTTCTTCACCCGACACCGGCAGAATTCGCCCGGCGGCCTTACCTGCCCTTCCGGGTGATGGGTCCCGAATACCTGCTGAACGCCGCCGAAGCAAGAGCAAAAGAACTGGGACTGAACACGGCTGTCCTTGCCACCAGCCTCAACGATATCGAGGCAAAACCAACCGCCGAACTGCTGGCTGCCATCGCCCGGGAAGCCGAGACGATGGGCAGGCCGCTCCAGCCGCCCTGCGTTTTCCTCTGCGGCGGCGAGGTTGTCGTCCGGACCGACGGCGAACCGGGTTTCGGGGGCAGGAACCAGGAATTTGTCCTCGCCGCTTCGCGAAGTATCACCGGCAGTGAAACCATCGTTATCGGGTCGGTCGATTCCGACGGTACGGACGGCCCGACCGAGGTCGCCGGCGGTATCGTCGACGGTCTCACCTCACAAAGGATAAAGGAAGCCGGCTTCGATTTGGAAGCGGAGATGAAGCATCACAACTCGTACCCCGTCTTAACCGCCCTGGGAGATACCATTAAAACCGGCAATACCGGGAATAATGTCAGGGACCTGAGGGTTTTTTACATCGATTAAGAATTTTTAACAACCCGGTGTTTTATTCGTGTAATTGTTAAATACCACTTGATTTCTTTTCATATATTGATTTATAGTTATTCCGGAGGATTTCACAGATGAAAAACTTGAAGAATACAATTACCGGGATTTTTTTCGTCCTAACGATTCTAGCCGGTTTCCTGACAACTCCGGTACCGGCTCTGGCACTCAGCCAGCCTACGGTAACCCTCAATCCCGTAAGCAACATTATCAGTAAAGCAGATGCCGAATATTCCATCAATTTCACCCTTGACAAGCAGCTTACCGGTAACCTTTCGGTACAAGATTCTATTACCGTGACCTTTCCGGAAGGAACGGGACTGGAACCATCTTCCGTAATTTCCGGGGCAACAATCGAGGCAGGCGAAGGATGGGTAGATGACGGAACCGGTGCTGAATGGAGACCTGCACAGCCTGCCGACCTCTCGACAGGGGCAAACTGGACGGTCGATGCCATCATATGTACGATTACCTTTACCTGTAACATTATTCCGAACACCTACATCGGTGAAGGAGCCGAAATACTCATGAGATTCACTACCGGGATAACCAACCCGGCTGTTCCCGGCGACTATGCCCTGACGGTACAAACCAGCCGGGAAACAACACCGGTTGCCTCAGGTGCGTATCGTCTCTACGTTCCGGCACTAGCTCCAATGCCGGGTATCGTAACAGCCTATAACTTCGCAGGTATTGCCATGGCACAATCGAACAGGCTCGACGAGGCAATGGTGAACGCCGCCGGGGTAAACGGACGAATTGAAATGAACCCCGGCACCTATACTGATATCGCCGAACTGAACAAGGAGGGACTCAAAGTAATCGGTATCGGCGAAGACGTCATTATCGATTCAGCCGTGGCGATTTGGGCAAAAGGGATTACTCTTGAGAATGTGACGATAAAGAAAAGTTTTATTACAGGTAACACCATTCAAATCAATCCTGTTGGAATCAATGCTATTATCAGAAATGTTAATATCAAAGCCAGCCCAAGCGGCACAGCAATCGCCGCTTTTGCAGACAACATTACCATTACCGATTCTACCATCGATGCCGGTGATGGGGTCGGTATTTTCGCCACGAATACCACCACCATCAAAAACAACACCCTGAAGGTAACAGCAGGCGGACTTGCCATTCACACGGGAAAAGCCGGTACAGTAAAAAACAACACCATCAATGGCACCGACGGTACTGGAATCCTCGTCAGCAATGGAACACTGTCGCTGGAAGACAATATCCTGACAAATCTCGATACCGCTCTGGTTCTTCAGGAATTCAGTGTAGTAAATGCCCAGGGGAATACCATCGATTCCTGCGGCTCAGTCGGCAGACAGGTGATAATCGCCGACAGCCCGAATACCTCTTCATTCACTCATAATACTATCAGCAACAGTTCAGCCGATGCCTGGGCTTTCCAGATTTGGCGGGGTCAGGTCGATGCCCATTACAACAACCTGGTGAACAATCCGAAAAATGTCGAATTGCTCTCCGGTACCGCCAATTTTACCGATAACTGGTGGGGTTCGCCCGACGGCCCGGCCGCCGGTTCGATAGCCGGCCCGGTTATTACCGTACCATTTTTACCTTCGAGCTATGGCTCGGTTGACGATGCAATCCGTCATCTCCCTGTTGTCGCAAGTAAAGGCCAGACGTTCGATGTCATCATTACCTTTACTTCACCATCCGATGAATTCAATTCTGCCGGACTTTCCGATTTTGCTCCTGACGGATGGACCGTCCAGGTCGACGATAGCTGGTGTACTCCCCCTGCCGACGATTCGTTCGTCACCGGAAATCGGTCCGACTACCTCTGGTACGGACCATACGATTCCGGGCAGACCTTTTCCACGCTCTTTAAAGTCACGGTACCCGATGACGCTTTACCCGGTACCTACAGTTTCGGAATCGGTGACGCTGAAACGCCGTCAGGCCGGCTTGAATATTATGTCAATCAAGACGGCCCGTTTTTCGTTCCCGTTACCGGTGAATGCCAGGTTACCATCGTCGAAGGTGCCAGTGTCCGGGGAACAGTCCGCGACGCGAAAGGTCTTCCGTTAGCCGGGGTAGCCGTATCGAGCGACGGATGTGACCCGGTAATAACGAACGATAGTGGATTATATGAATTAACAACACCGGCAACCGGCACGTACAATCTCATCGCCAGTAAAATCGGCTATCGCAACCAGGAGCAAACCATTGCCGTTTCCAACCCTGCAGGCAGCTATACATGTAACTTCACCGGCGATAACGGCCTGATACCGAACACTCCGAACCTTTCCTACGTTCTCGCCTGCGTCAACAGATGGCAGTACCCGCCGGATGCTGAAACCGGCTTGACTCTCACAAAAGTGCTGGCTGTTATTAATGCATGGAAGATGATTCAATATCTGGTTGTAGTAGTAGAATAGAATAACCAATCGAATAGGCGAGAGTCTGATTTTCGAACTGAGTGGCTCTCAGCATGGCTGAGAGCCGTATTCAGGTACATTCGCGAAGGCCGGTTCCTAGTATCTCGACCTTCTCAGGTTGAAATACAGTACAATGCCGATGATAACGACGACTGCGGCGATTACCCCGATGACCCACCACTTGATGCCCGTCGGTTCGACGCCGGTATCGTTTTCCTCAACTGCTGTCTCTCCGCCGGTTTCATCCGTCACCGGCTGAACAGCGGGTTTGTCTCCGGAATCCGTACCCGGGACGGGAGTGTCTGTCCCGGTCGTCGAAGAAGGCTGCTCCGCCGTATCTGTCATACCGCTCGAAGGCAATTCAGACTGTCCGGCGGTTACCGCTGCCGTCATGACCGCAAACGGCGTAAAATGGTCGGTGTAACAGGTAAGGGTATTATTGAGAGTATCGACAGTGGTCTCCAGGAGTACCCATGCGCTGCCATTCCAGTACGCCACGCGAAGCCTGTTTTCATCGGTCCCCTGAGGTAATATTGACGGGTCATAGGTCATGGTGATGGCAACCGGCACCGAAAAACTCGCTCCGTCCGGTCCGAAATCACAGGCCAGGGCAATGGTACTTCCCGTCGGGGGTGCCGGCGGATTAGCAAGTACCTGCGCGGTCAATGACTGAAGAGGCGTGCCATCCCCGTTCAGCAGAATCGTCCCGGACGAAATTGTAAGCTGCACATCATTATCATCGGTTACCAGGGTAACCGACGATTGTACGATACCCAAATCATCGACGACCAGGGTGCTGCCGCCGGTAAAATCATCGGTAACTACGGTATACGTGGTATCGACCGGCGTAACCGGCGGTGTGCTTTCCGGAGGATTTCCGGAAGGGGTCGGCGTTCCCCCGGTGCTGGGGATTACGATAGAACTTTCTCCCCCTGTATCCGTCTTGAACGGGCCGTCGCTGCCGAGGTAATAGAGCAGTTCCCCGGAAAACGAATATGTCCCCGGAACGGCATTATCCGGTACGGTTACCCGGTACCTGACGGTGATCGTCGTACCTGCGGCAATGTCGTTCATCCAGATAAACTCGGCTTCATTACTTAAAAACTTCGTGTGTGCCGAAGGAGAAACGCCGTTCTTAATCTCGGCCGTCACCCAGCCATCGGGACCGGTGTCCGTCAGCCCCATGACGCTGATTGCCTGCGGCGGGACATACGTAATAACCACCTCGAACTCGTCACCGGCCGCAATCGTATCCGGCAGCAATCTTGCCGGGGCTGTTTCCGCCCTGGCTGCCGTACCGGATAATCCGAACACAGAAATGACGACCGACAGAACGATGAACGGTACCGTCACACTTTTTAAAATCCGGTGCAAATACGTCGTTACTAATTTCATTCGCTTCTAACCGAAAGCGGCGGGGATAGTCCTCCCCGCCGCTCATTATGTCCTTACGTATTCATTCAGGCTGCATGTCTCGGTTTCCACCAGTAGACATATCCGACAGCGATGCCGCTGACTATGGCGATTCCGATAATCAGCCAGACCCACCAGGCGATGCCGTTCGTCGGTTCCGGTTCAGGAGCCGGTTCGGGTTCAGGAGTCGGCTCAGGCTCCGGTTCGGGAGTCGGTTTAGTTTCGGGTGTCGGCTCAGGCTCCGGTTCGGGAGTCGGTTCCGGTTCAGGCTCAGGGGTCGTTTCCGGTTCGGGCGCCGATATCGGCGTTACCTCGACCGGTTTCTCGGCAACGAGAGCAAAGTTGGTGAAGTGGCTCACGTAGGCCGTTACTGTCTTCGCCTGGGTATCTACCGTACTCGGTAGTATTACCCATTCGCTGCCGTTCCACCAGGCTATCTGAAGCATGGTTTCATCCGTGCCTTCCGGCAGCGTTGCCGGGTCGTACGGCATGACGAGGGCGATTGCCGGGTCGAAGGTCGCACCGTCAGGCCCGAAGTCGTAGGCAGCCACTATGTTCGTCCCTGCCGGCGGTGCCGGAGGTTCGGCAACCGCGTTTGCGATAAGGTCGGCTGTCGGTTTACCTTCGCCATCGAGTATCTTCGTGCCTTTTTCGACAACCAAGGTCGCTTTTGCATCAGCCGTGCTGAGTTGCGTTGTCGTCTGGACGACGCCGCTGCTGTTGATTACCAGCGGGGTCGTCGCCGTCAGGCCTTCGGTTTTACCTGTGGTCGTTGTTTCGGTAACCACCGGTGTCGAAGGTGGCGGCGTAGGCGGTGTCTGGGTAATTCCGCCGAAGGCGCCGTATTTACTCAGATGGTCGATGGTGCCGAAGATAACCTTTCTAACCGTATCGACACCACTGCCGGGAACGAGTTTCCAGATACCTTCGGTTACATCCCAGAGGTAAAGTTTTAAGCTCGCTTCATCGGTACCGGCCGGCAGTTGCGCCGGGTCGTACGAGACCTCGATGTAAATCTGTTTCAGGTTGTTGCGCAGTTCAGCCGAGGCGTTAATCTCGACGAAAGCGGCCGGGTTTTCCGCCCCTTCGGGGTTACCGGTGTTGCCGGACGGGCTTTCGAGATGCTGGGTCACCGAGATATCCGAGGTGACCGCGCCATTGGTTTCAATCGCCAGCTTCGTACCGGCGTCTTCAACGACCGCCGGGTTTTCGCCGTCGGTCGTAACCGATTTCTTGCTGAAGGTGGCGGTTCTGTTGGCCTTGTTACCGGCTTTGTCTTCACCGGCAACCGTCACGACGTAGTCACCATTGGTAATATTATCGGCATTGGTATAGGTACCGACCCAGTTGTTGACGCCGATTCGGACCATCGTCACATCAGCCTCGGCAACCGGGGTACTATCTTCCTTGGTGCCCGAGACCTTCACTGTCGGTATCTGTTTCAAAGCTTCATCCGAGGTTACCTGGATTGAGATGGACTCGGAAGGCTCGCTCAAGCCGACTGTCAGGTTCGGGATTACCGTATCGACGGTAACGGTGATTGTTCCGGACGTACCTTCATTCGAGGCATCGTCCACGACCGTTACTTCGAGGGTGTTAACGCCGTTATTCAGCGCGACAACCTCATTGAATTCTCCCGTCAGGCCGTCCGCCGAAGGAGTAACGGATATCTGGCGGGGAACCGCATTTATGATAAGGGTTGCCTGGGTAATGGTCGGGTCGTCAACCGTACCGGTCACGACCTGTCCGCCGACATTGGTAATGAGCTTGTTGGTCGGCGCCGTCACTTTGACAACCGGTTTGGTATTATCCATGGTGATATATATGAAATCGGAGGTACCGGCGTTTCCGATACGGTCGTTGGCAACAACGAGCAGGGTGTTTTCACCGGGGTCGAGGGTTATATTCTGCTCGAAGAGGCCGTTACCGACCGGGACGATAATCACCGGCTGGTCGTTGAGCATAAGCTGAACGAAGGCAACCTGGGGATCGTCAATCGTACCTCTGACGACAATACCCGGGGTATTGACGACAGCATCCGGACTCGGTTCGTTAATCGTTATAACCGGAGCTGTCGTATCCAGCGTCACCGTCCGGGTGCCGCTCGTGCCCTTGTAATCGTCATCGAGGTCATGGTCGAAAGCAAAGGCAGTCGCCGTAATAATATTCTTGCCTTCACTCAGGGTCGTGGCCAGCGAGAACGTACCGTTGGCGTTGGTATTGATGACCTGGGCCGTTCCGTTGATTCTGACCGTAACTTTATTAGTATTGGTGGTCGTTCCGGTGATGGTCACCGCCGCAGTTCTGGTCTGGAGGCCGTCACGGGGACTGGTAATGGTCACGTTCGGCTTGTTGGGATTGACCAGGACATCGCGTTTTCCGGAAGAGCCAACGTTATTGGCGCCATCCTTTCCGTAAACAACGATGCTGTTATTGCCGTTATCGAGGACGACTGCCTGCGAGAAGTTGCCGTTGCCATCGACGGCCGTCTGAATCGGTGCCCGTTTATTGACGACGACCGTCACTGTGGCGTTCTTATCATCGACGGTACCCCTGACCGTCAGGTTCTTATCCGCGCTGACAAGTCCGTCCGGCGGGTTAGAAACCGTCACAACCGGAGCAACCGTGTCCGGGTTGACCGTCAGGTTCGTCGAATCGGCCATCGCGGGGACCTCATTGGTCGCGGTAATCACCGCAAGCCCCGGGTCGACAGTTAGCGCGAGTCCGGTAGCGGCGTCGATGGTCGCGGCCGCGCCGTTGCTACTATCCCAGGTAACCTTTGTCGTCAAATCCTCGGAGTGGCCGTCGGAGAAGACACCGGTTGCCTTGTATTGAACCGTCGGAGCGGCTCCGGCAACGAAGGTGACGACTTTATCCACCGGGGTTACGACAAGTTTTTCAAGAACCGGTTCGGTAATGGTGACAACGAGGGTGCCGGTGATAACCGTATTGTCCAGCCGGGTGTAGGAAGCGGTAATCGTTGTCTGGCCGGCGACAAAACTGGTCAGTGTCCCGGCGGCATTGATTCTGGCAACCGTCGGGTTGCTGCTCGTCCAGGTGACCTGCCGGGTTATATCACGTTTTGAGCTATCGGTAAAGGTACCGTTGGCCGTCAGTTGCATGGTTCTTCCGGCGGCAACCGTCGGTTTGTCTGACGTAACATTAATAGATACAAGCTGGGCATCATTGACCGTCAGTTTCGATGTGCCAACCTTGCCCGGTAAAGTTGCGGTAATGTCCGTCGTTCCGACAGATTTTCCCGCAGTCGTTGCCAGGCCGGCGGCATTGATATCAGCCACGCCGGTATCCGAACTCGCCCATGTCACTGTCGCGGTGATGTCCTTCTTCGAACCGTCGGTATAGGTACCGACAGCCCTGAACTGCTGGTTTTTCCCGAGGTTAATCGTCGGGTTAACCGGAGTTACGTCTATTTTGTTCAGTGTTGCGGCGGTAACTTCGAGGGTTGCTTTATTGCTCGTCACGCCGCCGGATACAGCGGTAATTTCGGTGGTTCCGACGGTGAGTCCGGTAGCTTTACCGGTTGCATCGACGGTCGCGACCGCTATATTGCTGCTTTTCCAGGTAACTTGTCCGGTGATGTCTTTCTGGGTGTTATCGGTGTAGTTACCGGTTGCAGTGAATTGCTGCATTGCCCCCGCCGCAACTGTCGCATTGGTCGGAGTTACGGCAATCGAAATCAGAACAGGAGCGGTAACCGTCAACACCGCTTTCGGGCTGGTAATGAGGCCAAGTTGAGCGGTGATATCCGTCGTACCAAGATCAAGCGCTGTCGCCAGGCCGGCGATATCGATTGACGCAACCGCTCCGGTAGCACTGTTCCAGGTGACGTCAGCGGTTATATTTTTCTTCGAGCCATCGGTATACGTACCGGTGGCGGTAAACTGCTGGGTTCTGCCCTTCGGCACGCTTGCCGCAGCAGGGGTAACGCTAATCGAAACCAGTTCTTCGACGGTAACCGTCAGCGTCGTAGCATCACTCGTCTTCCCGCCATAGGCAGCGGTTATCTGGGTCGTTCCGACAGTTTTACCGGTTGCCAGGCCGCCGGCGGCTATTGTCGCAACAGCGGTGTTAGAACTGGTCCAGGTGACAACATCGGTCAAATCCCGTTCATCGAGATTCGAATAGAATCCTTTAGCAGTGTATTGCCGGGTTAACCCTTTAACGACTGTTGCGTCAACCGGAGTAATTTCTATTCTGTCAAGGGTTTCTCCAATCACAGTAAGGACAGCCGCAGGACTGGTAACACCCAGTTTCGCGGTGATATCGGCTGCGCCCTGACTATGCGCTGTCGCCAGGCCGGCAGCATTGATGGTTGCCGTGTCATTATCCGAACTCATCCAAATAACTGTGCTGGTGATATCCTTCTTCGAGCCATCGGTATAGGTACCGGTAGCGGTAAATTGCTGAGTTTGTCCTTCCGGCACGGAGATAGCCGCCGGGGTAACCGCAATACTATTCAGTTCGGCCGCCGTCACGGTGAATATCACCGTCGCTTTCATGCCGAGGTGGGATACGGTAATGGTGGTGGTTCCCGGGGCAACCGCCGTTACCAGGCCTTTGTTCGATATGGTGGCAATGGCCCGGTTCGAACTCGACCAGATGGTGCTGCCGTTATCGGTTACATCAACCGTGTTCGAGTCAGACTTTATACCGTTGGCATGGAGTTGCAGGGTCCTGCCGGCTGCTGCCGAGGGGTCGATTTCAACAATTTCGACACTCTCGATAACCGCATCGGTGACGGTAATCGGTGTCGTGGCTTCGGTAGCATCCAGTACCGCTTTGATAACGGCGCCGCCCGCTGCCACGCCGGTAGCCAGACCGGCGATATCTATCGAGGCTATTGCATCGTTGTCACTCGACCAGGTAACCAGGTCGGTTACGTTCTCCATGTGGCCGTCCGAGTAGAAAGCCAGGGCGGTATACTGGAGCGTCTTGCCGGCCGGTACCGAAGCGTCGAACGGCTGTATCTCAAGAAGCCGGACGACCGGGGCCGTGACATTCAGTTCCGTGTCGTCGGTCAATTCTCCGTCCGTCGTCGCCAGGGTAGCGGTAATGGTCGTTACGCCCTCTCCCTTTGCCACGGCAAAGCCGGTGCTGTCAACCGAGGCGATGGCATCATCGTCACTCGTCCAGTCGAGATTAGCTGTATTAGGCAGGTTCTTTTCCGAACCGTCCGAGTAAATACCTTTTACGGCGTATGTTATCGTTTCACCGACTGCCAGGTCGACCGTGTTGATTTCCACCAGAGGATTATCGGCTTCGGTAATAACGATAGCCGTCAGTACCGGTTCGCTGACCACCAGCAGGGTACTGGCTACCAGGTTACGGGGGGTACCGGTATCGGTGGCGATAACCGTCACGCCGATAGTGGTTCTCCCGACCTTCTTCACCGTCACCCGTCCCGGAACCGGGTCACCTACCCGTACCGGTGTTTCGACGGTAGCGACTTCGGTATTGGTGCTGAACCAGTTAGTAGTTATATCAGGAAGTATATCATTCGTTATATCTGCTTCTGTTCCATCGGAATAGGTTCCGGTGGCGGTATAGAGTAATGTTTCATTCGGATTGAAAGGAACTGTCTGGTCGGCGGGGGTAACGGTAACGCTTACCAGTACCGTCTTCGTCGTAAAGGAGAACATATACGGGCCGTTTTCCAGCCAGTTTCCGGCGATATCCGCCGCAGACATGTCAACCGTTACGTCGTAGGTCGTACTCCACTCCAGCGCGCTGGAAGGAGTAAATACCATTTCGGTATCGTTATTGAACCAGGCGAAGGTTCCGTCAACCGTGGTTCCTTCGTTAAAGTTAATCATCGAGAAGGCCGCTTCAACCGAGGCGGTATCCATCGTTTCATCGAAGTAGACGGTAACCAGAGAATCGATGCCCGCATCGTCAACGCCGTCAGGCGGTACGACACCGGTTACCGAGGGCTCGTCCGTATCGATAACGAACGGGCCGATGTGGACGGTGCTTACCCAGTTGCCTATATTGTCAACCGAGCGGATATGGAACCAGTGACTGTCGCCATCTGCCAGCGGGTCGGGATTAAGGTAACTTTCCCAGTCTGCGTAGACATCGAGATTACCCAGGTCCTTCATCAGAGGAATCGTCGCCGGGTTCGTATCCCAGACAACCGAGTACCCGGCCAGGCCGCTGCCGTCATCGAGAGCGTCCGTCCAAGTTATTTCAACGTACGGGTCATTCGAAGGCACGCCGATTTGGTGCGTGGTTGAAGCCACGTTTGTCGGGTCGGCCGGAGGTACGGTATCCTTGTAGAACTGCCAGCTCAACTGGCCGCCTTCGCCATTAACCAGCGGCGGCGTCGTATCATCTGCAACCTTGAAGTAGACGGTGTGAGTGCCTTCGGTAAGGCCGTCGAATCCGGGAAGCGTCCAGTCAGTCAGTCCGTCCCAGTACTGAGGTTCTATGGGGAGCCAGGCGAGTTGGCCGAAGCCGTCACTCTGATACCAGGCGTTCGAAATATCCGCCCCGGCAACCGGTGAGGAGAAACTCAGCGTCAACTCAGGGGCGGTGTTGTAATATTCTCCCTCCAGTTGAGGTATCGGCTCCAGTTGAGGTACACCTTCGGCATTGATGGAGAAGGGGCCAATCCGGGCGGCGGTATCCGCCCAGTTACCGATTTCATCGACCGACCGGATGTAGAACCACCAGTCCTCGGCATCCGGCAGTTCAGGACTGTTCGTCGTCTGAACGCCGTAATTAACATCGATGATGTCATCGGGCAGGTACAGAGGGTCTTCCTGGGCAGACTGAATCCAGTCGACCGAGTAACCGGCGACATTGCTCAGAGAATCGTTTGCATCCGTCCAGGTAACGGTCACCACGTTATTACCGGAACGAACCCCGACGGTATGGCTTGAGCTGTCCAGGTCGGTCACATCAGCCGGGCCTTCGGTATCCTTGACGAACGTCCAGGAATACTGAGGCAGCATCCGGGTATTATCCGTGCCGACATTGCCGGCAACATCGGAAACATTAAAGTAAAGCGTGTGCAGGCCTTCCGCAAGGCTGTCAAATTCGCTCAGGAACCACTGGACGAAGGGTTCGTCAGTCGGGAAAGGAGGATACTGGTAGACGAACAAATCCGTCGTCACGGCCTGTGAGTAATCATCGTCAAGCCAGCACGTACCTTCTGCCAGGGCGTAATTGTCAGTAAAGGTGAAATCGAGTGCGGGAGCCTCGTTATATGCTTGTCCCGACGGGGTAAAAATCGTCATCGTCGGGGCGGTGATATCTTTATTGAAGATGAAATCGGCCGTTGATTCGTTACCGGCTTTATCGACAGCCTTGAAGGTTACCTTGTTCAGGCCTTCGTTCAAGCCGTCGAACTCATCGATGGAGAACAGGTCAATTTCCACCGTTTCACCGAAACCGGCGACTCTCGGGAATAACTGGAACCAGTCGCCCGTACCATTAACCTGATAGGAACCGGAACCAAAACTGTCTTCATCGTAGAAAACAACCTGATAAAGTACAGGAACGGCATTGTAGTACAGTTCCTCGTTGCCGGTATACGGCATCGCTTCATCGAGGTAGATGGTAATTTGCGGCAGATTCGTATCGTAATAAATGGTAACCGGGTCCGACCAGGCTTCTTCGCCGGACATGTCGGTAGCTATAGCAACGATATCATTGGCTCCGGGAGCCAGGGTGACATCCACAAACCATACACCATCTCCGGGATATCCAACTTCCCCAAAGGTAGCTAGAGTGCTGCTCTGGAGAGTAATTTCAACACCAGCTCCGGTAAAGGTACCGCCAATCTGCTGGGTGCCCTCTGTAGTCGGTGTCGTGACGGGGTCTATGGTCACCGTCGGTAAGGCAGCGGTAGTAAAGGTCTTTTCATCGCCGTAATCAGTGCCGTGTACACCGCCTTCGACAAATGCCCGGTAGAAGTAGGGGGTATTGGGAGTCAGTCCGAATATGTCAAGGCTGAAGCTCCCGGGTGAATCTAATGCCGATGGGACACCAGCCAGCGGGCCGATAGAGTATGGCCCAGAAGAAACCAAGCCGTACTCGAAAAAAACCTGGACTTCAGGAGCGGTTCCCAGGTCATCCGCATAAGCGTTCAGGGTGGCGGTGGTGCTGCCGACCTCGGTCGCGTCCTGGGTAACGGTGCCGCTGGGAGCAATGACGGCGGTGACAAAAGGTTCATTAGCCGATTCGCTGACTCCATGCAGGCCGCCGTCAGCGACCGCTTTGAACCAGTAGTCGGCGCCCGGTGTCAAGCCGTCGATTACCTGAGAAAACTCTCCGGGGACGCCGAGTGTTTGCGGAGCGGTCGGCGTGAAGGTCATACCGGCGTCACTGCTCCACTCGAAGTGGACATTCACTTCATCGGCAGTACCCATGGTATCGAGGGTACCGTTCAGTTGCGCCGAGGTTGTTCCGATGTTGGTTGCCGGGACGGCGCTGACAGTAGGAGCCACCATCCCCTGCGTGGTAAACGAAGCGGTGAAATCAGTTTCAAGGTTGGTAAACCCTGCTTCACCCGAGACTGCCTGAGCCGCGGTGGTGATAGTAATGGTATATTCCTGATTGAACGCCAGCGATTCGGTAATAGGGACGGTCAGTTCGTCGCCGTTCGGCCCCCAGATGAAGGCGCCGGTTGTCAACGGAGGGTCAATCGAAAAAGCCCCTTCGACCGAGGCCGGGACCATCGCTTCCGAGAAAACGACATCGATTGACTGAAGATCGAACGGGACATCTATCGCTCCGTCAAGGGGAATAATAGCCTGAACCGTTGGAGGGGTAACATCAGGTTCAGTGATGGTATAGGTACCACCGGTAAGGGTGCCGGTGACATCAATTCCTTCTGAATCTGAAACCATTGTCCACCTTGCGCCACTTATCGCGAATGTTATATCCGTAACTGGTTCAGTTTCAGCAATCGCCTCGAACTGAACAGTGGCTAAAACTATATCACCAGATGGAAAAGGCGCGCCAAGTTTACCCATACTGATGTCAACTTGTCCCAAGGTATTATCAATATTCCTTATTATTTCCATTGGGAACACGGTTCCAGCGGTTAATTGCAAGACTTGGAGCTTAGTCGGATCGAAATCAAGAAAAGCATCTATACCGGCCAATGTAGTTAAACCAGCTTCGGCTTGTATTACGACATCAAAGGTTTCACCGACAGTTACTGTTTGAACTCCTGGTACCAGCGTTAGTGGAACCCCTGCGTCTGCTAAAGCAGGAGTAGCAGGAACTGTTAACGATCCTGCAATTAAAGTAAATACCGTGAAATAACTAAGTACTTTACGTATGAGATTCATATTTTTCCCCTTTCCACCGGTTTCCTATGGCACCACTATGGGTGATACTTTCAGATAGTTGCTTGACAATAATCCGAAATCGGAAATATTCACTCGGCCATCTCCATTGAAATCAGCCATTGCATTGTAAGCTGCGTCTCCGACTAGTTTAAGGTAAGAGGCAGATAAAGCTCCAAAATCGGAAATATTGATTCGCCCATCATTATTTACATTACCCTCGAGAAGCGTTCCCATATTCAGGTCTACATTTGGCAATGATATTTCGACATTTTTCTTAACGTTCAACAGCGTGTGATCGCTTACAACCGTTACATCATAAGTACCAAATGTAATCCCGGTGCACTGAACAACTGCCTGTGTATCAATCTTTACTGTATCGAGAGTAAAGCTATAAACAGGATTGTCAACGAGTACATTTGCCCCTGGGGTAAAAAACTTAACTGTTAACGGAATAATCCATTTAGCGTCGGAACGATTCCCTTGTAATCCTACCGAAACATTTACGACAGCTCCTGCAGTGATTTCTACCATCGTTGAAAATGAATCCCCTGAAATCGGGGAACCCAACTCATCGACAACGACAGTCTCACGTATTCCTTCAAACGAAAAAACGACCATCGTCTGAGGTTCTGTTTCCGCTAAAGCCCGAAATTCAATGGATGCAATTTTAAACTCGCCTGTTGGGAACGGTGCACCCAATTTCCCGGCACTAAAACCGATAGTGCCAGCACTATTATCTACTGTATTCGCCATCACTATATTTAACAGCGTACCTGAAGTTACTTGAACTCCTTCAGTAACTGTATCAGCATCTACGACTTCAAGTTTGGTTGAATCGAAATTAATGAAAACATCCGCTCCGCTTATTTGCTGTTCTGAACTAACATTCGTCATGACATCTAGTGTGAATGTGTCCCCGACTCCAATGGGGCCAATCTGAGAAGGGTTAAGTTTTATGGGAACACTTTGTCCGGAAGCTTCGGTAGTAAACGTCACCCATTGCCCGTATACCGTCGTTGTGCCGTCTGCGGCAGCTCTGAACTGGTAATCGGTATCGGCGGTAAGGCCATCGATATTGGCGGTGAAAGCGCCGACGGCTGTTTTATTGACTTCAGCAGTCGTCAGGACATCGCCTCCGGCTACCGGCTGGTATTCGAAATACACATCAGCACTCGTGTCTTCTCCGAGGCTGTCGAGGTTGCCGTTGAGGGTGGCGGTGGTGGTGCCGGTAACCGTGGCCGTTCCCGTGCTTACCGCCAGCGGCGCCGGTCCTTCGAGTATCTGCACCTGAGTATCGCCGGAAATCAAGGCGGTGGCCAACTCAAGCCCGACATAGTATTCCAACTGGCCGAGGGGTGTCTCCTGGTCGCCGACACCGAAGGTATAAAACCCGGGGTCAGCATCAGCCGGAACGGTCACATTATAGACGGCGGTAAACTGGGTTCCGGAAGTAAACGGTCCGTCCCAGGCGTAATCGACCCGCTTGCCAACAACATTATATGCGAGCGCATCCGGGTCGCACCACGTTTCATCAGCCGTGATTACCCAGCCGTCCGGAGCGAAATCGCTGAGTCCGGTAGCATTGAATTCATCGGCGGGAGCCTGGAAGGTAACTGTTACCGGGAAGGTTTCTCCCTTACCAGCAGTCTCCGGCAGGTCACGCACGACATTAACCGGGGGTACTATCGGGTCGTTCGTCACCGTAATGACAGCATCGCCGCCAAACGGGCCGATATGTTTCACTCCCCCGATGTAGTACTCAATTTGCGCTCCGGGAACGCCGGCGCCGAACATATAGTCGCCCGCCAGAGCTTCGGCAGGTACGGTAACTTTATATACCGCGACAAACGCCTGGCCGGTATCGTACGGGCCGTACCAGACGTAATCCGTCCGGTTTCCCGTTACGAGTTCGGTATCCGCTGCGGGTGAGCACCAGGTTTTATCAGCTGCAACGGCCCACCCGGAGGGAGCGAAATCGGAGAGACCGATAGCATTGAAGTTATCGGCAGGCGAGGTAAAGGTCATCGTCACCTCGAACTGCTGTCCGGGATTGACCGCTGCCGGCAATACCCGGTTCACCGTCGCCGGCGGCAGCACGTCTGCCAGAGCAGTCGAGACCAGCGGCCCGACCGAGAGCGCCACAAGCGCCACGACAAGCACCGCCCGCCAGGCCGGGTTAAACCGTGCAATCCAGTTTCTCATAATAATCCCTCCGGTCGCATGACAATAATTCGTTTGCCCCATGCGTTTAGTTACTCGTTTGAACAATCACTCTATTATTTATCATTTATTTATCATTTAGTCAACAGGGTTTTTCCACTTATTTATCACATCAAGTACTTTTTCCATGCTAAGTCCCGTTCCGTCACCAGGTTCCACCTTCCATTTATTGATACAGGCAAGAACGAAGGAAAGGTTCGGGGCGTTCGGCACCAGACCGTTATCACCGATGAAATCGAGCGCGTACTCGCCGGGAACATCCGTTACATTAACCTCAGCCTCCTCGTTCTGGTACCCTTCCATGCTGGCAATGACTGTCTTCAGGCCGGTTTCCGCGACCGTTATTTCGTAGGCGCCGCTGCCATCGCTGACAACTGAGTTATCGCCAATCGTCACCGTCACACCCGGAAGCACCTCGCCCCGGGCACTATAGGTAGTACCGCGAATAACCGCCACCTGGGGTTGCTCCTCGGCGGCCGTCTCGTACGTCAAGGTAAATTCCTGTTCCAGGGGAAGCCCGGCAAGACTTTCTGCACTGACAACGATTTTACAAATATATATGGTCGCGTACGCAAGGTCCGCATTCGGAGTAAAGGTCACAATGGCGTCTCCATTCCAGGAGAAGGTACCGTCAACCGGCGAACCGCCCACAGGATAGAGAGAGAAGGCGGCTTCCACCGAAGCTTGATTCATCGGCTGAGTGAAGGTTACCTCGACCGTCGTTCCCACCGGAACATCAGCGGCATTGTGATTCGGGATAATCTTCTGGACTTGCGGAGCTGCCGGCGCCGGGTTGACCGTCAGGGTAGTGCTGCCGCTGATATCTCCCAGCGTGGCTGTAATCAGGGCACTGCCCGCCTCGTGAGACTGGGCAAGCCCGTCGGTGTTAACTGTCGCTATAGCCGGAGTATCACTGTCCCAGGTAACCTGGGAGGTGAGGTCGGCAGTCGAATCATCGCTGTACCGGCCGGTTGCCGTGAACTGCATTGTTTCTCCGGCATTGATGGTCGGATTCACCGGGGTGACCGTTATCGATTCGAGCTCCTTCGGAGCCTGCCCGCCGGCAGACCGCAGGAAGAAATAGATGTTTTCGGTTGTCTGCCCGGCAACGAATACCACGTCCGCTGACGAACCAATCGTGTCCGCGTTCAAATACCACTGCGGATTAACCGATTCTGAGAACGGAACGCATTTAATCTGGTAGGTTCCGGGAGGAATAGCCCCGATATACTTTTCAGGAGTCCCCATGCCGGGGTGTCCCTGCATGTGTACTTCCCGGGTAAACTGGAGTTCGCCGCCCTGGTAGAATTCGAGGGTGAAGTTCTCCAGTTCGAATATTTGAATAACCGGGTCCAGGGCGAAAACCCCGACTCTCATGGCACTGTAACTCGGGTCGTTCACTACCGTCAGCGGCACGAACGCCTCCGAGGTATGCTCGGAAAGGCCGCCGGTAAAAGCCCCGAACAGGTAGGTACCCAGGTCGGGAGGATTATCCGGGTTGAGTTTGAAGGTTCCACCGTAAGAAAGGTTGCCGTTATACCAGTCCATGGTATTTTCCGTAAGCTGGTCGGAGGTCATCCCGTCAATCGACCAGCCTATCGCTTCCGTACCGGCAGCGGCAAAGGTCATGGTATCTGCCCAGAGGTTGGTCGTTACCGCCGGCGTCAGGCTTATCGAAGTTATCGCCGGCTCTACCGGGAAACTGATTGTAATCGGAAGAGCTTCGGAGTAGCCGTCCGGAGCAGTAGCAATCAGGTCGGCCGCACCATTTGCTAGGGCGTAGATGTTATACCCCATCCAGTCGTCTTCGTAAACACCGAGAACAGCCGGATTGTTCGAAGTCAATACCAGGTTATCGATAAAGCCTTCGTTGGAATCGATACCCCAGGCAAAGACCTGTATCGGACCCTGTTTATCGACGCTCAGGGAAGTTACTTCCGTATCCCCTTGTTTGAAGACAATGTCATTGGTTGTCACTACCTCGAGGACGAAGCTGTCGGTGCGTGGCACCGAAGCATCCGCCAGGGCTTCCACAGTCAATGGATACGTGCCGGCGTTCATCGCCGAAGTATCAATCTTCAGTACCGACCCACCGGGACCGCTCAGAGTCGCGGGCAGGAATTGCTCGTTCACCCACTGGCTGTCGGCTGCCATCTGGAGGACCATGTTTCCATCAAGAATAAACCCGTTATGGAACCGGACGTCGAGAACCACGAAAACCTCGGTGCCTTTGAGTGCCGTGAAGTTGTGGTTATTCAGCTCCATCGTATAGTACGGGGAGGTAACCTCGAAGTGGTGGTTCCAGTTACTCTCCACGAAGTCGACCGTCACGCCGACCGCGCCGCCCCGGGCAGGTTCGTTGACGGTAAAGGTAACGGAGGTATCCGTCCAATCGGTAACGGCGAGGCCGGTTTCCCGGTTATCAATCGTCAGTATTCCGGGCTGGCTGCCGAAGTTGCTGCCGGTCAGGGTAACCTCTGTACCATAGGCTGCTTGAGCAGGGTCGATACCGGTAATAAACGGCACCGGCCCCACGATGGCTCCGGAGGCGATTAGTTGAACATTATCCGCCAGGAAATTATAGAACCCCTGCGTGCCGAGCGAGAGCTTCACCAGCTTGCGGGCATCGGCAGGGAAAGTGAATGTGCCGGTGCAGGTCGTATCGGTAGTGATATCCGCATTCGCCGGGTTCAGGACAACGGCCTCGTGCAGGACGTCATCGGTATCGACCCAGGTAAGGGTGACATCGATAGTGTTGCCATAGGCACTGTTGTCGCTGTTCGTCAAATCGACCGAAACAGTGACCTGCTTATTCGCAATTTCCGTGACATTCAGGTTCTGGTAAATAACCGGGCCGGCTTCCTGGCTCGCTTCAGGATTCAGGTTGACCTTGCCATCGACGAGGGGATTCCAGTCGCCCGGCAGCCGTTTCGCGATATTCCACTCGTTCATGCCGAGGGCAAAATCACCGTTCCGGACGAGATTGTCGCCGGGTTCCTTGGCTGCGGTTGAGAAGGTGAAATCGAAAGCGCCTTCCAGGGTATTACCGGTAACGTCAGCCGCCGAAGCGCCGACCGTAACTGTATAGAACGTATCGTACGGCAAATCCGCGTCCGGCACGAAGCGTAATGTGTTCAGATTCGGCCATTCGAAGGTGCCCGCAACCGACGGGTCGATGCCGAAGGCGACTTCGGTGACCGCCTGGTTCATCGGCTCGCTGAAAGTGATGACGATATCCGTCGTCACCGGGGCAACCGCGACATTCGGCAGATGGCTGATTACCGTCGGCGAGGTGACATCACCTGCATTGATATCCAGGGTATTTATCTTCGAGTTATTGGTTTCATCCCACTCCATGACAACACCGGTCGAGTCGGCCGTCACCGTAATACCGACACTGCCGTCCAGGGGCAGGAAGAAGGTCGTCGGGAACATGCCCGTCCAGGTTTCACCGGGTTGGAGGGCTACAGGGAGTTCGACCGTCCCGGGCTGGTACTCGCCGTCGAGGGCGACCGCTATCAGGACAGGAACAGGTTCGCCAACCGTCGGTAAAATTGCCCCGTTGCCGATGTTCTCAACGGTAAAGTGAACTTTGTACCCTTCGGCCGGGTCGTCATTATTGACCCATGCTTCCCATTTATCTTTTATTACCAAATCGGGTTTCGAGGGGTATTCTTCCCGATAGCTGTTATTGTCTTCGTTCAGTTCCGGAACCGCGTTCGCCGGGTCGATGGTGATAACGATAGTAT
>CAYXEG010000018.1:0-29249 GCA_964463875.1 uncultured Dehalococcoidales bacterium
CGCATGCTTTAGCAAGCATGACCGTCGTCTGTTCCAGGTCGATAATATGGATGCCATCACGCTTGGTGAAGATATATTTCTTCATTCGCGGATGCCACCGGCTCGTCTGATGTCCGAAATGAGCCCCAGCTTCCAGAAGCTGTTTTACTGAAACAATTTCTGGCAAATCCACACCCCTTTCATGTTAATAAACTAGCATAAAGTATATCACACCATTTTCAAGCGGGCAACAATCCGCGAGGGTACAACAATCCGTTATCAAAAAAAGGAAGGGGTAACGTAAACGATTGTTTTCATACCACTGCCTGTTCGTCTCGCCCCTGGTGAAAACGGCCGGAAGTAAACCTGGTGCGAAAACGAACAGGTACCCGGTATGTCACCGGGTACCTGTCCTCTCGATCGTGGAGTTATTTATATCTGGGCCAAAGCCCGGGTGAATGTTTCGATATTTACCTTGGAGTCTTCAGCGTCGGCAGCCTTCTGTTTCGACATCTTGGTCAGCATTGCCAGCTTGACGAGGGCTTCCAGTCCGCCTTTTTCTTTTGCTTTGTCGAAATATGATACCAGTACTGCGCCCATTCTACTTCACCTCACTACCGGCCGGCGCTTTGGCTTCTTCAATCAGCACCTGTACGGCCGCGATTGCCGATTTCAAGCTGTCACTGAGGTCGTGAATTTCGTCTTTGGTTTTGATATCAGGGATGACAATATTGGGGTTGCCTTCGGAGAGTTTATTGGCGACGTTGGATAATTCGGTGAGAGGCTTCGTGATACTTTTTGCGAAGAAGTAACCGATGACGACGACGGCAATGATGACCAGTACCGTCATTACCATGATGGTGTTTTTGGTACTCAGTCCTTCGGTCGAAGCTTTAATCCGGTCGAGGGTATCTGAAACGACCGAATCGATTTTTACCTGAGTGGCTGCGGCCGGAGCATTAAACTCGTCAATATACGTGGTCGCGGCTACATTCAGTACGACGCCGTCGGCTGTCGTGGCGTCCACCGGCAGGATATACATATATTTCTGCTTTATTGTACTGTCGGCTTCAACGAAATCATAGTAGCCGTAGATGGTTTTCCCACCCTCGCTGCCACCAATCAGTTGCCAGAATGTGGGTGTTTTGGCGGCAAGTGTATGGAGGTCGAGGTTCATGATATGGGGACTGTAATGGAACCGGTCTATCGAGGTTTCGGAATCCCAGGCAGTGGTGTATCCGGTTTCTTCGACTTGCTGGGTGGCGATGGCGAAGAAATACGGGTCAGCCTGCAGATCAGCTATTGTCATTTCAGGGTGAGACCTGATGAAAATTTCCATCTGCCTGGCTACGTCAACAGCTTTCTGTTTGATAATTTCTTCGCCGAGCTTGTTCAGGGCATCGGTACTATCGGCGATGGCCGCGTCTCCCATCTGTTTTGCATCGGTAGCGACACCCATGCTCAGTGCCTTGGAGTCCTGAATAGCCAGATACCCGAGTATAGCGAGCGGCACCACGGTGATAATCAGTAAGAGGATAAGAAGTTTAGGTAAAATTTTCATACACAATCTCCTTATATTTTTTTCGACGCTGTTACTCATAGTATTATCCTGTTCCGGAGAGCGAATAAGTGCCGGAAGTACCATTTTGACGGAATCAGGCAGGTATAAAAATTTGAGATATCCGGTGTCAGTTGAGAGGCCTTTATGGTCATTCCTGCCGATTGAGAACAAATCAGAAGCGCTATATATGAATATATAATGCAGTATCTCTGTGAATTGTTCGTAATTAGGCAATTATCTCTATTATATTGTATATATGATTCCTTTATGAAAAGTGACCGGCAACTTTCGCACAATACGGTGAAAAAAATTTTGACAAGGACAGGGTTCTCGTATAAAATATGGAAATAGGTTGCCGTATACCGTAATAATGAGAACCGACAGGGATTGCAGTAATGACTACCGAGAATATGACTGCCGAACTGGTACCGAGCGGACTGCCTGCCCTTGATAACCTTTTAGAGGGGTTACGCTTCGGCGACAACGTTGTCTGGCAGGTGGACCACCTCGATGATTATCCGATTTTTGCCCAGGCGTTCGCTGAACAGGCGGTGAGAGACCACGACGAGTGCATTTACCTGAGGTTCGCTCCGCACCCGATGGTACTCGAGCCTCAACCGGGCATTCGAATCATCGAGATAGATCCGTCGCCGGGATTCGATTATTTTACCGGGCAGGTGCACCGGGTTATCGAAGAATACGGCAACCGGGCTTTTTATGTGTTCGATAACCTTTCGGCATTGGTTGACGAATGGGCGACCGATGAGTTGCTGACAAACTTTTTCAAGGCAACCTGTCCTTACTTGTACAAGATTGAGGCGGTTGCCTACTTCGCTCTGCGGAGGGGGCAGCACGGGCACGGCGCTATTTCGGGGATACGGAATACAACCCAGGTGCTCATCGACATTTACCGGGTAGCCGGCAATACCTACATCCAACCGTTGAAAGCAGCGGGACGGTATTCCCAGCAGATGTTCCTGCCCCACCGGATTACCGAGGAAGGCTGGGAGCCGGTTTCTCACAGCGGGGATGCGGCGAGAATCCTTTCGACGGCTGTCCGGCGGCCGCTGGGGACAGGTTCGGAATCAATCGCTCCCTGGGATGACGTATACCGGAGGCTTCTGCAAAGCCGACTGACCTTCGATACCTTCGACGAAATTCCCGAGGAAACGCGGGAACTGAAAGAATCGCTGTCACGGATGATGATAGGTAACCACTGGAAGCTTGTCCAGCTGTCTAATAAATACCTGACCCTCAATGACTTGCTGCATATTCGCAACCGCCTCATCGGTTCGGGAAGAATCGGCGGCAAGTCGGCCGGCATGATTCTGGCGAGAAGTGTGCTGATGGCCGGGGAGGGGCAGGGGAGCATGGCCGACATCCTCGACGAGCATGACTCCTTCTATATCGGTTCCGACGTCTTCTTCACCTTCCTGGTCAACAACGACCTGTTCCGGACGAGACTCGATTTAACCCGGGCGGGGAGTATTTCCCGGGACGATTTCAGCCAGCTTGAGCAGAGATTCCTCGAGGGCTGTTTCCCGGAAGAAATAATGGAGCAGTTCCGGGGGATGATAGATTATTACGGCCAGGCGCCGATAATTATCCGGTCTTCGAGCCTGCTGGAGGACGGGTTTGCCGATGCTTTTGCCGGTAAATACCGGAGCGAATTTTCAGCGAACCAGGGCAGTCCGGAAGAACGGCTGGAGGCTTTCCTGAGAGCAATCAAGCTGGTTTATGCCAGCGCTCTGAACCCTGATGCGCTTGCCTACCGGCACCGGCGGGGACTGGGAGAAGGCGACGAACAAATGGCGGTACTGGTACAGCGGGTATCTGGCATGCCGTATCGGAACTATTTCTTTCCAAGCCTGGCGGGGGTCGGGTTCTCCCGTAACCTCTACGCCTGGACGGACCGCATCGACCCTGAGAAGGGTATGTTGCGGCTCGTTTTCGGGCTTGGCACACGGGCGGTGAACCGGGTGAGTGGTGACTATCCCCGGATGATTGCTGTCAGCCATCCGTTAATCCGCCCGGAAGTTGGGATGGAAGTGGCCCGGTATTCGCAGAGGATGGTCGATGCACTCGATATTGACGATAACACCTTCGTTACGAAGCGGTTTAACGAAATAATCGAGAAAAGCGATTATCCGGGGTTGACCATGATGGTATCAGAAATGACGGAAGGGTACCTGCGCGACTGGTTTGTTTCGTCACCGGAAAAACCGAATGAAAACCTGGTGCTTACTTTTAATAACCTTATATCGCGGACGGATATCGTCAGCCGGCTGGGAGAGATACTGCGGAGGCTCGAAGCTGCCTGGGGACAACCGGTGGACATCGAGTACACAGCGAACGTCGATAATCAGGGGCGGGTAAGAATCAACCTGCTGCAGTGCCGTTCGTTGCGGATTCCTTCACTGCCCGCCGAAGGGGGGGCTATACCGGACAATCTGCCCCCGGAGAGAGTGTTATTCAGGTCGGACAAGGCAATCAACGCCGGTATCGTGGACAATATCGGCTACCTTATCTATATTGACCCGAAGAAGTATGCCGAAGAAGTTCCCATTGAGATAAAACGAAACCTGGGCAGGGTAGTCGGGATGATAAACCGGAATCTCCAGGACAGGGAAAGCCGGATAATGATGATGGGGCCGGGACGCTGGGGAAGCAACAATATCGAACTGGGAGTGAATGTCGGGTATGCGGATATCGATTCGACATCAGTACTAGTCGAAGTTGCCCGTGAGAAAGCGGGGCATACGCCGGAAGTATCGTACGGAACACACTTTTTCCAGGACCTGATAGAATCGGATATTTTTTACCTGCCGGTGTATCCCGATGACGCATCATCGCAGTTCAACACCGCGTTTTTCTCGAAGGCTCCGAACTGTCTGGGCGAGTTGCTGCCGGAGCTGGCCGGTTACGAGAATATCGTCCAGGTAATTCACGTGCCGGAGGCGACCGGCGGGTCAATCGCCAGGGTAATTGCCGACCCGCAGACGCGGAAAGCCGTCTGCTTTCTCGACCAAAATCGGATGACAAATATATAAAAGGGGAAGGAATAAAAATGAATCTGCAGAGACCAAATGCAAACGATGCCACCAGAACCACCAACCGGTCCAGAAGCATCGTACCGATGAGCGGGTTATGTTCACGGTGCGTTGACGGCTGTACCGGGAACTGCGAGGTATTCAAGGCGACTTTTCGCAGCCGGGAACTGATTTACCCGGGGCCGTTCGGAGACATAACCGCCGGAGGCGATAAAGATTATCCGGTCGATTACTCTCACCTTAACATCCAGGGATATGCCCTGGGAGCCGAAGGATTGCCGGATAACATTACCGGGGATTCCGATTCGGCGATATTCCCGTCGGTCGACACGGAAACGGAGTATGGCTGGGATAAAAAAGTAAAGATGAAGATACCGGTTTTTACCGGCGCCCTCGGGTCGACCGAAATCGCCCGCAAGAACTGGGAACATTTCGCAATCGGAGCGGCCATCAGCGGTATCACGCTGGTCTGCGGCGAGAATGTCTGCGGTATCGATCCTGCTCTCGAGCTGGACAAAAACGGCAAGATTGTATCGGCGCCGGACATGGACCGCCGGATAGAGACCTACCGCCGGTATCACTCGGGATACGGTGAAATACTGGTGCAGATGAATGTCGAGGATACCCGGCTCGGGGTTGCCGAGTACGTCAGCCGGAAGCACGGTCTCGATACCATCGAACTGAAATGGGGGCAGGGGGCAAAATGTATCGGCGGCGAAATCAAGGTCAACAGCCTGGAACGGGCTTTGGAACTGCAAAAGCGCGGCTACATCGTTACGCCCGATCCTTCGAATCCGCTCAGCCAGGCGAGTTTCCGGGACGGGTCGTTAAAGGAATTCGAGCGGCACAGCCGGCTCGGTTTTATCAGCGAAGAGTCGTTTTACGATGAGGTGGAACGGTTGCGCGGCCTTGGCTTCAAGCGTATCACCCTCAAGACCGGCGCCTATTCGCTCCGCGAACTGGCGATGGCAATCAAATGGAGTTCGAAGGCGAAGATAGACCTGCTGACCATCGACGGAGCTGGCGGCGGTACGGGCATGAGTCCCTGGCGGATGATGGAGGAGTGGGGTATTCCTGCCCTCTACCTGCACGCGGCAGCCTGGGAATTCTGCGACCGACTGGCAAGCCGGGGCGAACGGGTACCGGATATCGCTTTCGGCGGCGGTTTCAGCAGCGAAGACGGTATTTTCAAAGCGCTGGCTCTCGGGGCGCCTTTTACAAAAGCGGTCTGTATGGGCAGAGCAATGATGATACCGGGTATGGTCGGTAAAAATATCGGCAAGTGGCTCGAAGAAGGGAAATTACCGAATACGGTCGGGCAATTCGGGCAAACACCCGAAGAGATATTTGTTTGCTACGAGGAAGTTAAGGACATAGTCGGGTCTTCGGAAATCAGGAATATCCCGCTCGGGGCGCTGGGAATTTACAGCTACAGCGAGAAACTGAGGGTCGGGCTTCAGCAGATTATGGCCGGAGCGAGGCGGTTCAGCCTTCCGGCAATAAACCGCCGGGACCTGATGGCACTCACCAGAGAATGCGCTGAGGTGACAGGTATTCCCTATCTGACGGAGGCTTATCGGGAAGAAGCGCTCGGTATCCTGGAAGAACGCAGTTTACGGGAAGCCGACTTCGATACCTTGGGCTCGCTGGTCAGCTATATCGGAACAACCCGCAGGTTCAGAACTTACGAATAGAAGGAAAGATAAAGAATAAGCTGAGAGAAAGCCGTTCATTAACGGCAAAATATCGGCAATAACGTACGCTGTCGGCTGAATACGCTCTTTGCGTATACGGTTTGACAGCGTATTCTTTTTTCCAATATAATCGGATTTCCATGGTATTCGGTAATTGGTTGCCTTAATCCGGGAGGTCCGATGGGTTTTGAAACGCAGGATGTCGAACAGAAGGTAGTAGCGATTCTGAATTCGCTGGGGAATTCGAAGGAAGTGGTGGGTTCGCGGGTAATCGCTCAGCGGTTAAAAGAGCGGGGCATCGAGCTCAGCGAACGGTCGGTACGGTATCATCTCCGGCTGATGGACGAAAAAGGACTTACCAAACTGGTGAGCCGGAGAGATGGCAGGATGATTACCGAATTCGGCCTGTCTGAGTTAAAGAAAGCCATGGTGACGCACAAAATCGGTTCGGCATTATCCAGAATCGAAATGCTGGCTTTCCGAACGACGTTCGATTGGATAAAGAAAACCGGTTCGGTGCCGGTAAATGTGTCTTTTTACGAGAAAAAGGATTTTGAAAAAGCCCTCAGGCACATGAAGCCGGTTTTCAAGGCCGGTTTTTGCGTCAGCGACCTGGTCAAGGTAGCCGGTGAAGGAGAACGAATCGGCGACCTGACGGTACCGGAAGGGAAAATCGGCATCGCTACCGTATGCAGCATTGTGGTAAACGGGACACTGTTGAAAGCAGGAGTACCGATGGACTCCAAGTTCGGGGGTATCCTTCAGATGCGCGACCGGCTGCCGTTGCGGTTCGTCGAAATCATCAATTATGACGGCAGTTCGCTTGACCCGACGGAGATTTTCATCCGGGCCAACATGACGACGGTCGGAGGCGTGATAAAAGATGGTAACGGTGATATACTGGCCAACTACCGTGAGGTTCCGGCAATCTGCAAGACCCGGGCGGAAGAAGTAAAAGAGCACCTGGAGAGCGCTGGTATTCACGGCATGATGCTGATGGGAAATGTCAGCGAGCCGGTCTGCGAGATACCCATCGAAGTCAACAGAATCGGCATCGTTTTGGTCGGTGGATTAAATCCGGTGGCGGCGGCTGCCGAAGCCGGTATTACCAGCCAGAATTACGCTATGAGCACAGTTGTCGAATATCAGGAACTGAGGAAGGTTTTCGAGATAGATGAAAGAAGTTAGAATCATTCCCTGTCTGGACGTTAAAGACGGCAGAGTTGTAAAAGGTATCAACTTCGTCAATCTGCGGGATGCCCTCGACCCGGTTGAGGCGGCGAAAGCTTATTGTGAAGCCGGGGCTGACGAACTCGTTTTCCTCGATATTTTCGCTACCGTGCAGAATCGAAAAACGAGGCTCGAATGGGTGAAAAAAGTCGTCGAAGCCGTCACCATCCCGCTGGCGGTCGGCGGAGGTATCGGCAGTATCGGCGACATGGAAGTACTCATCGATATGGGGGTGAGTAAGGTTTCGATTAACACCTCAGCGGTGAGAAATCCGAATCTCATCAGAGAGGCAGCCGGGAAATTCGGACAGCAAAAACTGACGGTAGCAATCGATGGTAAAAAGAACCCGGCCGGAATGGTCGCTCCCCGGCTTGAGGTGGTGGTCAGCAGCGGGGCCGACAGTACCGGCCTGGATATCGTGGAATGGGCAAAAAAGGTGGAAGCCCTCGGTGCCGGGGAAATTCTCCTGACGAGCAAGGATGCCGATGGAACCCGGGCGGGTTATGATATCGAGATGACGAAAGCGGTAGCTGAGGCGGTCAGCATTCCGGTTATCGCTTCCGGCGGCGCCGGGACGCTTGAACACCTCTATGAAGCAATCGCGGAAGCGAAAGCTTCGGCGGTGCTGGCGGCTTCGGTATTTCATTTCGGGGAAATAAAGATACCGGAAGCAAAAGCCTATCTGAAGAGTAAAGGGATAAAAGTCAGAGGATAACGATAGAATATCTCCGTGATGCGATGCCAGTGCAGACGGATTACGGTAAAGATAAAATGAATGAAAAGGAAAAAAGAAGACGATGTCAGACATTAACCCGTTTGAAGTCGCAAAGCGCCAGATAGACGCGTGCGCAAATATTCTTAACCTTCCTCCTGAAGTGACAGCGATACTGAAAACTCCGCAGCGGGAGCTTCATGTAGCATTACCCGTACGCATGGATGACGGTACGATGAAAGTATTTCAGGGCTTCCGCGTTCACTACAACGATGCAAAAGGCCCGACGAAAGGCGGCATCAGGTTCCATCCTGACGAGACCATTGATACGGTCAGGGCGCTTGCTTCGTGGATGACCTGGAAATGTGCCTTGCTCGATTTACCGCTCGGCGGCGGTAAAGGTGGTGTTATCTGCAATCCGAAGAGCATGTCAACCGGGGAGCTCGAGCGATTGAGTCGGGCATATGTCAGAGCGGTTTTCCCGTTCATCGGCCCGGAAAAAGACATCCCGGCGCCGGACGTTTACACGACTCCCCAGATTATGGCCTGGATGATGGACGAGTATTCGGTCATCGCCCAGAAACCGGAATTCGGGGTAATCACCGGCAAACCACTGGCAATAAGCGGTTCTCCGGGCAGGGGTGACGCGACCGCCCGCGGCGGCATGTTCACCATTCGTGAAGCGGCGAAGACGATTGGTATCGACCTCAGCAAGGCGAAGGTTGCCGTCCAGGGTTTTGGCAATGCCGGCTCGCATGCAGCTCAGCTTTGCCACGAGCTTTTCGGTTCGACCATCGTTGCTGTCTGTGACAGTAAAGGCGGCGTTACCTGCCCGACGGGTGTCAATCTCTCCGAGGCTGCTGCCTGCAAGTCTCAGACCGGGTCGGTATGCAACCTCCCGGAATTGCAGACGCTTTCGAACGAAGAGGTACTGGAACTGGATGTCGATATCCTGATTCCGGCGGCAGTCGAGAACGTGATAACCGAGAAGAACGCCTCGCGCATCAAGGCGAAAATTATCGCCGAACTGGCCAACGGTCCGACCACGCCCGAAGCGGACGAGATTCTCTATAAAAAAGGCGTGCACATTATTCCCGATTTCCTGTGCAATGCCGGCGGCGTAACCGTTTCTTACTTCGAGATGGTGCAGAACTTCTACCATTTTACCTGGGAAGAAGATGATGTCCGGGAGCGCCTCGACCGGAGGATGACGGCGGCCTACCATTCGGTGTACAATACCCACAAGGAATACAAGATAAACATGCGGCAGGCGGCATATGTCCTGGCGATACAGAGAGTCGTCGAAGCGATGAAACTTCGCGGCTGGGTATAGAGACAGTCATTTTTTTCCCTGAAAAAGGCAGGCATCGCGGGAGCTGTGAAAACCACAGCTCCCGTTTTCTGCTGAATGAATACGGAATATTGCATCGATACGGCGGAGGCGTATATAATAAATCGCTGCTGTTTAAACAATATCGGGCAGCGGAGCTGTTTACCGTGCCTGACGAAAGCTGTCATATTGTGAACCGGCTTGAATATATGGTATAATGCGTCAAAGCTTTTTTAGTAAAGGGAAAGGTGTCTGGCAATTTGGCAACGCAAGAGGAAACACAACTTAGAGACTATGAATTAACCGTCGTATTTTCCGCGGAAGTACCTGAAGAAAAGCTTGAAGCTTCCATAGGAAATGTAAAAAATTACGTCACCGGCAGGGGTGGCGAAGTAACCGATGTCAAGCGATGGGGAAAAAGACGCCTTGCCTATCCCATCAAGCATATGATTGACGGATATTACGTTCTGTTCCTGCTCAAGATGAAACCCGCTGATGGGAAAGACATCGAAAACAGCTTACGGATTTCTGATGAAGTTCTGCGGCATCTGCTAATAGTTTGTGATTAAAGAACAGAGAAAAAGCCCGAGCCTTCCGGATATTCCGGGGGAGGATAAGGAGCTTTAAGAGAATGGTAAGCGTAAACAGAATAATCATCATCGGTAATCTTGGCAGCGAACCTGAAATGAGATTTACACCGAATGGAAGACCGGTAACGTCTTTCAGTACAGCGACGAATCGGAAATACACGACCTCTGATGGTGAACGCAGGGAAGAGACGGAGTGGTTCACGGTCGTAACCTGGGGCAAGCTGGCGGAACAGTGCAACCAGTATCTGAGCAAGGGAAGGCTGGTCTATGTCGAAGGCAGGCTCCGGACTCATAGCTGGGAAGGACAGGACGGCCAGAAACGTTCCCGCAACGAAATCGTAGCTGACAGGGTCAGTTTCCTTGACAGACAGGCATCATCCCAGTTCCATGAGGACAAGCCGGCGGATAACGGGGCGGATGACATAGAACCTGATGATATTCCCTTCTAGGGATGTTAAATAATAACCTGGAAATATGGAGAAGTAGCAAGTGGCGAGAAAGAAACCAACAGGGGTGGTAAAAAAGTGGAGCAGGCCCAAGTATGCACCCAAGCGCAAAGTTTGCAATTTCTGTGCTGACAAATCAGCCAGGATAGACTATAAAGACCCTGACAAATTGAGAAGTTTTGTCTCCGACAGGGCGAAGATAGTACCGCGACGGAGAACAGGGACGTGCGCCAAGCATCAGCGTGTTCTGGCCGTAGCCATCAAGAGAGCGAGACATCTTGCCTTGCTACCGTATGTTCCGGCACACATGAGGAAAGTCGGGACCTCGATTGCTGCACCGGTACGGATAATCGCTCCGCCTCCGCCGCCTGAAGCGGCAGTCGCGGAAGAAACGACTGTTGCCGAAGAAGCTGCCGCGACCACTGAAGCGGAATAACGAAAGAACGATACCTGTACTATAGACGTGTATTCCAGGTAGAAGCATATAAGGGGTTAGAATGCCAAAGAGGACCTATCAACCAAAGAGAATCCCTCGCAAGCGAGAACACGGATTCCTTAAAAGAATGAGTTCAAGGGGCGGCAGAGCCGTATTACGGGCTCGGAGAATAAAGGGGCGCCTGCGTCTTACCGTAGTATAGGCAGGTGGTATACTCTCGCATTAACGCCCGGAAGAGGGAGTAATGAAAAGAGAGGAACGCCTTACAAAACCACGCCAGTATACGGAAGTTTACGGTAAAGGCGCATCATGGCCGTCCCGGTTTCTGGTTATGAGAGCCTTGCCGAACAATCTGGCACTATCGAGGTTCGGGTTTTCAGTCAGCAAGCGGGTCGGCAACGCAGTAACCAGAAATAAGATGAAACGCCGATTGAAAGAAATTGTACGAAACGAGCCGGTACAACCGGGATGGGATATCGTATATATCGTTCGCCCGGCGGCGGTAGATACGGATTTTTCCTCGCTGAAAGCATCCGTGGAAGGGATTCTGTTCAAGGCCGGATTGCTGGAAAATAAATGGTAATCATATACAGGCAAGCGGCAATATGAGAAAGTTAGCGATGGGAATGATACGGATATATCAAGTAACGATTTCGCAGTCATTGCCATCGACGTGCCGGTACCTGCCAACATGTTCTCAGTATACCTACGAAGCGATAGAAAAATACGGTATTATCAAGGGAATATGGCTCGGCGCCCGGAGAATATCGACCTGCCATCCGTTTCATCCCGGCGGTTATGACCCGGTACCGTGACGCTTGAAACGAGACCTTCTAAAAAATATGAAAAATTATTTCAATAAACTTAAAACACCGTTACTGCTCAGCTGCCTTTTACTACTGGTAAGCACGATTTTTTTCACCGGATGCATGAGTCGGGGAGCAACCTCAGCCGGGTGGGCAGGGGGAGTCGTCAAGGACAATATACTCTATGTCGGCTCGATGAAAGGTAATCTCGTCTCCGTCAACCTGGATAACGGGAGTATCGTCCAGTCGTTACCTCTGGAAAGCACACAGGCTTCAACAGGGTTCTTAAGCTGCGGGCAAGCGGCGACACGGATGGTCATTTACGGGTCTCCGGTCATTGCCGACGGTCTTGTTGTTATTGGCGGCAACGGGGCGAACAGCAAAATTTACGCTTATACGACTGAAGAAGTCAGGTACGAGCCGAGGTGGGTTTATCCCCGCGACGAAAGTGTTAGCGGAGTACTCATCGGCAGTGTGCTCTATGATAACGGGAAACTCTATTTCGGCACTTCCGGAAACAAGATTTTCGCCCTTGATGCCAGGGATGGCTTTAAAGAATGGGAAGCGGAAATCAGTGATATGATATGGTCGACTCCGGCGATAAGCGGCGATACGCTCTACGTCGGGTCGTTCAATAAAAAGCTCATTGCTTTAAGCACTGTTGACGGCAGCGTGAAATGGGAATTCGAGACGGAAGGGGCAATCGTTTCGACGCCGGTGGTTGACGGTACTACCGTGTATATCGGTTCTTTCGACAGAACAATCTACGCCCTGAATGCCGCGACCGGAACGGTTAAATGGCAGTTTAAAGCCGGGAACTGGTTCTGGGCGAGACCGGCCGTTTACGGAAACGTTGTTTTCGCGCCTTGTCTGGATGGTAAAGTATATGTTCTCGATAAGGTAACCGGCACCAAGAAAGCCGAGTATGACCTTGGAAGCCCGATTTCGTCGTCGCCGGTCGTAATCGACGACATGCTGATAGTCGGCACGCAGGAAGGCGAACTCCATGCCATCAACGAGGATGATAACGGGCGGGGTGTGGTAGCGGTGCTGGAAAAGGGCGAAAAAATCTACGCTGATTTGGTTGCCGGTGACGGTAAGGTTTATGTTCACTCCAGTTTAGATAAAGTGTACGAGATTGACGCGAAGACCGGATCAAAGAGAGAACTGGTAATCAATCCGGAATCTTAGCCGAGCGAAGATAAAGTGAGGTAACACTCTTGGAATGGGTTGGGTTCATCTGGGACCTTATAATACTGAATCCGCTGGTTAACGTTTTGATTGTCATGTCCGATTTCCTTTTCGGGAATTTCGGACTGGCGGTCATTGTTCTGACGATTGTTGTTAACCTGATAATGTATCCTCTGACGATGAAGCAGTTGAAGTCCAGCAAGGCAATGCAGTCGATGCAGGCTGAGGTTGCCGAGATTCAGAGGAAATACGCCAAGGACAAGCAGAAAGCCGCCGAAGAACAGATGCGGCTGATGAAAGAATCGGGGGTAAGCCCAGCAGGGTGTCTGCTGCCGATGCTGGTGCAGATGCCGGTGTGGGTAGCACTTTACCAGTCAATCATCCGGTTACTGGCGACCTCACCCGAAGGATTCCTCGATTTGTCGCAGCGGTTATACTCGTCATGGGATTCGGTTTTTGCCCTGTTACCGCTGAACAGCAGTTTCCTTTTCCTGGACCTGGCGGTGCCCAACTTCATCATGGGCTTCCTGGTCGCGGCAGTCATGTATGTTCAGCAGAAGATGACCAGCAATCCGAATGCCAATCAGCAGCAGGCTGCTCAGGCTCAGATGATGAACTGGATGATGCCGCTGATGTTCGGGTTCATCTGTATTTCGGTTCCAAGCGGACTTGCCCTGTACTGGTTTACCTCGACCCTCATACGGGTTGTCCTGCAGTATTTCACGACTGGTTGGGGAGGCCTTTCGTTTTCCTTCCCCAAAAAGAAAAAAGGCCCTGAGCCGAAGGTAAAAGAAGGGCGGGTTCCCAAACAGAAAAAAGCATTGACGGCGGAAGATACGCAGGCTGATATCGTTATCGAGCCAACTCCCGCCCGGGAAGAGGATAAGAATGAACGAGAGTCTGGAAGTGAAGGCCAGGACAGTCGAGGAAGCTATTCAGGTAGCTCTCAATCGATTAGGCGTCAGCCGGGAGGAAGTAAGAGTCGACGTCCTAAACGAAGGTAAGTCGGGCATCCTTGGTATCGGGGCTGAAGAGGCTGTCGTACGGGTAACCCTTCTGGAGGCTGCGCCCGGGCAGGCTGATGACGATATATCCGAATACGTGCGGGAAACACTGAATAACCTTTTATCGCTCCTCGAAATCGATGGTACTGCTGAATTCCAAGCTCCGCCGGCGACTGACGGAGAAGAATCCGTAGAAACGATTTGCCTTAACATCGAAGGTGATGATCTGGGTATACTAATCGGACGCCGGGGACAGACTCTTTCCTGCCTTCAGTATATTGTCAGGCTGATTGTCGGCCAGCAGAAAAAAGCATGGAAACCGATTATCCTCGATGTTGAAGGCTACAAGCAGCGCCGTTATGAAGCCCTTCAGGTATTTGCCCGGCAGATGGCGGAGCAGGTAAAAACGAAAAAGATGTCGTTTACCCTGGAACCGATGCCTGCTTATGAACGGCGAATCATTCATATCGCGCTGGTGGACCATCCTGATGTCCTGACCGAAAGTATCGGGCAGGGGGAATCCCGCCGGGTGGTAATCCTGCCGAAAAAGGCTTGAGAATCCGTTATTGCAGTTAAGTCCGCTTCTGCGATTGACAAATAATCAATTGTGCGATAGTCTTTTATTGTTAAAGACAGTGACGGAGAAGAGTAAGGAAGTATCCGGGCACGCAGCGAGTCTGGTTCGGTGAGAGCAGATGTGGCCGTTTTCCTGAAAATCCCTCCCGAGTTGTCAACCGAATATCCCGATGTAATCGGGATTAGTAGGCTTGAACGGAGTCGCTGACCGTTACTGACAGCGGAAGCATTTTAAAGTGCTTTACTGAGCGTTCCCCGGTAATGGCGGGGGAAAAAAGGGTGGTACCGCGGAGCTATAGCAGCCTCGTCCCTGTGACGAGGTTTTTTTATTGGTAAAAAACTGAAAATACCGGACAAGTGGAGAAAGTGATGTTTAGACCTGTCGGAAGCCATGTCAACTTTCCAAAGATGGAAGAGGATATCCTGGAACTCTGGAAACAGATAAATGTTTTCGAGAAAAGCGTTGCCTCAAGGGAAAAGAACGACCGGTTCGTTTTTTACGAGGGGCCTCCCTTCGCAAACGGCAATCCCGGTATTCACCACGTACTGGCTCGGGCCTACAAGGATATCATCATCCGTTACAAGGTGATGAAGGGGTACTACGTGCCGCGAATCGCCGGCTGGGATACACACGGCCTGCCGGTCGAACTGGAAGTCGAAAAGCAACTCGGGATAACCAGCAAGGACCAGATTGAAAAAATCGGTATTGAAGTATTCAACAAGCGGTGCCGGGAAAGCGTCTTTACCTATCTTAAAGAGTGGAATAGCATGACCGAGCGCATCGCTTACTGGGTCGACCTCGACAATGCTTACGTGACGATGAACAACAGCTACATAGAATCCGTCTGGTGGGCGCTGAAGCAGATGTGGGACAGGGGACTGGTGTACCAGGGATACCGGGTGACACCTCACTGTCCGCGCTGCGGGACATCGTTAAGCTCTCACGAGGTTGCCCAGGGGTATAAAGACGACACGGTCGACCCTTCGGTTTTCATAAAGTTTAAAGTAGCCGAGGATACCTCGAAACAACTGCCGGCTGACAAGCCGGTGTACCTTCTGGCTTGGACGACGACTCCCTGGACATTGCCCGGCAATACTGCCCTGGCGGTATCTCCGGAATCCGAGTATGTGGTTTTACAGGGTGAGAACGATTACCTGGTCATGGCGGCCCGGCTGGCGGCTATCCTGAACCCGGAAGGGTATACGCCGGTGAAAAACATACCCGGCAGAGAGCTGGTAGGTATCCGGTATCAGCCACTCTATAATCCGCATGAATACTCGGTTGACCGACTGAAATTCCATGACGACGGCTCGCTAATCAAACAGGAACCCGCGAAGAACCTGACGTATGCCGTTATCGGCGGCGATTTCGTGACGATGGATGACGGTACCGGCATCGTCCACGTTGCACCCGCTTTCGGCGAAGTCGACTACGAAGCTGGGAAAACGAAGAAACTGGATTTCGTCCAGCAGGTAGACCTGCAGGGAAACCTGATTGGTTCCTATTCCTTTACCGGTAAGTTCGTCAAGGCAGCCGACCCGCTGATAATGGAAGACTTAAAGGAACGCGGACTGCTCTATCGCCGGGAGACGGTTAAGCACACCTATCCTTTCTGCTGGCGCTGCGACGCTCCGCTGCTCTACTATGCCAAGCAGACCTGGTACATCAAGACAACCGCCGTCAAAGAGCGGATGATGGAGCTGAACCGGGGGATTAACTGGTATCCGGAGCATATTAAATCCGGCCGGTTCGGCAACTGGCTGGAGAATAATGTCGACTGGGCGTTTGCCCGGGAACGGTACTGGGGGGCGCCGCTGCCAATCTGGCGCTGCGAGAAATGCGGCGAGATGGAGTGTGTCGGCAGTATCGACGAGTTAAGGGCGAAACCCGGTTTCAGTGGCTTTGCCGAACCGCTCGACCTGCACCGACCGTATGCGGATGATATTATTTTTTCCTGCGGTAAATGCGGTGGCGGAATGAAACGTACCCCGGAAGTAATGGACTGCTGGTTCGAATCCGGTTCGATGCCGTTTGCCCAGTTCCATTACCCGATGGAAAACAAAGAGTTGTTCGAGAAAAGCGTCTCGCCGGCGGAGTTCATCAGCGAAGGTGTCGACCAGACCCGAGGCTGGTTCTACAGCCTGCACGCTATATCGACGATGTTGTTTGACCGGGTCGCTTTCGAGAACTGTATTTGCCTGGAGCTGGTGCTCGATGCCAAAGGCAAGAAGATGAGTAAAAGCCGGGGCAACATCGTCTGGCCGAAGGATGTTATCAGTAAAGACGGGGCGGATGCCCTGCGCTGGTACCTTTATACCGGTTCTCCGTCCGGGATTCCCCGCCAGTTCGATACCAAACAGGTCACGGAAGTTTCACGACGGGTACTTTCGACCCTGTGGAATGTCTATTCGTTCTTCGTCATGTATGCGAACATCGACGAATTTACACCCTCCGGCGAGGTGGTTAACAACCCGGAAGCCGAGATGGATAAGTGGATACTTTCGGAACTGAGCCAGCTTGTTACCGATGTCGACGGCGGCCTGGCGAATTACAACCCGACGGATGCCGGGCGGAAGATAGAGACGTTCATCGATCTGCTGTCCAACTGGTACGTGCGGCGGAGCCGGAGACGATTCTGGAAGAGCGAGAACGATGCCGATAAACTTTCGGCGTATAACACGCTCTACGAATGCCTGGTGACACTGGCGAAGCTGATGGCGCCCTTCACGCCGTTCCTCTCCGAGGAGCTGTACCGGAACCTGGTGGTTTCGGTGAACGCATCGGCTCCCGAGAGCGTTCACCTGGCGGATTACCCGGTGGCCGACCTGAGCCGGATAGACAGCCAACTTTCGGACGCCAACAAGCTGGCAATGAAGGTATCGAGCCTCGGTAGAGCGGTTAGAAGCAAGGCGGGAATCAAGGTGAGGCAGCCGCTGGCGGTTAACTATATCGGCGTCGCTACCGACCGTGAGAAGCGGGCACTCGAAAAAGAATCCATCATGCAGATGGTGCTCGACGAACTGAATGTGAAAACAGTTGAAGTAAAGACAACCGCCGAGGTTGAAGCACTGAATGGGAATGAGAATTATCTGGTCATCAATGAGGGAGGCATCCTTTCGGGGATATCGACGGTGCTGACTCCGGAACTCGAAGCCGAAGGCATGGCCAGGGAGATGGTGCACCGGATACAGACCATGCGACGGTCGGCGGGGTTCGACATTGCCGACCATATTGCTTCGTATTACGAGACCGATGAGTATGTCACCGGTATTATGTCCGGCAGTGTTACCGGAGAATACATAAAGCAGGAAACGCTGACCGACGAACTGGAGGCAGGTGTTCCTGAGAACGCCGACTATCGGGAAGAATTCAAAATCAGCGGCCACCAGATAGTCATGGGAGTAAAGAAGCTGGCGTAATCACCTGACGATACACATAAAAAAGCCCTGTTCGGAGAGAACAGGGCTTTTTATTTTTCCGGTCTCTCAGTCCCGGGGCTACTGTTCGGTCGGTCGTTCGCCGAGGGTGAGAGAGGTGGTCAGTTCCTGGCTTCCGTGCCAGTATTTGACATCGACTTCCTGGCCGACCCGAGTTTTCTGAATGGCTTCAATCAAATCGTCAACGCTTTCAATTGTCTGACCGTTGAAGTTGACGATGACGTCGTAGGTTTCCAGCCCGGCTTCGCTGGCAGGACTGTCAGGGACAACTTCGGTAAGGAACGCGCCCTTATCGACGGCCAGGATAAACCGTTCGATAACGTATTCATCGACGGTGTAGAGCGAGACACCAAGCCAGGGGTGGCTCGCAAAACCCTGGTTAATCAGTTGCTCGATAATCGGGGTGGCGGTTTCGGTGCTGATGGCGTAGTTCATACCTTCGACGCCAACGCTGGCAACCTTGGCGCTGGTAATGCCGATGACCTCTCCGGACATGTTGACGAGCGGACCGCCTGAGTTACCCTGGTTGATTTCGGCGTTGGTTCTCAACAGGTTATAGAGCGTCTGCTCGGCGGAAAAGGAAAGCGAGGCGTTCTTGGCGCTGATGATGCCGTTGGTGGCGCTGGTGCCCTCACCCAGCGAGTTGCCGATAGCGACGACCCAGTCGCCGATTCGCATAATTGATGAATCGCCCATTTTAACCGTCAGCAGGTTATTGGCGTCAATTTTAATGACTGCCATATCGGTATAGGGATCGGTGCCGATGACTTCGGCGTCGAAACTGCGCTTGTCGTCGAGGATAACGGTAATCGACTGCGCGCCTTCGATGACATGGTTGTTGGTGACGATGTAGCCGTCCTCAGTGATGATGAAACCGGAACCGGTAGCCTGCTGGGTCGTCGGGCGGTAAAAGTAATCGTACCCGGCAACCTCGGTGTTGATGATGACGACCGAAGGTTTGACCTCGGCGACGACATCGGCAATGCTCGGGAGAGCCGGCTGATGCTCGCAAACCGGGATAGTTATCTCGCTGTTATTCCCGTTTCGCGGCACGGTTTCCACTACTGGTTCCACAGTTTGCGAAGAATTGTCCGAATTACCGGTCGTACTGCTGACGATAAGCGAACAGCCCGTACCCATGATTACCGAAAGAATGACTATCAATGATACCAGTACTAATGCTATTTTTCTCATATCCCTTCCTCCAGTATCAATGTACCAAGTAACTGTTAAGAAAATATTAAGTATAACTCAGGGTTCGTTTGCCGGGGCATGCCGGCCTTTCTACCCCTATTATATAAGAATTTTTTTTTCGTAGAAAACCCGCCGCAACAGCATGAAAAAAGGGGCGGCGAGGTCATCTGCCGTCCCTTTTTTTCGAGCCTGATGGGATACTTTATTCTTCTATCTGGGGCAGGGTTGCCAGGGCTTCCCTGACCTTCTCTTCGGGGTACGCATAATCGACCAGTTTTCCATTGAGATACTGTTCGTAGGAAGTCAGGTCGAAATGTCCATGTCCGCTGTGACACATCAGGATAACCTTAGACTCGCCGGTCTCCTTGCATTTAAGGGCTTCGTTAATAGTAGCACGGATAGCGTGGTTCGTTTCCGGAGCGCTGATAATGCCTTCGGTACGGGCGAACTGAACGCCGGCTTCGAAAGTGGCTATCTGGGGTACGGCAACCGCTTCGACGAATCCGAGCTTGTGAAGGTGGCAGATAATCGGTGCCATGCCATGGTAACGGAGGCCGCCGGCGTGAACCGGAGGCGGCATGAAGGAATGGCCGAGGGTGAACATCTTGGCAATGGGAGCCATGCCGGCTTCATCGCCGTAATCGTACGCGTAAAGACCTTTGGTGAGAGTAGGGCAGCTTTCCGGTTCGACGTTGATGATACGCAGTCCGGGTTTTTTGCCGCTGATTTTGTCTTTGACAAAGGGCAGGAACATGCCGGCAAAGTTGGAGCCGCCACCGACGCAGCCGATGACAATATCGGGGTAATACCCGGCCATCTCCATTTGGAGCATCGCTTCCTGGCCGATGATGGTCTGGTGCATCAGGACATGATTGAGGACGCTACCGAGCGAGTAATGGGTATCTTCTCTCGAAACAGCGTCTTCGACAGCTTCACTGATAGCCAGGCCGAGGCTGCCGGGACAGTCAGGATCTTTAGCCAGCATATCGCGGCCGATTTTTGTATCGGGACTGGGGCTGGGTACGCAGGTGGCGCCCCAGGTTTCCATCATCAGGCGGCGATAAGGTTTCTGGTGATAGCTGACTTTGACCATGTAAACTTTCAGTTCGATATCGAAGAGTTTACAGGCAAAAGAGAGTGAACTTCCCCACTGTCCGGCGCCGGTTTCGGTAGTCAGGCGGTTAATACCTTCTTTTTTGTTGTAGTACGCCTGAGCGATGGCGGTGTTCGGTTTATGGCTGCCGCCCTGGCTGGTGCCTTCGTACTTGTAGAAAATCTTGGCGGGTGTATCGAGGGCTTTCTCCAGGCTGTAAGCGCGGTGAAGAGCGGTTGGTCTCCAGGTTCTGTAGATATCCTGAACTTCTTCCGGGATATCGATGTAGCGCTCCTGGCTGACTTCCTGCTTGATTAGCTCCATGGCGAAGAGGGGAGCGAGGTCGGCAGGTCCAATGATTTTTTTTGTTACCGGGTGATAGTAGGGAGGCAGCGGGGTGGGCAGGTCTGCCTGAATGTTATACCACTGCTTCGGCATGTCTTTCTGTTGAAGAAAAAACATTCTGGTGTCCATACAATTCTCCTTATTTTTACTTTATTATCGATAAATACAAAAACCCCCGTCCCTTAAAGGGGCGGGGGTTTATCCGCGGTGCCACCCTTCTTGGTTGCATACATTAAGCAGCAACCATCTCGGTCAGGTACGGAGCCTGACGGCTCGATACCTTGGAGTTCGATAACGCTCCCCTTGCGGCAAAGTCTACTCTATCCGGTCAATCCGGAATTTTCGATTTGCGGCTCCCGGGTCCATTCACCTTCGGCGCTGACGTCGGTTTCCACCTCGGATACTGAATTTCAGCATCGCTTTCCCGACTCTCTGAGTCCCGCTTCGCAGGCTACTAGTCCTGTTCACAGCCTTTTATTTCTTATTGTTAAACAAGGTAATGACTTACTATATACCCTCATTCCGCATCTGTCAATACCGGAAGCGGAATCAAGAGATTCTACTATTCCTTTGTCCAGTCCGATACCTTGCCGATAGAGTCCATATCCTTATAGATTGCGCAGTAGATAACGCATTCGCCTTTTTTGGTATCGACGGTCATGCCGGCTGAATAGGTGGTCATGTAGTTCAGCTTGCTGATTATCTGCTCGGAAATCATATTTGCCAGGGGGCAGAGGTAGGGTTCGATTCCCTGGGCCTGGAGTTTCGCTTCTTTCGGCAGGTGGATGCAGCCTTTCATATTGAGTTTCAGGAGAATGCCGCGTCCGGCGACCTTCCCGGTCATGTCTTTGACGAAGCCGTCAGCCTTGATTTCGTCGATGCAGTTCTGTACCAGTTCCTCGACTGTGTTTCCCTTGATATTTTTATCATTAAGGAAATCAGAGCCGATTAACTCGACCTTGCAGCGAGCATTAATCTGCGATAGTTCATGGTAAAAAACTTCTTCGAACCTGGTGAGCAGGTCGTTTGTATATGCTATCTGATCCATTTAGCCCCTCTTCATGTTCCCGAATTTTTCGAAGTGCACGAAGGTCGACCTTTCTTTCCTTCCCTGGGGGTGTGAGCGTTTTCCAGCCGGCCAGCCGACCGAGATAATGGCGAGGACTTTATAGTCAGCCATGCCGGTGGGAATGCCGAGAAGCTCTTTCAGTTTCTTGACGATTCGGGGGTAGACCGCCGGGCCGTGGACCCAGCAGGCACCCAGTCCGAGAGAGTGAGCTTCAAGAATGGCGTTCTGAATTGCTGCCGAAAGGTCATACGGGGTATCCATCATTCCGGTGACCTTGCCCGCGGCGATGATGACGACGGGGGCGTTGGCCGGGAAGAAGGATACGGAACCGCTGTAGTAGAATTCCTGAAGGCGGGCTTTTTCGACCGGGTCGGTATAGACATCAAACCGATGGTCTTCATGAAGACAGTGTTCCGCGGTACCTCTCTGGCCGGTGCCTACCTTGCAATATTCACCAATTTTCTTACGGGTCTCGGGGTCTTTGACAACAACGAAGTGCCAGGGTTGTTCGTTTTCGCCGCTCGGCGCCCATCGTGCGGCTTCAAGGATTTTATCAACCATCTCGTCCGGGACGGGTTCATCCGTATATTTACGGATACTCTGCCGGCTGGAGACGATATCCAGAATATCAGCCATATTTTCCTCCGTATTATTGTATTTAATGTAAATCTTTAGGAAAAGTCGAAAACTGCCTGGGCAGATTTACCCAGTACCCAGTCTAACTCTTCTTTGGTGAACTTCACATCCGTTTTCGGTTCTTTGATTGCTTTCACCCATTCGGCTTCAGGCGTCAGGACGTTCGGATTGGGGAAACCGCTGCCGAACATTACCTTCTCAGGACCGCAGGCATCGATGGCATCCCGCAGCCAATTATAGAACTTCTCAGGCTGTAAGTGCCAGAAACCCTGGTATTCAGAAAAGTCCATATAGACGTTCGGTACAATGCAGGCCTCTATGGCTTCTCTCCGGTAAATTCTTGTCCCGGCGTGTCCGATGACTACCTTAAGCTCAGGATACATGAGGCCGACATTGGCGATTCTGAACGGGTGGCAATAGTCCCAGTGAGCTATCTCCTTGCCGGAGTGGATAATGACCGGCACTTTCCATTCGACAGCTTTTTCGTAGATGGGGAAGCAAACCGGGTCATCCGGGCGAAATCCCGAAGCCGGCATGAAGTAGAAACCTTTCATGCCCCAGTTTTCAATGGCTTCCTTCGCCCGGTCAAGAGCGTCTCCTCGAGTGGGATTAAGAGCGTAGACCGGTACGAACCGTCCCTTATGTTTTTTCGCTGCGTCGGCATGGGCCTTATTCTGGTCTCTGACGGGTACGCCCGGCGCGCCGGTTACCGATTCCCAGTCAACCGGGAAGATAACGGCCTTGTCAACCCCGGCTTTGTCCATCAACTCGATGACACCATCGCCCTCAGGGTCAACCACTGACGGCCTCATAGCCGTTAACATATCTTTGAAGTCATCGATGGTCTTGTTTGTTTTATGTACCCTGTTGTACTCGGTAACGTACATCTTCCAGACGAAGCGTAAATACTTACCTCTTACCCAACCGGTCCCACTAAGATGCATGTGGGCATCAATAATCATAGTGTCCTCCTTCTTTCTCAGAAAAATAAAAATTACACAGCGAAACCGGACTTCTCGTTATCAGGATGATTGAAATCCGGGGGTGTTATTATCAAGTATATTGCGACTGGCACGGGATGTCAAACACCGGACACATAAAAAAAAAGAAAATTTTCACTATTTTATTAATGGTAATTTACCCTCAAAAAATACGAAAAACCAGGATTATCCTTTATTCCGGTTATCGGGCGTTAATCGTATAGTCTACCTATATTTGCAGTTGACAGACAGCAGGCATTGTGTCAGAATAAGCTTCTGGAAGCTACTTCAGTTTCTTGGTTTTTCTTATGTCAAAAACCCCACGAAGTATTTCTTGCTGGGGGATGGTTTTTAGTAATAGGTACATCATTAAGGAGGTTACATTATGCCTTTTGAGTTGTCGCCGGCAGAAGAAATGTCACGAAAAATAGCTCGTGAATACTGCGAAAAATACATTATTCCGCGTCGTAAAGAAATGATAAAGGACGATTTGGCGATGTGGGATGAGGAAGCCAGGCGTCAGACGAGAGCCGGCCTTCATCTTCATATCGTTCCTAAAGAAGAAGGCGGCACCGGAATCGGGTACGTCGCCAGTTGTATTACCATTGAAGAACTGTGCGCCGCCTGGCCTGACCTTGCATTCGCCATTTACGGCGAATTTGCCTACTATTTCGCCAAGGCATGCGGCGGAGCGGTGTACGAAAAATACATGCCCGGAATCATCAAGGGCGACATTCTGGCAACCCCGGCCGTTACCGAACCCACCGGTGGTTCGGACGTACTGGCCCTTCAGACCAATGCAAAAAAGGTAGATGGTGGCTGGGTTATTAACGGAAGAAAATGCTTCCAGAGCGAAGGCCACTACGCCGATTTCATCATGGCACTGGTCAAAACCGGCGATCCCAACGACCCGAAGACTCCGGGCGCCCGGTCTCTTACCGCCTTCATCATTGACAGAGAGTTCGATGGATTTAAAATCGGCAGACTGGAAAATACCCTGGGCAGGAAGGGTGACCTTACCGAATTTGTTTTCGATAACGTATTCGTTCCCGATAACTTTGTCGTCGGCGGGGAAGCCGGCATCGGGCGCGGCCTCGGTCCGGTTTTCGCGGCTGTCGGCGATATCGGACGTATGACTATCTGCGGCATGCTTACCGGCATTTCACTCGGCTGTTATCGGACGGCAATGAAATATGCGAAAGAAAGAACACTTTACGGCAGGCCGATTTCGGAACTTCAGATGATTCAGTCACGCCTCGCCAACATGGCGATAGACCTCGAAGCCTCGCGGGCTCTTACCTACCGCGCCGCCTGGTTACGAACGAAGAATATCCGGGCCGATGCCGAGCAGGCGACTGCGAAAAACTACGCGGAAAAAGCAGCCATCCGGTGTGCCGAGAACTGCGTGAAGATTCATGGCGGTTACGGCGTGGTCGAGGACTACATGGCTCATCACTACTATAAGCACACTCCGCTGAGATTCAGCGCCGGCGGCACCGAAGAATCCCTGAACATCATGATAGCCAATGCCGTCATTCGTAATGAAGCCAATCCTGACCTGAGCAGCACCAGCATGGAGAACGCCGGCTGGTGGGGCAAACTGGACTGGTAGCGGATTTTAACTGGAAATAAACAGGCGAGGAGAAAAAATGAAGCCATTAAATATGATAGTCTGTATCAAACCTGTTCCTGACGAACGGTACTGGGACAGGCTTTCGCTCGACCCTATAACGAAAACACTCAGACGGCAGGGCATACCGGTCGTCATCAACCCTCTCGATTTGAATGCTATCGAAGAGGCCCTCAGGATAAAAGAAGCTACCGGCGGAACGGTCACGGTCATCAGCATGGGGCCGGATAATACGACTGACGTGCTTGCCTGGGCATATGCCTACGGCGTCGATAACTGTGTGCTTTTAAGCGACCGGGCTTTCGGTGGAGCCGATACCTGGGCTACTGCCCGGGCACTGGCCGCCGGTATCAGAAAAATCGGCACTTACGACATTATCCTCCTGGGTAACGAGAGTGTTGACGGTAGCACCGGGCAGGTTGGCCCGCAGGTCGCCGAAGCACTCGATATTGCCCATGTCACCTACGTTCAGAAGATTGAACTGGCCGGTGACAACACCCTGAAAGTTCAGAGAAAGATTGAAACCGGTTACATGGAAATCGAGGTAAAAACCCCGGTTACCCTGGCGGTTTTGAAAAATATCAATGATGTCCGGGTTCCGCCTGTTTTCGGCGCCCTCTGGGCTACCGAGAAACAGACGACCATCTGGAGGGCGAACGAAGTCGATGTCGATAAGAAACTTATCGGCAAGGAAGGGTCTCCAACCTATATACCGGATACCATCGGTGTGGAAGTTAAGCGTAAAGGCGAAGTGTTGAAGGGTGATTCGACTGCCGTTGCACGACAGCTTATCGAGAGACTGCGCGCTGAAGGCGTACTCCCCGAATAGATATTAACCTAAATAAGGAGATTACATAATGGAAGCATACAAAGGAGTTTGGACTTTTGCCGAACAGAGAAACGGCAAGTTGCTCGATGTCAGCCTGGAGATGCTCGGGGCAGGGCGCAAGGTTGCAGACAAGCTTGGCTGTGAACTCTCGGCAGTTTTAATCGGTAATAATGTTGCCGGGCTGGCTGACGAACTGGCGGCTTACGGCGCCGACAAGGTTCTCCTGGCCGAATCACCGGTTCTCGAGGTATTCCGAACCGATGCTTACGCAACGGTCATGGCCGATTTGATAAACGCGAAAAAACCGGAAATCCTCCTCATCGGCGGCACCACCTTCGGTATGGACCTGGCACCGACCGTCGCTGCCAAAGTTGACACCGGGCTTTCCGCTCACGCTGTCGGTGTCGATGTCGATGAGCACGGATGCCTGAGGTCGCAGATACCCGCCTTCGGCGGCAGTATCCTGGCCTCCATCGCCTGTCCGAACCATCGGCCGCAGATGACGACTGTTCCACCCGGATTCCTCAAGAAAAACGAGAAGACGAATAAAAAAGCGGTTGTCGAGAAAGCCCCGGTAACTATTACCGAAGACAAGGTCAGGACAAAGGTCCTCAACATCGTCACCGAAGAACTGGAAGCGAAACCTATCGAGGATGCGGAAACGGTTGTTGCCGGCGGTTTTGGTGTGGGAAACAAGGAGAACTGGAAGCTGATTGAAGACCTGGCAGAGGTACTTGGCGCGAGCGTCGGGGCAACCCGTCCGGCCTGCGATGAAGGCTGGGCGGTCCAGGAAAAGCAAATGGTCGGCCAGAGTGGCCGGACAATTCACTCGAACCTGTACATCGGCGCCGGTATTTCAGGGGTCATTCATCACCTTATCGGCATCCAGGATTCAAAGGTAATCGTCGCTATCAACAACAATCCGTCGGCCGATATCATGAAGGCAGCCGATTATGCGGTGGTCGGAGACCTGAAGGAAATTATTCCGGCTCTCATCACTGAGCTTAAGAAAACAAAGAAATAAAAGAAATATATTTCTGGAAATGACAAGAGAGGGGATTTTTTCCCCTCTCTTTTTAGTGTGGGCGCAGGGTTGAGCCTACGGTTTTTCCAGCAGTTCGATGAGCACCCCGTTCATCGATTTGGGATGAATGAAAGCGACCTTGCCTTCGATACCCTGTCTCGGTACCTTGTCTATCAGCCTGATGCCTTTCGCTTCGAGTTCGGCAAGGGTTTTCACAATGTCATCCACTTCCATGCAGAGGTGATGAATGCCTTCGCCGCGGCTTTCGATAAATTTCGCGATAACACCGCCCTCGCCAATCGGTTCGATAAGCTCGAGGGTACTGCTGCCGGCGTGCACCATGGCGGCTCTCATGCCTGATTCCGGAGCATCGTGAATCTCTCCGGTGACAGCCCCGAGAGCTTCATAGGCTTTAATCGTTTCATCGAGATTTTTAACGGCTATTCCGGTGTGACTGATTCCTTTCAGCATGCGGGTATACCTCCTGTTAATGAACAGAGCAGGCTGACGGATATTTTCCTTCAGCCTGCTCACAGTTCTGACTACGGTTAAAAAAGGTTAAAAGGCTTTACTCATGATGCAGACGCCGTTATTACCGGCGTAGCCGTAACTCTGGGCAAGCCCGACCTTGGGATTGTTGGTTATCTGTCTCTTGCCGAGGTTACCGCGAAGCTGGTACGCAACCTCGATGCACTGCCAGAGGCCCTGGGCAACGGTCGCTTCGCCGAAGGCGCCGAAACCGCCGCTGGGGCAGACCGGTACTTTACCGTCCGGGACATTGAAGTAGCCATCGCGGAGCAGTTGATCCGAGCCGCCGTAAGGCAGTTGCAGAATCATGTCCATATAGGTCAGGTAGTGCCATGAACTGTTATCAGGCAGCTCAATGACATCGATGTCTTTCGGGGTGCGGCCGGACTGCTTGTAAGCAGCGGCGAGGGCGTTGCGGCTCTCGCTCCAGCCGAGGGTACCGACATCGGCTTTCGGTAAGGCACTCAGGTAGGTGAGGGGGATGCAGGGGTCACCGAATGAGGGCGAGCCGACTGCCAGACCTTCGATACGGATAGGCCTGTCGGTGTATTTCTCTGCCTGGTCCATGGGAACAACGATGATTGCAGAAGCCGAGTCACTGGTGGCGCAGATTTCGTAGAGACGAAGCGGGTCGCAGACCATCGGTGATTCGAGGACTTCTTTCAGGGTATATTCTTTCCGGTAACGGGCGTTCTCGTTGTAAACTGAGCCTTTACTGGTGATAACTTTGACCATAGCCATGTCTTCTTCGGTTGTGCCGCAGTCATGGATTCTGCGGCGCATTTCCATTGCCCAGTAACCCGGGTTGGTTTCACCGGTCATAGCGTAACGAAGCCAGTCGTTATCGAATTTCTTGTCATTACCCTGTGGTCTGAAGAAACCGCCGGCTGATTTATCGGTACCGACAGCAACAGCAATATCATGTTCGCCGCTGGCGACTGCCAGGCAGGCTTCTCTGAGAATAGTTTGACCGGTGGCGCAGGCATTGACGATGTTGACGCAGGGGATACCGGTGCCGCCCATCATCGTTGATATGGCGGTACCGAGAAGCAGCGAAGGTACGCCGCCCTGGTCGGCAATCCACATATAAGCGCCGCAAGCCATGGTTTGAATGTCGCGCCATTTCATATGGGCGTCTTCAAGTGCCTGACTGATAGCATAGCAACCCATCTCCGGCATAGACTTGTTAGGCCATTTCCCGTAAGGATGGACACCCATGCCTACTATAGCAATATCTCTGTTTTTCATTTATTTTCCTCCTATCCTTACTTTACCGGCTTCCAGGCCCAGGTGATGTATTCGTTTTCTTCATCTTCGTAGAGCTTTTTCACGGTCATTTCCATTTCCATGCCAATCTCTACTTTTTCAGTGGTCAGCATGCCGAGAATTCTCAGTCCCTCAGGGAAATCAAGCATTCCGAGCGGGAATGGGGCGAACGGTTCCATCTTAAACGGAGCCGGCATCGGATAAGCCTGTACGGCGTAGGTATAGAGCTGTGCCTTATTGCTGAGTTCGATTTTCTCAACATTCTCGAGTTTCTTTTCACAATCGGGATTGGTGCAGTACGGAGAAGCCGGGAAAGCCGGTGTTCCGCATTTCTTGCACCTGCTGCCTATCAGCTTCGGCTGGTCGGAAGGCCATGTGAAAAGACCTTCAACCAGAGGTACCTGTTTCTTGGACATAACAAATCCTCCTTATAATAACGTGAAAGTAAAACTGCAAAATTTGCCAGAGGCAGAGCAGTTATACGTTTTCCCTGATGTATTCCGCCAGTTCCCTGATGGACGTGCCGGGACCGAAGACGGCTTTTATGCCTTGACTCTGAAGGTCCGGAACGTCTTCATCCGGAATAATCCCGCCGCCGATAACCAGGACATC
>CAYXEG010000019.1:0-2693 GCA_964463875.1 uncultured Dehalococcoidales bacterium
AATCGGGGATTTTTAAAAATGGTATAGTGGAGATAGTTAAAGCAAAGCCTGGCCAGTCTTAGAAACCAAACTGGTGGTGGCCGGGAATAAGCAGTCAGGGGGGGTAGTATGACAGCAAGGAAAACCTTCACCGCCGCGGAAGCAAAACAAATCGGAGAGAAACTGGGTATCGACTGGACGAAGTTCGATGTCGAACAGTACCGCATGGGACTCGATGTTGAACTGGAGCACGGACTGGTTGACCCCAGCACGAATGTTACCAATGACGACCCGATAATGACCGGCAAAATCGCATTGGCCCACCTCAACGAATTTGCCGATTACTATACCCGACTCGAGATAATGGAAAAGGAAGCCGAAGGAAAACTCTAAGCTCTGATTAAAACACCCGGATTCCCCTTCGCGTTATACCGTCGGCCTTGTCATGTGAAAAATATCGTTGGTTTTACAATAGACGCCGCCGTCTCCGCCCAGCCTGCCGACGGCTTTTAATCCTTCGATACGGCCGGTTTTTTCATCATAGAATCGGTCATCGACATGGACCATGACCACCTGGCCGATTATCAGCGTCGCCAGTGAGGGCAGTTCGCCGAATTCGAGTATTTGAAGTAGTTGGCATTCCAGGTTGACGGGCGATTCGCCGACCATCGGTACCTTGACGATATCCGCTTTTTTCGGCGTCAAGCCGGCTTTTTCGAACTCGCTTACATCGCGGGGATAATCGGCACAGGTTTGATTCATCGCTTCGGCAAGCTCTTCGGTGACGACGCTGATGACGAACTCTTTCGTCAGTTCGATGTTGAGGGCGGTGTCCTTTTTCCTGCCTTCACGGGTTGAGTTGGCGGTGAAACAGACGAGCATCGGATTCGCGCCAATCATGGCGTAAGCGGAAAACGGCGCCAGGTTCGGAATACCGTTCGTATTGACGGACGAAACCCAGGCAATCGGCCTCGGAATCACGATGTCGGTCAACAGGTGGGAAAAGTTTTGCCGGTCGAGACTGTTCGGAACGAATTTCATGGTAGACCTCCAAAAGACGCGAAGATATTTCCTTCGTAAAGGGAGTGTTCACGAGGTTTTTCGGAAGGTTTCATAAACTGAATCATTAGTTGCGGATTAACAAACTGGCGATTCCGTAACACAGGAAACCGGTTCCCCCGCCGATTAACAATCCGGGGAGAAAGTCGCCGAATGCAAATCCGACTCCCGCTCCTATCAGGAAACCGGCGGGTATGAAATATCCGGCGAATTTTTTCCGTCCTTCGGTATCTTGCGGCTGTTGCTGTTCGCTCATCGTATTCTCCCGTAGAAAGATTCATTGTGGAAAAAAGTTGGTGGCAACGAGTGGATTCGGACCATCAGGGCTTATTATCCCCCTGAGCTTTAGGCGTAGTAGAAGATTTTCTCCGCTTAATGAGCTCTGCGATTTGATGTATCCGGTTGGGATGCATTAACAGGATTGTTATACCCCCGGCGATATTACCCAGGGTGACGGGACCAATATTCTTAAATATAGTCCAAAACTCGCTACATGGGGCTCCTTTTGATAATAGACCTATCGGTATTAGATACATGTTGGCGACGCAGTGCTCGAATCCCGCAGCCACAAAGGCCATAATCGGAATGACAATAGAAAAAATCTTCGATACGACATCCTTGGAAAAAGAGGCAAGTATTATCGCCAGCACAACGAGGATGTTACATAAAAAGCCTCTTATGAAAGCCTGCCCGAACGATAAAGCCAGTTTATTCTCGGCAATACTTATTGAAAGCTGGCCCAGCCCGTTGGGGTCTCCCGGGCTACCCATAAGCCCGGACTTATAAATCAAAAAAGCGGTTACCGCAGCTCCAAAAAAGTTCGACAAATAGACTATGCTCCAGTTCTTTAAGAGTTTTCTAACCGGGAATAGTCTGGAGAACGAGCCGACGAGCATTATTATGTTACCAGTAAACAACTCGGCACCAGCGACAACTACCAGAACCAGACCCACGCTGAAAACGACTCCACCCACTATCTTACCCATCCCCTGTTCCAGGGCCACGAGGAATACCTGTGCACCTAAAGCTATATACAGTCCGGCCAGCGTCCCTAACATAATCAGATGCCAGAATCTGGTATTGGCTTTTTTAATCCCCAATTTGGATATGGAAGACGTTAGTTCCGCCTCGGTTAATTTCGGATTATACTCTTTCGTCATATTGTCTCCTTCTAACAGTATGAATTCAGGGCTCAAAGATGAACAAGTACAATATAAGTAATAAAGTAAGTACCAACGGCTGGATTCGTATCCGTTACGGCTTTTTTTTAAGCGCTATCCCTATCGGGCTTACTGGTGCTATCAGGCAGATACCGACGATACCGATAATCCTGGCGATACCTGTCGTGTTATCTCCGAACAGTTCGCCATTAAACATCAGAAAAGCGCCGAACAGACTGCATGCCAAGCCGGTGATGAATCGGCAAAGGAAGGATTTCTTGTGAATCACTGAGAATATCGATCTGCCTGATGCTTTCATCGTTCGATTGGCAGTGATTCCCAGTATGATTAAGAGGACCGGGATTACCAGTAAAGTAATCAGTATCCAGGGTGTTTCTTCAAACATTTTCATCTTCATTCAACAGGAGTTAATTGAAGATTCAAATTTGGTGGCAACGAGTGGATTCGGACCACTGACCAAGGGCTTATGAGTCC
>CAYXEG010000019.1:2703-29089 GCA_964463875.1 uncultured Dehalococcoidales bacterium
TGCCACGAACTTTATTGTAGCTATTCAGCCTGTCGGGTGTCAAGCGAATTATCACCTTGAATTAGATTACCACCGACCGGGAAACACCGATTCAGCTTTGAATTGACCGCTTTCGTTGATAATTCGCTTTCGTTTCTTTAACCCCGACCGCATAAGACAGAGTCGAAACCAGATACTGGTTCAAACTCACACCTTCCCGTTTTGCCTCCTGGTCCAGTTTATGGTGGAGGCTTTTCGGAGCACGTATAAAGAACTTGCCGCTGTATTCCTCTTCCTGACGAGGTTCAGGGATTAGCTGCCCGTCTTCAAAGGCTATCTCTATCCAGAGACGCCGGGCTTCTTCGATGTTTTCATAAGTCTCTTCAAGCGTGTCTCCCTGGGAAATACAACCGGGAAGGACTTCGATTTCAGCTACATAGCCGCCGTCCTCGGATGGAACGGTTGTTACCGGGTATTTCAAATTGAGATAGTATTCCACTGATTTCTGTTTTTCTGCCATCTACCCCTCCAGATTGAGCCTTTTTATCAGTTTATCGACATACTCTCTCTTTACATATTTCGTATGCTTGGGAATAATCAGGATTATCGGTTTTTCATCTTTCTTGTGATACCCTTTATGGCTTCCGCTGCTTTTCCGATGTTCGAACCCATAATCGGTGAGAAGCTGCTCGCAGTCCTCAATCGTTATGTGAGTTTTATCCTTGAGAAATTTTTGTATCAGCTTCTCGTTGCTTTTCACTGCTTTATGCTATCACATGCAGTAGCATTTGTTAATACCATAAATAAACCCTCTGAAAATATCTGGGTTTCAGAACAAGTATCGTTTTCGACCGGGTAGAGAAGCAATAGTCTGCGGTAAATTTGTGCTAGAATGAGTAAACAGGTTACATAAAAAAGTTACGTACTTCCATACCGGATTTGTATCTGGAGGGAATTGACCGGAGCAAGCTGATACCATGCGTATATCACATCGATTTGTCTTTATCGCGGCCGTGTTCGTTACCTGCCTGATTACCTCGAATGTTATCGCGGTGAAGGTGGTGGCGTTCGGCGGCATCATCGTTCCGGCGGCCATCTTCGTTTTTCCCATAAGCTACATCTTCGGGGATATCCTGACCGAGGTGTACGGCTTCCGCTGGGCGCGGCGGGTTATCTGGTTGGCCTTTTTCTGCAACCTTATTTTCGTCTTCTTTGCCTGGTCAGGCCAGTACCTGCCGCCGGCGCCGTTCTGGGAAGGGCAGGATTCCTACGTTACCATTTTCAGCTACACGCCCCGGCTGCTGGCCGCCTCGTTCGGCGGCTACCTGGTGGGCGAGTTCGTGAATTCCTACATCCTCGCCCGGATGAAAGTATTCACCGGCGGCCGCTGGCTCTGGAGCCGGACAATCGCTTCGACTATCGTCGGGCAGGGACTCGATACCGGCCTGTTCATCGTCCTGGCCTACATCGGCACGCCGGTGTTCGCTCCGATAATGATTCTCAACCACTGGCTGCTGAAGGTGGGGATAGAAATCATTGCCACGCCGCTGACCTACCTGGCGGTGAATTACCTGAAGAAAAAAGAAGCAATCGATGTCTATGACAGCGAGACGAAATTTACCCCGTTTTCGCTCAAGACCGAATAACGGAAGGGGAAAATCCGATTATGAAGATAAAACTGCTCGGCGCCCATAACTGCGAAACCCGCGACTACCGGCATACCTGCCTGGTTATCGACGAAGTCCTGGCGATAGACGCCGGCAGCCTGACGGCAAGCTTCTCCATGGAGCAGCAGGTGAACCTTAAAGCGGTACTGCTTTCGCACCAGCACTACGACCATATCCGGGACATCATCGCCCTGGGAACGAACCTGTTTCATTCGGGAAAGAGCACGGATATCTACACCACCTCGCAGGTTGCCGGAGTTCTGAAAGAGCACTTTTTCGAGAGCGGGATTTACCGGAATCTGATAGCGATACCGGAAGGAAACCCGACGCTGCGGATGAACATTATCGAGCCGGAAACTTCGTTCACGGTGGGAGGATACCGGGTTGAAGCGCTCAAGGTAAATCACTCGGCCTTTACCACCGGTTTTTCCGTAACCGACAGCGAAGGCAAGCAGTGTTTTTATACCTCCGATACCGGCCCGGGGCTTGCCGAGGTATGGAAGAAGGTACAACCGCAATTACTGATTATCGAAGTGACCGAGACGAGCGCGAGCAGCGAGTTCTTCCGCAAAGCCGGCCACCTTACGCCCCGGTTACTCGAAGAAGAACTGCTGTCTTTTCAATCAATAAAAAAATATCTCCCGGATGTCGTCACCGTTCACATGAGCCCCGCGATGGAAGCGGCGATAAGCCGGGAATTGAGAGACGTTGCCGGGAAACTTGGCGGCTGGATAACTCCTGGATTCGAGGGGATGGAAATCGAGCTGTAATTCGGGCAGGGTACCGTGAAATTTATCGTTGACCATAACGTGGGGAAACTGGTGAAGTGGCTGAGAATGCTGGGCTTCGATACGGCTTTCTTTACCGGTGAGGATGACTGGATAATGGTAATCGCAGCCCTCCGGGAAGACAGGATACTGCTGACGAAGGACACCGGGGTGATGAAGCGAGGAGTCGTGTCTCGAGGCAGGGTCAAAGCGGTCTTCATCAAAAGCGACGATTCGTATGAGCAGATTCGGCAGGTTATCGAAGCCCTGGAAATCAGGAATTACCCCGGCCTGTTCTGCCGCTGTATGGAGTGCAATACGCTGCTTGAAGAACGGACGGTCGAACAGGTAAGAGAACGCGTACCGCCCCGCGTTTTGAAGACACAGACAGAGTACCGGGAATGCCCGTCCTGCCGGCGGGTTTACTGGAAAGGCACGCACTGGCAGGCGATGAACCGGAAGATGGCGGAAATTTTGGAGTCTTGACCGTCAACCGGATTATTGTTACACTTCACATTGCTGAAAGGGTATAAACGAGCATGAAAATAGTAACTGCCGAACAGATGGGGAAAATCGACCGGGCATGTATCGCTGGGGGCACTCCGGCAGCCGTGCTGATGGAGAACGCCGGCCGGGCGGTGGCCGAGCATATCCGGGAAACCGCCGGCGATGTGGCAGGAAAGCGTATCGTGATACTGGCGGGTCCCGGCAATAACGGGGGCGACGGGCTGGTGGCGGCGAGGTACCTTTACGGATGGAATGCTGATGTCAGCCTGTTTCTTTTCGGAAAAAGAAGGGAAGACGACGAGAATCTCGAACTTATCCGGGAACGGAATATCTCTTTAACAGAAGTAACCGGCAGAGAAGAGCTTGAATTACTGGTACAAGCTGGGAAATCGGCCGATATCCTCGTCGACGCTCTCTTTGGAACGGGTAACAACCGGCCGCTCGAAGGAATCTACCGGGAGGCGCTGGAGAAAATCGGTTCGATTCTCCGGGCGGGCAAACGCCTTTTTGTGGTGGCGGTCGACCTGCCGTCAGGGATGAACGCTGATACAGGGGCAGCCGATGATGCCTGTCTGCACGCTGATGAGACGGTTACCCTGGCGGCGCCGAAAAAGGGGCTGTACCACTTCCCCGGTTCGGAACATGCCGGTAGGATAACGATTGCCGATATCGGTATCCCGGAGCGCTTTTTCGATGATATCACCCTCGAACTGAATACCACCGAAAGGGTACGAAAGTTGCTTCCCCGGCGGCCGGTAACCGCTAATAAGGGGACGTTCGGTAAAGTGATGGTCGTAGCCGGTTCGGCTAACTATATCGGCGCGGCCTACCTTGCCTGTTCGGGCGCGGTCAGAGCAGGGGCAGGGCTGGTGACGTGCGCATCACCGGCGAGCCTTCAGCCCATCCTCGCCTCGAAGATGGCCGAAGTAACATACCTGCCCCTGCCCGAAGCAGCCTGGGGAATCGTCTCAACCGAAGCGTCCAGAACAATTGTAAGCGAGCTCAGTGCTTATACCGTGCTGCTCATCGGCTGCGGACTGGGGCAAAGCGATTCGGCACGGGATTTTGTGCGGACGCTGCTGTTGATGAACGGCCGCTCGCTGCCGGTGACGGTAATCGACGCGGACGCTCTCAATACGCTGGCGGATGTGCCTGAATGGTGGCGTCAGATGAGCGGTAATGCTATACTAACACCACACCCCGGTGAAATGGCGCGGCTGACCGGACTGACGGTTGCCGAAGTCCAGAGAAACCGGCTGGAACTCGCCGGTGAGTCGGCTGAAAAATGGGGCTGTACCGTCGTTCTGAAAGGCGCTTATTCGGTCATCGCTTCGCCTGGCAGAGAGCCGGTCATCAATCCGGCGGCGAATCCGGGCATGGCTTCCGCCGGATCGGGTGATGTGCTTGCCGGGGTCATTGCCGGACTGGCGGCACAGGGAATCGGTGCATTCGATGCCGCAACATGCGGGATGTACCTCCACGCTGAAGCGGGAGAAATAGTGAGGGAAGAAATCGGCGATACGGGAATGACTGCTTCCGACCTGCTACCGCTGCTGCCGGCGGCGATAAAAAAAGTGAGAACCGGTTTTTAGTTTTTTTAAGGGAGATACTTGATGTTACTGGCTATCGATACGGGAAATACCAATGTAAAAATCGGTATTTTTGATGGTAATAAAGTTCGTGCCACATGGGCGGTGTATACCCGGATAAACCAGATGGCGGATGAGTACGCCGTATTACTGCTGAACCTGCTGAAACAGCACGGAATCGAGCCGCAGGATATCGATAACGCGGTCATAAGCTGCGTCGTCCCTCCTTTGAGAAGGACCTTCAACCAGTTGTTCGAGCGGTATTTCAATATCAAGCCGTTGATGGTCGGACCCGGTATTAAAACGGGCATCAGAATCCGGATGGACAACCCGAGGGAAGTCGGTTCGGATAGAATCGCCAACGCTACGGCCGCTTACCATCTCTACAAGAAAACGGTCATCATCGTTGCCATGGGTACCGCTACCGCCTTCGATACGGTTTCGGCGGCGGGCGACTACCTGGGAGGAGCAGTCGCGCCGGGAATCGCCATTTCGGCCGAGGCGCTGTTCGAAAGAACGGCCGCCCTGCCGAGGGTTGAATTCGTGCGGCCGAAGCACGCTATCGGCACCAACACCATCGCTGCCATTCAATCCGGACTGATATTCGGTTATGCCGGCCTCATCGAAGGGGTCGTTTCGCGAATCCAGGAAGAGCTTGACGAGAAAGCACTGGTGATAGCCACCGGCGGGTATGCCGACCTGATTGCCGATGAAACGAAGATAATCGATATCGTCAACCCCGACCTTACCCTGATGGGATTGAAGATATTGTTCGAGATGAACAAGGCGTAACTTTTTTTGGGGAGCCGCTGATGGAAGAGAAAAAAGTCGTCATTCTCGGAGTTACCGGAGGAATTGCCGCTTACAAGGCCGCCGACCTTGCCAGTAAGCTGGTACAGGCCGGGATGACCGTCAAAGCAATCATGACGAAAGAAGCGACCGAGTTCGTCACCCCGCTGACCTTCAGGAACCTTACCGGCCAGCCGGTAGTGACGGACATGTTCGACCTGAATTCGGAGTATAGTGTCGAACACGTCGCCCTGGCGGAAGAAGCGGACGTTGTCGTTATCGCTCCGGCGACGGCCAATATCATCGCGAAAATCGCCTGCGGCATTGCCGACGATTCTTTGACCTGCACGGTGCTGGCGACAGAAGCCCCGGTCGTCCTGGCGCCCTCGATGAACGATAATATGTACAAAAACCCGGTTACGCAGGAAAACCTTGAGAAATTGAAGAAACGCGGATTTACTTCGGTCGAACCTGAATACGGCCGGCTGGCCTCCGGGAAAATCGGGCAGGGCCGGCTGGCGGATATACAGAAGATTATCGAGGCCGTGAAAGCGGCCCTGGAAAGCCGCCCATGAGTCTTACCGGGAAAAATGTGGTGATTACCGCCGGGGGCACCCGCGAACCAATCGACCCGGTGCGGTATATCGGTAACCGTTCCTCCGGGAAAATGGGGTTTGCCCTGGCCGATGCCGCAAAAGACCGGGGGGCAAACGTCAGCCTGATAACGACGGTCAATCCTCCGAAACCGGAACGATACGATAGTGTTATCATGGTCGAAACGGTCGCCGAAATGAGAGAAGCTGTCCTCGACGCCTGCCGGAAAGCCGATATCCTGGTAATGGCGGCGGCGGTCTCCGATTACCGGGTGAAAAATCCGGCCGCCGGCAAGATAAAGAAGAAAGGCGAAAACCTTGTCCTTGAGCTGGTTCAGACGGAAGATTTCCTGCTTGAGGTACCGGACAACCTGGTGAAAATCGGCTTCGCCGCCGAGACCGACGATTTACTCGCCAATGCCGAAAAGAAACTAAAGAACAAGCGGCTCGATTTTATCTGCGCCAACGATGTCTCGGCTACTGACGCCGGATTCGCCGTCGATACCAACCGGGTAACCATGCTCTTTAACGACGGAACTCAGGAAGAGATTCCGCTGATGAGCAAGAGAGAGGTTGCCGAGCGAATCCTTGACCGGGCAGAAGAATGCCTGGACCGGAGAAAATCAGGGTAACGGGTTCATACGACAATGCTTATCAGAAATTTTCTGTCCGAAGATGAATCGGAGGTCATTTCGCTCTGGCAGCGATGCGACCTGACCCGGCCCTGGAATAACCCGAAGCTCGATATTGAGCGCAAACTCAATGATAGCCCGGAGCTGTTCATTGTCGGCGAACGTGACGGAACTATAATCGCTACGGTAATGGCCGGATATGACGGCCATCGGGGATGGGTGCACTACCTGGCGGTTGACCCGGAATTACAGAAACAGGGTTACGGGCGACAGATGATGCAGTATACCGAAGAAAAACTACTTGAGCTTGGATGCCCGAAACTTAACCTGATGGTCAGGAAAAGTAACAGTGGAGTCATCGGTTTTTATCAGAGTATGGGGTATACTGAGGATGACGTGGTGACCCTGTCACACCGCCTGATACCGGATTGACCTGTTGACATAATTAAAATCTAACTAACCTGAGGATACGGAAATGGCAGAACCTGCACGCGCATACGAAGAAATGCCGAAGGCCTACGAGCCGGGGGTGGTCGAGAAGAAGTGGTATGATTTCTGGATAAAAAAAGGGTATTTTACCCCGGTTATCGATAAGAGCAGGAAGCCTTTCGTGATAATCATGCCTCCGCCGAATTTGACGGGCGACCTCCACATGGGGCACGCCATGCCGGCGACGCTGGAGGACATCATGGCGCGGTGGCACCGGATGATGGGAGAACCGACTCTCTGGTTACCGGGAGTTGACCATGCGGCTATCGCCGCCCAGGTGGTCGTCGAACGCCAGCTCGTTAAACAAGGCACCAGTCGCGAAAAGCTCGGCCGCGAGCAGTTCCTCGAGCGCATGTACCAGTGGGTCGATAAATGCCGGAACACCATTACCGAACAGCACAAGCGGCTGGGGATTTCCTGTGACTGGAGCCGGGAACGATATACCATGGAACCGGCCATGAACAAGCCGGTCCGGACAACCTTCAAACGTCTCTACGACAAGGGACTGATTTACCGGGGAGAACGTATCAGTAACTGGTGTCCCCGCTGCGCGACCGCCCTTTCCGATTTGGAAGTCGACCATAAGGACCTCGCCGGGCACCTGTGGTACGTGAGGTATCCGATTGTCGGTGAAGAAGGCAGTTATATCACCGTCGCCACGACCCGCCCGGAAACGATTCTCGGCGATACGGCGGTAGCGGTCAATCCGAACGATGAGCGGTTTAAAAACCTGGTCGGGAAAAAGGCCCTGTTGCCGTTCGTGAACCGGGAGATACCGATAATTGCCGATGAAGCCGTCAGCACCGAATTCGGTACCGGGGCGGTTAAAATTACTCCCGGCCATGACCCGGTGGACTTCGAAGTCGGCCAGCGAAACAATCTTCCCATCATCAATATCCTCAACCGTAACGTGACGATGAACGAGAATGCCGGACCGTACCAGGGTATGGACCGGTTCGAATGCCGGAAAGCAATCGTGGCTGACCTGGAGAAAACCGGACAACTGGTAAAAATCGAAGATTACGGCCATGCCGTCGGTCACTGTCAGCGCTGTTCGACGCTGGTCGAGCCTATCGTCAGTATGCAGTGGTACATTAAAATTGAGCCGCTGGCGAAACCGGCCATCGAGGTGGTCAATAACGGCAGCATCACCATTATCCCGGAGAGGTTCACCAAGGTGTACCTGAACTGGATGGAGAACATCAAGGATTGGTGCATCAGCCGCCAGTTATGGTGGGGGCACCGCATTCCGGTCTGGTACTGCCGTGACTGCGGAGAAATAATGGTCGAAATCGACGACCCGACCGTTTGTATGAAATGCGGGTCGAAGAATATCGAGCAGGACCCGGATACGCTCGACACCTGGTTCAGCTCCGGGCTGTGGCCGCATTCGACACTTGGCTGGCCGGATGAAACGGATGATTTCGAGTACTTCTATCCGACGACCGTTATGGAAACCGCCTACGACATCCTTTTTTTCTGGGTTGCCCGGATGATTATGATGGGCATCGAGAATACCGGGAAAATCCCTTTCTCGACCGTCTACCTGCACGGACTCATCCGTGACGAGAAGGGCGAAAAGATGAGCAAGACCAAGGGGAACGGTATCGACCCCCTGGTGGTGATGGATGAGTACGGCACCGACGCACTGCGGTTCGCGATTACCACGGGCATTGCTCCGGGCGGTGATTCCCGGCTATCCAATGAAAAAATGGAGTCCGGGCGAAATTTTGCCAACAAGCTCTGGAACGCCACCCGGTTCGTGATTCGCAGCATCGAAGGGGATAATCCGAACCTTGAAATTGACATAAAAAACCTGACGGTCGAAGACCGCTGGATTCTCTCCCGGCTTAACCGAACTATCGGGACGGTGCAGGGACTGATGAGGGATTTTCAGTTCGGCGAGGCAGAACACCAGGTTCACGATTTCCTCTGGAACGAGTACTGCGACTGGTACATCGAGCTTTCGAAAACCCGGCTGAACACGGGGGACGGACAGGCAGTCTCGCCCATCCCGGTACTGGTTCACGTGATTGAAAGCTCGCTCCGGCTGCTCCACCCCTGCATGCCGTTCGTCACCGAGGAACTATGGCAGCAGTTAAAACAGCGCCTGCCGGAGGGGTGGCAGGAAAAAGAATCGATAATGATTTCTGCCTATCCGGAAGCGGACGAGAGATACTACGATGCTGAATCGGAACGGATTATCGAAACGGTAATTGAAATCGTCCGTTCGGTACGGAACGCCCGCGCCCAATATAATGTAGAGAACTCGAAGTGGATTGAAGCTCAGGTATTTGGCGGCGAACTGACCGAAGCGCTGGAGCGGTATACGAAAGCGATAGAAACGCTGGCGAAAGCCCGACCGGTGATTATTACCGGTTCGAAGGAAGAGATGCCGTCCGGCGACAAGGTGCTGGCAATCGTATTGAAAGAGACTGAAGTTGTCATTCCGATGGAAAGCATGGTTGATATTGAGGCGGAAAAGAAGCGGTTGCAGAAGGAAATCGATGACAGCCAAGCTCAAGCAGACCGGCTGGAAGTCCGTTTGAAGGACCGGAATTTTGTCGAAAAGGCACCGGCTGTGGTGGTCGACAAAGAACGCCAGAAACGAGAGGCTTTACTCGATAAAATCAGCCGATTGAAACAACAGCTCCAGAATTATTCGGAGGTGGAATAACATGTTGCACGAGAAGATTCTGGCTCCCCTGGATGGCTCGCAGGTTGGCGAAGCCGCCCTTCCGTACATCGACAATCTCGTCCAGAAATTTTTACCCGACACAAAGGTCGAGGTCGTCCTGATTCAGGTGCTCTCCAATCTTTCCAAGTACGTGGTTGCCGGAGAGGCGACCGCACGGGTACCTTACACGGAAGAAGAAATCGGACAGATGGAAAAAGCAGCGACCGCTTACCTGAGAAAAGCCGGGAAGAACCTGGAGGACAGAGGGGCGACCGTTAAAACGCTGGTGGTCGTCGGACAGGCGGCGGAAGAAATCATCAAAGCCGCTGACGAACTGGATGTGGATTTCGTTGCCATGTCCAGTCACGGACGCTCGGGACTAAGCCGCTGGGCTTTCGGGAGCGTCACGGACAGGGTTGTGCGGGCTGGCAATAAGCCGGTACTGGTGGTGAAGGCGCCGAAAGACGCCCAGTAATCAGAGGTTCAGGATATCGATTGTCCTGAGATTTCCGGGCTGATAGCAGCCGGAAGTACGGTGAGTCGCGCTGATTCTCTTCAGCCAGTCGAGTCCCTTTTTCGTGTCGCTGGCAACCCTGGCTTTATCCGACTGCTTTAGCCGGAACTTGAACAGCCAGTAGGTGAATTCCTTCATCTCGTTCAGCCTGATGGTTTTCAATTGCGGGTATTTTTTTTCTTTACGGAACCGGTTGAGCAGGACGGAGCGGGTAAAGCCGTATATCCTCCTGTAAACTTCAGGGGTATTATCCTTATCCCGGTATAAACCGGAATTTCTTCTTTCTTTCCGGATTTCTTCCTCGACGGCATACTGGAGGGCTTCCTCGATGGTGATGCCGTAGTAAAAGTTCAGGTACTGGAGGTACTTGGTATCGCCGATACGGCTTTTAAACTCATCGCGGGGAATTTCGAGCGGAGCGGCCCCGCTGAAGAGGAAATCCTTTTTTTCCGTTACCGGCAGTAAATCTGCCACCGCTTCGCAGAGGCGCTCCGCCAGTACCATCGAATCGAAAGCCTCCTCGGCGATGAGGTACCGGTACGTTCGTTTTTCGAGTGTTTCCTCGGTGATATTCCAGCGGCCGATAGCGTTCAGCAGCGCCAGGTACCAGTGAAGGCCGGAGCTGATTTCCTGCCGAAGCTGACTGATAACCTGGTTGGTTTCCGTCATCTCGAGCGGTGGTATTTCGACAACATCGTTATCGAGACTGACCATGGCTGACCTCGGTGATTTCCGCTTTCAGGCGTTCGTAATAGTCAAGTTTTCCGGTGGTGACCAGTTCGGTGATTTTCTTTTCGATAGCCTCGCCGACACCCGGGATTTCCCGCAGTTGGTTTTCTTTCACCAGCCGTTCGATATCAGGGTTATTCTCGGTGATGAAGGCAGCAACCCTTTCGTACGCCCTGATTTTGAAAATACTTTCTTTCTTGTTTCTGAGGAGACGGGCGATATCGTTCAGGATTTCAACTATCTCAGCGTTCTTCATTTTCCGTGGCAGTGTTTGTATTTTTTCCCGCTGCCGCAGGGGCATGGGTCGTTACGCCCGACCTTTTTCCCGGTCGGCGCCGGTTTCTGTTTTTGAGAAGTATCGGGTTTACCGGCAGCGTCCGAAGCGACTGCGACAGGAACACGGGGCATCGCGACCGGCCTTCTTGGCTGAGCCGGCTGGGTGACGATATTTACCCGGTAAATAGTGTGGGCGACAGTCGAACGGATGTTATCGAGCAAAGCCTGGAACTGCTGGTAGCCCATGTTTTTATAGGCGTCGACACTCTTGACTTGGCGCAGTGTCTGCCAGCCAGCTTCGAGGCGCTTTTCTTCCATGTCGGTCAGGTGTTCCCGCCAGAGCGAATCGATGGTGCGAAGCATGACGAGACGTTCGATTTTCCGCATTATCTCGGGGTTGATTTCCTTTTCTTTCCGGTCGTACATCGTGTGAGCCAGTTCTTTTAGCCGGTCTTCCGCCTGTTTGGGGGCGAGTCCGGACAGCTCCTCCGGTGAAAAATCAGGCGGCAGAGCGAAGAGGGTGGAGATATCGTTCACCATACCACCAGTATCCGGTTCGTCATACCGACCGTTGCCTCCGTGAGAACCAACGATATCAGCTATTTCCTCGTCAATCATGGAGAGGGTATTCGATTTCAAATCGGCGCCGCTGATTATCTTGCGGCGCTCGGTGTAAATCAGGTCGCGCTGCTGGTTAACGACATCGTCGAACTCGACGAGGTGTTTACGCATATCGAAATGGTAACCTTCGACCCGGGTCTGGGCGCTTTCGATGGAGCGGTTAATCAGCTTGTTTTCAATGGGGGCGTTTTCATCGAACCCGGCCCATTCCATGATGCCCCGAATCCGGTCGCCGCCGAAGCGGGAGACGATATCGTCTTCGAGAGAAACATAAAAACGGGTGAATCCGGGGTCGCCCTGGCGGCCGGCGCGGCCGCGAAGCTGGTTATCGATACGCCGGGATTCGTGGCGTTCCGTGCCGATGATATAGAGGCCACCGAGTTCGAGGACTTTTTCGTGTTCTTTCCGCCATTCTTTTTCGTCGCGGTTTTCCCTGGCGCCACCGAGAACGATATCGACGCCACGACCGGCCATGTTGGTCGCCACGGTCACGGCGCCGAGACGTCCGGCCTGGGCGACAATCATGGCTTCCTCAAGGTGCTTCTTGGCGTTCAGTACCTGGTGCCTGATGCCTTTTTTCTTCAGCATATCGCTGAGCAGTTCCGATTTTTCAATCGACACGGTACCGATAAGGACCGGCTGGCCGGTCTTGTGGATTTCGGCGATTTCGTTGGCAACCGCGGTAAACTTTGATTTACCGTCTTTATAAATGCGGTCCGGGGCATCAACGCGAATCATCGGTCGGTTAGTGGGAATGACGACGACTTCAAGTTCGTAGATTTTCTGGAATTCCTCGGCTTCCGTGACCGCCGTGCCGCTCATGCCGGCAAGTTTTTCGTACATGCGGAAGTAGTTCTGAATGGTAATGCTGGCGTAGGTCATGCTCTCGCGCTGAACTTTGACCCGTTCTTTGGCTTCAATTGCCTGGTGGAGACCTTCGGAGTAGCGGCGCCCGTACATCATCCGGCCGGTGAATTCATCGACGATGATAACCTCGCCGTCCTTGACGACGTAATCGCGGTCGCGCTGGTACCAGGCGTGGGCGGACATCGATTTCCTGAAGATGGAGAGGATATCATTACGCAGCTTGGTTTCTTCGAGGGTAAGGCTCTTGTGCTGGTCGCCGCCCCAGCCGCCGAAGATATCATCGACATTCATCCGGAAAGCGCGGGCAAGCCGTTCCTGGCCCCGGGCGGTTTCTTTTACCGAGTGATTGTTTTCGTAGGCGAAATAGTCATACTCCGGTTCGAAAGGAGCTTCTTCTTCGTAGTCGGCCGGTGAAGTCGGCTCTTTCGGGAATACTTTCACTTTCATGGTACCGACGACCGAATTTACCCTTGCATACAGCTCGCCGGCTTCTTCGGCAGGCCCGCTGATGATTAACGGGGTACGAGCTTCATCGATGAGTAGGTTATCGACCTCGTCGACAATGGCGAAATTGAGCGGCCGCTGGACGCACTCGGAGACATCGGTCACCATGTTATCTCTCAGGTAATCGAAGCCGAAATCGCTGCTGGTGCCGTAGGTGATATCAGCCTGATAGGCTTCGAGTCTCGATACCGGCCGGAAGTGCCGCCAGGGGTCGCGTTCTTTACCCGAATCATAATCGGGGTCATATAAACGGGCCGGCGAGTGTTCGGAAGGGTCCTGCTGGGGGTAGATACTGGCGACGGTAATGCCGAGGGCGGTGTAGACGGGACCCATCCAGTAGGGGCCGATTCTTGCCAGGTAGTCGTTAACGGTAACGAGGTGGACGCCTTTGCCGGTGAGGGAATTCAGGTAGAGCGGAAAGGTTGCGGTCAGGGTTTTGCCTTCACCGGTTTTCATTTCGGCGATTTCGCCTCGGTGGAGGACGATACCGCCGATTAATTGTACGTCGAAGGCACGTTCACCGATGGTACGTTTGGCGGCTTCGCGAACGACCGCGAAAGCTTCAGGTAACAGGTCATCAAGGTTTTCTCCCGAGTTCAGCCTGTTCCTGAATTCGGCGGTCTTCCCTTTCAGTTGCTCGTCGGAGAGTTTTTCAAATTCCGGTTCGAGCGAATTGACATCATCGATGAGCGGCTGAAGCCGCTTGATTACTTTTTCGTTGGAGTCCAGAAGGTTTGAGAACCATTTAAACATGATGCTCCTTCTTTAAGCCTGTTCGAACATCTCGCCGACGGACTGGCCGGTATGAATACGGCTGATGGCTTCACCCAGTAAAGGCGCGATGGACAGGACGGTGATTTTATCTAGTTTTTTACTGCCGTTAACGGGAATGCTATCGGTCACTATCATTTCTTTCAGGCAACTCGAAGCAATCCTTTCAACGGCCGGGCCGGAAAAGACGGGGTGAGTGGCGCAGGAATAGATATCGATAGCCCCGTGTTCTCTCAGCATATTCACGACATTGATGAGGGTACCGGCGGTATCGACTTCGTCATCGACGATAAGGGCGTTCCGGCCGTCGATTTCGCCAATGAGATTAAGGGCTTCTTTGTGGTCTTTATTGTCAAGTCGTTTCTGCTCGACGATTGCCAGGGGGGCGTTCAGCCGACGGGCGATATCCCTGGCCCGTTTCGAGATACCGAAGTCGGAGGCAACGACCGTTAAATTCGTCAGGTTTTTATTTTTGACATAATCTCCGAGAATATTGATGGCGGTCAGTTCGTCGACCGGGATATTGAAGAACCCCTGAATCTGAGCGGAGTGCAGGTCGACGGTCAACAGCCGGCTCGCTCCGGCGACGGTCAGCAGGTCGGCGACGAGCCGGGCGGTTATGGGTACCCGGGGCTGGTCTTTTCTATCGCTGCGGCCGTAACCGTAATAGGGAACGATGGCGGTGATGCGTTCGGCCGAGGCCCGTTTCAGGGCGTCAATCATGATGAGCAGTTCGACCAGGTTGTCGTTAACCGGGGCGCATATCGGCTGAATGACGAACGTGTCCCTTTCACGGACGTTTTCAAGTATTCGAACGAACGTGTTATCGTTACTGAACTTGAAGACTTCGCATTGTCCGAGCGGGATATGCAAGTATTCGGTAACCGCTTTTGCCAGTTTCTGATTTGCATTACCGGTGAATACTTTCAGTTCTTCCACGCTCGTACCTGCCTTTCGCTTTTCTTGTTTTACAGACACATTATATCACTATAAACCCTGTAACTCATCCCCGATTGTTCAGTGTTTTGAACCTGTCGTATCAAAATTCCGCTATCGCGAACCCTTTTTCTTTTTTGATTATTGAACAGGATAATGCAAGGCGGAGGTATCCGCTTTCATGTCTGCCTGTCTTTCGTAGGGTATGTTGTCAGACAGGATGGTTTTCGGCTTCTTTTATCCCGCCTCAGTAAGTTTCATTCAGATACCGGGGGATTTTCCTTTGAAGATATCCGCCAGTTCGGTAAAGCTGTTTATGGTGATATCTGCCTGCTGCGGTTCTTCTTTCCCGTACCCGTAAAGGCATCCCACGGACAGGGCATTGTTTTCCCGGGCGGCTTCGATATCATGTATCCTGTCACCGATGACGGCGGTACCGGGAGTGCCGAATTTTTGTACTATCTTGCGGACAAGCTGCGGCTTGGTAAGATTGTTTTCGCCGATACATTCCCGGTAATCGAAACAATCGGCAATTCCCAGCGCTCCGAGAACCGTATTGAAATAGGAAGGCAGGCTGTTGCTGTAAACGGCAAGTTTATATCCCCGTTGCCTGAGGAGTTGAAGAGTCTCTACAACGCCGGGAAATGTCCTGCCGTATTCGGGAAAGGTCGTCTCTTCTTCATGAGCGACTCTTGCTCTCATTTCCTGCCATGGTATGGTATAACCGGGAGGTGTTATATCACGGTAAAATTCGTCGGCAGGCTTTCCCAGATGCTGTTCAATATCCTTTTCCGAATAACCGAAAGGGATTTCGAGAACGGCAAAAGCTCTCTTAATCGATTCATACACCGGCTTGATTGTTACCGACAGGGTACCATCGACGTCGAAAACAAGCAAATCAACAGCATTGGGACGTATCATAATCGGCAAAGCGGAAATCAGCTCTTCGACCCCGGTACAGGAAATCGCGAACACAGCTCTTTCACTTCAGCTTTGACGCTTGCTTTCACCGCCGGGTTATCGATATCGTGCAGCACCTTCATTACCAGGGCGGCAATCTGCTTCATTTCATCCTTGCCCATGCCGCGCGATGTTACCGCCGGCGTGCCGAACCTGACGCCGCTGGTTTTCTTGGGAGGCAGCGGGTCGAAGGGTATCGGGTCTCGGTTGGCGACAATGCCGGCTTCGCACAGGGCGGCTTCCGCCTGCCGGCCGTTGATATCGGTACCAATCAGCTTTATCAGTATAAGGTGGGTATCGGTCCCGTTCGATACCAGCGGCATGCCGAGTTTTTTAAATTCTTCGCCGAGGGTATACGCGTTCTCGATGACCTTTTTCTGGTAATCGGCAAATTCAGGTTGAAGGGCTTCATGGAAAGCGACGGCTTTAGCGGCGATGGTGTGCATCATCGGGCCGCCCTGGATGCCGGGGAAAACGGCCGCATCGATAGCCGGTCCGTATTCTTCACGGGCCATGATGACGCCACCGCGGGGGCCACGGAGGGTTTTATGGGTGGTCGAGGTGACGACATCGGCATATGGAACGGGCGAGGGATGAAGCCCGGCGGCGACCATGCCGGCGATGTGGGCTATGTCAACCATCAACTTGGCTCCGACCATATCGCAAATCTGCCGGAAGCGTTCGAAATCGATGATTCGCGGATAAGCGCTGGCGCCGGTGACAATCATGGCCGGCTTATGCTCTTTCACCAGTTTTTCAAGTTCCGCGTAATCGATTCTTTCGGTATCCCGGCTGACGCCGTAGCGGATAAAGTTAAATGTTCGGCCGGAAAAGTTAATCTTTTCTCCATGGGTCAGATGTCCGCCGATGGTCATATGCATAGACATGACGGTATCGCCGTACTCAAGGAGGGCATAATAGGCGGCTGTATTTGCCTGTGAGCCGCTGTGCGGCTGGACATTGGCATATTCGGCTTTATAGAGCTTTTTCAGCCTTTCGACGGCCAGCTCTTCAATGGCATCAGCGTTTTCACAACCGGCGTAATATCGCTTCTGAGGATAACCCTCAGCGTATTTACTGGTAAAAATGGAGCTCTGTGCTTCGTAAACTGCTTCACTCGGGTAGTTTTCCGAGGCTATCAAGTCCAGGGTTTCCTGTTGCCTGCGAGCCTCTCTGTCAAGGACTGCCCAAACCTCCGAATCGGTGTGTTGTAAAGAACTCATTTCTCCTCCCATTTGAAGTCTACAACCCGCCACATTAACTGTCAATCATTTTACCTTGCTGGGTGTATAATTTTGTTATGTAATTGACTATACATATCGTGCGTGATATCATTAGCCAGAAGCTGAACGAAACAATACTCCAGGTTATTCAGAGGATGTCAGCACTAACTGAACTTTATAGTGAAATCTCAGGTTGTCATCAGTGTGCAATAGCGAAATTCCGTAATAACGTCGTGCCGGGAGAAGGGGCGGAGGATGCGGAAATCATGTTCATCGGCGAAGCTCCCGGATGGCATGAAGACCAGCAGGGCCGACCATTCGTCGGAGCCGCCGGAAAATTTCTCGATGAACTCCTTGCATCGGCCGGGCTTAGCCGAAAAACAGTGTATATCGCCAATGTCATTAAATGCCGCCCTCCGGACAACCGCGACCCCCTGCCGGAAGAAATCAGCAACTGCCGGAAGTGGCTCGACCGTCAAATCGAAATCATCTCTCCCCGGATGATTGTTACCCTCGGCCGGTACTCGATGTCCATGTTTTTCGAAGGAAAAAGTATCAGTAAGGTCCACGGTACCGCAATAAAAAAGGACGGAATCCTTTGCTTTGCCATGTATCATCCTGCCGCAGCTCTCCATCAGCAGAGCCTTCGTGATGTACTCAAGCAGGATATGATGAAAATACCACTGTTACTGAAACGGGAGAACGAGGTCGAGGAAGTGAAAAAACCCGAACCTGAACCGCAGCAGTTATCCATGTTCGACCTGTAACCTTTTTCTCCCTTGAAAAACAAAGGAACCGGTACGGTACAATGGCTAAACCTAAACTGAACATAATCCCTCTGGGCGGACTGAGCGAAATCGGCAAAAACATGATGGTCCTGGAATATGCCGACGATATCATCATCATCGACTCGGGACTGATGTTTCCCGAAGAAGAAATGCTGGGTATCGACCTGGTGATTCCCGACATCAATTATCTGCTTGACAAGAAAGACAGGATTCGGGGAATCATAATCACTCACGGGCACGAGGACCATGTCGGGGCGCTGCCGTTCATTTTGCCGCAACTTGACGTGCCTGTCTATGCTACGAAGCTGACCAAAGGACTTATTTCGGTAAAGCTGAAAGAGCGAAAAGCCCTGGCGAACGCGAACCTGAAGGAAGTTGCTTTCGGCTCGAAAATCAAACTCGGGAAGTTTACCGTCGAGTTTTTCCCCGTGTGCCACAGCATCCCCGATTCTGCCGGACTGATTATCGAGACGCCTCTGGGCACGATAATCCACAGCGGCGATTTCAAGCTTGACTACACGCCGGTGAACGGAGAACCGACCGCCCTTTCGCGGTTGGCACAACTCGGAGGCAAGGGTGTTCTGCTGCTCATGTCCGATTCCACCTATGCCGAACTACCCGGATACACTCCCTCCGAGAAGGTTGTCGGCGAAGCCCTCGACCGGGTAATAGCCGATGCCGCCGGCAGGGTAATCGTCACCACCTTTTCCTCGCTGATTTCACGTATACAACAGATAATCGATGCTGCTGCCAAGTATAATCGGCGGGTGTTCGTCATCGGGCGAAGCATGAACGACAATGTTAAGATGGCTCTCGAACTGGGGTACCTTCGTTCGCCGGAGGGCGTTCTTGCCAGGATGGATGAACTGAAAGGGCTGGAGAAGGATAAAATTGTCTTCGTCACCACCGGCAGCCAGGGAGAGCCGACCTCCGCTCTGGTGCGAATGGCAAATCGCGACCACAAGCAGCTCAAGATTATGAAGGGGGACACGGTGGTGATTTCCGCCACCCCGATTCCCGGAAACGAAGCGGTGGTTAACCGGACGGTCGATAACCTGCTGAAACAGGGAGCGCAGGTACTTTACGACAAGATACGGCCGGTTCACGTCCACGGCCACGCCAGCCAGGAAGAGCTGAAGTTGATTCTCAACATCGTCAAACCGAAGTATTTTGTGCCCGTCCACGGCGAATACCGTCATCTCAGTTTTCACGCCAAGCTTGCAAGGTCAATCGGGATACCGGACGAAAACATTTTCGTCCTCGAAGACGGCGACCGGCTGGTGCTGAATGCCCAGGCGGGAAAAATTGGCGACAAGATTTCTATCTCGAATGTATACGTCGACGGATTGAGCGTCGGCGATATCGACAGTGTGGTGCTGCGCGACCGGCGGATGCTGTCCAAGGACGGCATCGTCATGGTCATCATTGCCGTAAATCAGCAGACGGGAAAGCTGATTGGCAGGCCGGACATCATATCGAGGGGTTTCGTTGATAACAAGGAATCGCACGATATGATAGAGGAAAGCCGGGATATCGTCGGCCAGGTACTCGACCACGGGACGAATCACGAAGCCGACTGGAGTTTCATCAATGCCAAAGTTCGGGACACTCTGAACAAATTCTATTACGACCGGACCAGACGAAGGCCAATGGTATTGCCTTTTATGGTTAAGGTATAATTACCGGTACCGAATGAGAGTAACATGGGCAGAAAAAAACAGGAAGAATTCCATGAACCGGAAAACCGCGAAGTCAGGAAACGTTCCTTCTGGGGAAGTTTCTTTCGATTTATTTTTACGACACCCGTCTGGCAGATGCTGTTGCTTGGGGCTGGCGCGGCTGTCGTATGGTGGCAGTGGGATACCATTCTGGACTGGTATTACGACACTCTTTTCAAACCGATGGGCTGGGGGATTATCCTGGTACTCGGAGCGATAATCACCTTTTTTGTCGTGACGCTCAGGAAACAGAATCATCTCTTTACATCATTCTGGAACCGCTGGTTTGCCGGTATTGTCTTTCTCTTCGTTGCCTGGGGGATTATGGCTTACTTCCCGGCACGTGGCGAACTGACCGGTATCAGCCTCGGCGGGCGATTCGGCCTGGGAATCATCGGCGGAACCAACACCGATTTACGGGGCATCCTGCTGCTGATTCTCTATGTGGTTTTCGGGTTATTCCTGGTTTCTCCGAAGGGTTTTATCCGGATAATCCGCCGGGCATTTTCCTGGTTCGTCAACCAGGTGAAAAGGCCGGGGTATAAAACACTGAAAAATACAACCCAGCGAGAGTATCAAAAATCGTTCGACATTATGCCTTCTCAAGCGCTTGCCCGAAAGGAAGCCTCCAGGAAGCCGCTCAACCAGGAAGAAATCGAGGACGACAAAGAAAATGAGCCGTTCCCCGAAGAACTGAGAATAAAAAACAGGGACAGGAAAAAACCGGAGAAAGGTACCCCGGAGGAGTCTGTAAAAAACGAACGTCCGAGCACTCCGGAAGAAATGAAGCAGGTTGCTCAGGACGTGTGGAAAAAATACGGGCAATCTCCCAACCTGGTGTTCCAGGATGGCTGGAAACTGCCGCCGGTTGATATTCTCGACCTTGCTCCGGAAGTCCATTTCGGCCAGGCCGACAATTCCGAGCGGGCGAGGCTCATCGAAGAAGCTCTTTCCAGTTACGGCGTCGAAGCCAAGGTTGTCCAGATTAATGCCGGGCCGACGGTAACCCAGTTCGGCCTCGAACCCGGCTGGGATAGAAAAATAAAGGAAATCCGGGAAAAAGATAAAGACGGAAAAATCGTTACCAGAACCGAGGAAGTCTCCAAGACCCGGGTGAAGGTCGACAGAATCGCTTCGCTGCAGAACGACCTGGCTCTGGCTTTAACCGCTCCGAGCATCCGTATCGAAGCCCCTGTTCCCGGTAAAGGCATCGTCGGTATCGAAGTTCCCAACAGCATCACCTCGATGGTCAGCCTGCGAGGCGTCATCGAATCCACGACGTTCCAGAAACTAAAGTTGAAAACGAAACTTGCCATCGCTCTCGGCGAAGGTGCGGGAGGGGAAGCAGTCGCCGGAGACCTGGCGAAGATGCCTCACCTGCTGATTGCCGGCGCTACCGGCAGCGGTAAAACCGTCTGTCTGAATACCATCATTTGCTGTCTGCTGCTCAACAACACGCCGAGCGAAGTGCGGTTCATCCTGATAGACCCGAAGAGGGTGGAGTTAACCACCTACAAGGGGATACCCCACCTGGCGGCGCCGGTTATCGTCGAACCGGAAAAGGCCATCGAAGCTCTTCGCTGGTTAGGCCGGGAAATGAATAACCGGTACCAGATACTGGCTGAAGCCAGGGCACGTAACATCGAAGGCTTCAACAAGGGTAGAGAAGGAAAAGACCGGATGCCTTACCTGGTGCTGGTTATCGACGAACTGGCTGACCTGATGATGACCGGCGGCGACGAAGTCGAGCAGATTCTCTGCCGGCTTGCCCAGCTTGCCCGGGCGGTCGGTATTCACCTGGTCGTTGCGACACAGCGGCCTTCGGTCGATGTCATTACCGGACTTATCAAGGCTAACTTTCCGACGCGCATCAGTTTCTCGGTGACGTCGCAGGTCGATTCACGGACTATTCTCGATGTCACCGGTGCGGAAAAACTGCTTGGTAACGGCGACATGCTGTATCTGCCGCAGGACGCTTCCAAGCCGAAGAGAATCCAGGGCTGCTATGTCTCCGACCCGGAAGCAGACCGGCTGGTGTTCTTCTGGGGCAGCCAGCAGAAAGACGAAGTGGCGCCTCTTCTGAAACTCGATGAACTGGCCAGGGCCGCCGCCGGGGCGAAAGGCGAAGCGTCCGAAGATTCCCTGATGGAGACAGCCAGGGAGCTTGCCCGCGAACACGACAACATCTCGACCTCGTTCCTCCAGAGGCGGCTTGGTATCGGTTACCCGAGAGCTGCCCGTATCAAGGACCAGCTTGATAAGGAAATGGAGGAATGGGATATCGAAGAAATTGAAGACGGACTGGACGAAGACGATTACGATTAGAGTAAAGGTCACGGGAAAAACAAGAGAGGAAAAAACTGATGAAGAAAAATCATTTACGCGAATTATTGAATGAGGGAAAACCGACGCTTGGTACCCATGTGCTTTCACCCTGGCCGGGAATGATAGAGGTTATCGGGCACACCGGAGCCTTCGACTACATCGAGTATGTCGGTGAGTACTCGCCCTTCTCGCTCGAAGTGATGGATAATATTGGAAGGGCGGTCGATCTTTTCCCGAACATGTCGTCGATGATGAAAGTCGAGGAGCAGACGAGAGGTTTCATTGCCAGCCGGGCAATCGACGCCGGTATTCAGAACGTCCTCTTCACCGATGTCCGGTCTGCGGGCGATGTCAAGGACTGTATCCGTTACGTCCGGTCGGAGACCCCCCACGCCGGCGGCGTTCATGGTTTCGGGATGCGCCGGAGCAACGGCTACGGCGGCTATGGTACGCTCGATGAATGGACGGAAGCGATGGACAACGTCGTTATCGCCATTATGATTGAGAAAAAGGGGGCCATCGATAACCTGGAGGAAATCCTCTCCGTGAAAGGCGTCGATATGGTGCAGTTCGGGCCGGCTGATTATTCCATCAGCATCGGCAAACCGGGGCAGATGGGTGACCCGGATGTCCAGGGAGCGCACCAGAAGATGATTAAAATGGCCCTCGAAAAAGGGGTCCATCCGAGGGTCGAGATTGGCAGTATCGAACAGGCGAAGCCGTTCTGGGAGATGGGCGTTCGCCACTTCTGCGTCGGCTGGGATACCTCGGTGCTGGCGATGTGGAGCCGGCAGCAGGGCGAAGGCATGAAAAAACTTATGGGACAGGGATAAGCGGAATCGAAGGCAGCGAAAGTAAAGGGGCAAACGCCGAATGACGAAACCGAAAGTATTTGTATCACGGATTATCGCCGAAAAAGCCATCGACAAGCTGAAGAAAGAAGCTGAGGTCGAAGTCTGGCCGGATGAATTACCGCCTTCCTACGAGGTACTCACCGGGAAAATAAGGGATGTCCAGGGGCTACTTTCGCTGTTGACCGATAAAGTTGACGCTTCGTTGATGGATGCGGCGCCGGGACTGAAGGTCGTCAGCAATCTGGCGGTCGGCTACGATAATATCGATATCCCCGCAGCGACTAAGCGGAAGATACCGGTGAGCAATACGCCGGAAGTTCTGACCGAAACAACGGCCGACCTGGCTTTCGCGCTGCTGATGGCGGCCGCCCGCCGGGTGGTCGAGGCGGACAAGTTTACACGGGCGGGAAAATGGAAGACGTGGGGACCGGGGTTGATGCTCGGGCAGGATATCCACCATGCGACAATCGGTATCGTCGGCATGGGCAGAATCGGTCGGGAAATGGCGAAGAGAGCCGGCGGATTCGACATGCGGGTACTCTACTACGATGAGTTCAAGCAGTCCGACGAAGTTGAAAAGCGGCTGAAGCTGGAGAGGGTTGCGAAACTGGACGACCTCCTGGCACAGGCCGATTTCATCAGCCTTCACGTCCCTCTGACGGAAAAGACGAGGCACCTTATCAGCGATGCCCAGTTTGCGAAGATGAAACCGACGGCGGTGCTGATAAACTCGTCCCGCGGGCCGGTGGTCGACCAGAAAGCCCTCTATACCGCATTAAAGACGGGGCAGATTTTCGCTGCCGGGCTGGACGTGACCGAGGCGGAGCCGATACCGGCTGACGACCCGCTGCTGACGCTCGATAACGTTATTATCCTTCCCCATATCGCCAGCGGCAGCTATGTGACCCGCGAGCAGATGGGCCTGATGGCGGTGGATAACATCATCGCCGGATTGAAGGGCGAACCTTTGCCGAATTGCGTCAACCCGGACGTGTATAAGGGGTAGTTACTTATACTGAATTTATGTGATAATACGAACGGGTTTATATATTCGTAGATGTAGTTAAATCCCTCTCAATCTCCCTTTACGAAAGGGAGAAGCTACATCGTCTACCTCTCTTCGTACTTCCGAAGAGGGATTTTTAGCAATCACTGTCCGAGCACAGTCCCGATATAGATATAACCTGTATCAGGTTTGTTCAGCAACATCCCCCAGGATTTCCCGGGCTTTTTCCTCGTCCTCCTCGAGTACGTAAATTGTATGCTTGAGGACGAGCGGCGAGAGGTAGATGTTCAGGCTTTCGGCGACTTTTATCATCGATTCGACGCCGTTATCTTTGAGGATGCCTTTCACTATCCGGGCTTCAATCTCTCCCCGGACGGTAACGATTTCAACCAGCGGCCCTTCCCGGAAACGTTCTTCCGGTTCGGGGAGAAGCTCGGCGACGAGCGGCACCTTGCAGTCCGGGCAGACTGTTACCCAGTCCTCGAATTCATCGCGGCAATTCGGGCAGTACGGCATGGTTATTCTTCAAACGCAGGTATTATTTTGGGGTTTCCTGCCGTTTCTCTTTATTCGACCGGAGCTTGTTGATTCGCTTCATGATGGCTTCCTTGTAAAGTCGACCCAGGTTCCGGTTATGTTTCTTGACCTGCTCCCGTTTATTGATAAGCTTTCTTTCCCGGCGTTCCTGCCTGGTTTCCTCGAGACCTTCTTTGTCGGCCACTTTGCACCTCCACAACATCAAATTCTTTCCTCAGGTCTGAAATCCGGTCACGTAAAAGTGCGGCTTTTTCAAAATCGAGCGCTTTGGCGGCGATTTTCATCTGCGACTCAAGGTCCTTGATGAGCCGCATCATCCCTTCTCTGTCTTCAGGCGTGGCAACATAGTCGGCTTTTGCTTCAGCGACAGCCTTGACCCGCTCGGTAATATCCCGGATAGCTTTTTTGATACCCTGCGGGGTGATGTTATTCCTTTCGTTGTAGTCTTCCTGAATCTTCCGGCGGCGCATGGTTTCGTCGATGGCCGCCTTCATCGAGCCGGTTATCGAATCGGCATACATGATAACATGCCCGTCGATATGCCGGGAAGCCCGCCCCATCGTCTGGATGAAGGCCCGTTCCGAGCGCAGGAAGCCCTCCTTGTCGGCGTCGAGTATGGCGACAAGGCTGACCTCCGGAAGGTCGAGGCCTTCCCTGAGCAGGTTGATGCCGACAATGACATCGTAGGTGCCGAGCCTCAGTTCCCGGAGTATCTCGACCCGCTGGAGAGTGTCCACTTCGGAGTGCAGGTAGTGGGTCTTGATATCCAGTTCCGCCAGGTAATCGGCAAGCTCCTCGGCCATCCGCTTGGTGAGGGTGGTGACGAGGCTGCGCTCGCCCTTTTCAACCCGCAGCCGAATCTGCTCGATGAGGTCGTCTATCTGCCCTTCGGTAGGTTTAATCTCGATAGTCGGCTCCAGCAGGCCGGTCGGGCGGACGAGTTGTTCGACAATCTGCTGGCTGTGCTCCAGTTCGTAGGGGCCGGGGGTGGCGGTAGTGTAAACGACCTGGCTGAGGTGTTTTTCGAATTCATCGAAGCTGAGCGGCCGGTTATCGAGCGCCGAAGGCAGGCGGAACCCGAATTCGACGAGCGTTTCCTTCCGGGAACGGTCGCCTTTCTGCATGCCGTTTATCTGGGGCAAGGTCATGTGCGATTCGTCGATGACGAGCAGAAAATCGTCCGGGAAGTAGTCGAGCAGGGTGGTCGGAGTGCTGCCGGCCGGCCTGCCCGCCAGGGGGCGGGAGTAGTTTTCGATACCGGAGCAGTAGCCGGCTTCCCGGAGCATTTCCAAATCATAATTGGTGCGCTGCTCGAGGCGTGATGCTTCGAGCAGTTTCCCCTGTGATTTCAGTTCGGCGATTCGTTCCGCCAGTTCGTTTTCGATAAGCTTGATGGCTTCTTCCATTTTATCCTGCGAGGTGACGAAGTGCTTGGCGGGGTAGATGGCTATCCGGTCCATCTCCGTCATCATTTCGCCGGTCAGCGGGTCAATCTGGACAATCCGTTCGACTTCGTCGCCGAAAAATTCGATTCTGAGGCCGAGTTCGTCGTAAGCGGGTAGCAATTCGAGGGTATCGCCCCGGATGCGGAATTTTCCTCGGGAGAAATCCATATCGTTCCGTTCGTACTGCATATCGACGAGCTTGCGGAGGAGCTTATACCGGTTATAGGACTCGCCCTTTTTAATCTCGAGCATGAACTTGTAGTATTCCTCGGGGGCGCCGAGGCCGTAGATGCAGGAGACGGAGGCGACGATGATGACGTCCCGCCGTTCGAAAAGCGCCCGGGTGGCGGCGTGGCGGAGTTTATCGATTTCCTCGTTAATCTCCGCGTCCTTTTCGATATAGAGGTCGGTTCGCGGAATGTAGGCTTCCGGCTGGTAGTAATCGTAGTAACTGACGAAGTACTCCACGGCGTTGTGCGGGAAAAACTCCTTGAATTCCTGGTAAAGCTGAGCGGCCAGCGTCTTGTTATGGCTGATGACGAGGGTCGGCCTGGCGACGCGCTGAATCACGTTCGCCATGGTGAAGGTCTTGCCGGAGCCGGTCACGCCGAGGAGGGTCTGGT
>CAYXEG010000020.1:0-27492 GCA_964463875.1 uncultured Dehalococcoidales bacterium
CTTTTATCCATCCCGAAGTTGGTGCTGCGGTGCTTGACGAACGTGCCTATCTCGGTAAACGTGCCGGGATCGAAAAGGTAGTCTATCCTCTCTCTGGCCGTCCATTGGCCTTTCTCGTGGCGCTTCTTGATGGCTTCCTCGCCACCCATACTGGTAATCTGAGCGCGCCTCCGCTTATAATCGTCAATCAGTTCCTGAGTTGTTGCCATTGATAGACCCCTTTCATTATGTTTTACATATTGTTATAGCCCGATTTCACAGGCGACGATTTCCCGGTAGTAATCACCGCTCCCGAACGAAAGAGCCGCCGCTTTGCCGGTCCTCGTCGAGTAGTGAAGCTCATGGTCGATGGTACAGCCGATGGCTCCGTGAATCTGGTGAGCCAGGGTGCTGACCCGCTCGAACGCTTCGTTGGCAAAGGTCTTGGCGATTGCCGCATCCTTCGTTGCTGGCATGCCGTTGGTCAGTTTCCAGGCCGCTTCGTACGTCGCGAAGCGGGTGCCGTCGACATCGATTGACATGTTCGCGCAGTAGTGCTGAATTACCTGGAAGCTTCCGATATGTTTACCGTACTGGCTTCGTTCTTTGGCGTAATCGACCGTCAGGTCGAGGCTCTGCTGCATCGCGCCCACCATTGTGCAGCACTTGCCGACAGCTGCGTACTCCACGGCGTATTTCACGATTTCGCAGCCCTGTCCGGCTTTGCCGAGAATGTTTTCCGCCGGAACGCTGACGTTTTCGAAGATAACCTCGCAAAGCTTATCTTTTGCCATCGTTGTTAACGGGTTTACCGTTATCCCTGCGCTCTTCATGTCGACGATAAATACCGTCAGACCGTTTTCGCTTCCTTCACCGGTCCGGGCGGCGCAAAGCAGGTAATCTGCCACATTGGCATCCGGCACGAAAAGCTTGGTGCCGTTCAGCGTGTAACTGCCGCCGCTTTCTTTAGCGGAAAGGTTGATGGCATCGGCATTGTAGGTCCCGCCTTCTTCAGCGATGGCAAAACTGAAGATTGCCTCTCCGGCAGCGATTTTTGTCAGGTATTCCTGCTTCTGTTCTTCGTTGCCGTATTTCATGATGGGAATGCTGCCGAGGACGACCGTTGAAAAGTAGGGGCCTGGCAGACAGGCTTTACCGATTTCCTCAAGGACTACTGCCAGGTCGAGAAAATTCATCTCGGTCCCGCCGCAGGCCTCGGGGATTATCAGTCCCATCCAGCCGAGCTCCACCATCTCCTTCCATAACTCCGGAGAATAGCCCTTTTCGCTCTCTTCGAGTTCCTTCACCAGCGTCTTCGGACATTTATCGGTCAGGAAATCCCGGGCCATCGTTCTCAGCATATCCTGTTCTTCTGTATAATTGAAATCCATTATTACGACTCCTTCGAAAGAGTTAACGTTATTCTTAGTCGGACGGCAGACCGAGTCCCCGTGTCGCGATAACGTTTCGCAGGACTTCGGTGGTCCCCGCCTGCAGGCTGTAACCGGTCGAGGCAAGGTAAGAATGAGAGCCGAGCCCGCGTATCGGAGCGTATTTCGACTCTGCCCATAACTGCCCGTAACTGCCCAGAATATCCATTGTCAGACTGGCCAGCTTTCGTTCGAACGAGGTACCGTAGGCTTTCGCTTTGGCCGCTTCGACGTTCGGCGGGTTGCCTCCCTCCATGACCGCGACAACTTTGTAGATAAGTAAACGCCCGACTTCAAATTCTACCTGGAGCTGGGCGACTTTCTGGCGGATAAGGATATCTTCGGCGATTGGTTTACCGTTTCTCTTCGTCTCTTTGACGAATTTCATGATGGCGTCGAAAAGCGGGTAGTTCCCCATCAGCCGTTCCATTCCGGCTCGCTCGTAGTCAAGCTGGTTGACCACCTGGTAGAACCCCCGGTTTTTCTGGCCGATAAGACATGAGGCAGGGATTCTCACATTATCGAAGAAAACCTCCGCCCAGGCGGTGCTGCCGGTGATATCGACCGTCGGAGTAATCGTAATACCGGGCAGGTTCGTCTCCAGCACGAATTCGCTGATGCCCCGGTGCTGCGGCGCGTCCGGGTCGGTCCGGGCTACCATATATAAATGGTTCATGAACATCCCGCAGCTCGTCCACATCTTCTGCCCGTCGATGATGTACTCATCGCCGTCCGCTGTCGCTTTCGTCCTCAGCGAAGCCAGGTCGGAACCCGCTTCCGGTTCGCTCAGGCCGAGTCCGACGTAGGCTTCCCCGGCAATGATTTTCGGCAGAATCCACCGTTTCTGCTCTTCCGTCCCGTACCGGAGAACCGCCCCGCCAATCTGACGGTCGGCAAACCAGTGACAGGCGGCCGGCGCCCCGTACCGGAGCATCTCCTCGGTGAGAATCAGCCGGTCGATATGCCCGCGCCCCTTCCCGCCGTACTCTTCCGGCCAGGTCAGGCCTATCCATCCCTTCTTCGACACTTTTTTCGTAAACTCGGGTGAATACCCCTGAATCCAGGCATCGCAGGCCGGTTTGAACGTTCCCGCTGCGATTTCACTTTCCAGAAAATCCCGGACTTCCTGCCTGAACTTATTCTGTTCCTGGGTGAATTCGAAGTTCATTAGGTTTTCTCCTTTCCCCCGCTGGAGGTCTTGTTCATTATTTTTAAGTCAATGTTACGGTTTATCTGACGAATAATCAGGTATTTACTGATGGTTTACTCATGTTTTTCGAGGAATCTGGCTCTTGGAATAAAGCACTAATATGATACCAGATATTGCATGAACATTAAAGGCGTTTTTTAAACGGCATATACCGGCCTTAACCGGCAGCAAGCGAAGGCAAACGTCCGAAAAACTGTATCCGGTTGAAAATGGCAGCCGGACCGGAAGAACGTGAAAATTTCTTAATAAAGGCTATTGACTTTTACCCCTGCAAATTCTACACTTCTCTGTAATTATAGAAATATAAACTTTAAAGCACTAAAGCTGCCGTTAGTGGTTAGCTTTGGTGCTTTTTTGCTTTTATTGCTGATAGAGGTGGAGATAACAGCAAGGAGGTGGCCTTATGTGAGATGACGTGATACCGGGACGTCATGAGGACGCCGGTATATATGGGTGGGTCTATCCGAGTTGCAAATACTGGTAAAACACGAAGGAGAATCCTTATGAGGAAGATAATTTGGCTTATAGCATGCTGCCTTATGACATTATCACTGCTCGTAGTCTCCTGCGACACAACCGAAGAAAAACCAACGATTACAACCGATGACGAAGGTACCGACCAGGTCAAGATTACGACCGAAGAAAAAACATTCGTCACCAGTGAAGGAAAAGAAGAAGTAGTCGAAGTAACGAAAGAAAAACCGCTCTATGGCGGATCGTTAACCCTTTCGATGCTCAGCAGTGGTTCCAGCGAACCGGATTTCGACCTTATTAACTGGTTTTCCACCGCTCCGCAACACTTGGCGCACCAGGGTTTCTGGGAAGGTGACTGGACGAAAGGTCTTGCCGGCGGATATGGAACCGGCGAAGTCCTCTGGGAAGAAAATACGAACGTTCCTGATTTGAATGTCGGCGTTATTGCCGAAAGCTGGGAATGGGTTGTGAACGATGCCGACCAGACCGTCACAACGACCGTCACTGTCCGTGATAATGTGTATTTCCAGGATATCGATTCCGAAGCCGGACGGCTCGTTGGCGGCAGGAAGATGACCACCGAAGATGTCCAGTGGTGCTGGCAACAGCACATCAGCAATCCCGATTCGGCTAACTATCAGGGTTTCCCCATGTGCCGTGATTTTATTGTCGAGAAAACCGGCCCGCAGCAACTCTCGATAACCATGCCCTTCAATCTGCACCTCGATGCCCTGATGCGGTATTTCTCGTATGTCCTGATATTCCCGCCGGAGTTGTGGGATGCCTATGGCTATGATTCCTGCACGGAAATCTTGAACTCGGTCGGAACAGGTCCTTACTATATTTACGACTACGTCGTCAGCAATACGATTTCACTGAAGAGAAACGAGAATTACTGGCGCTCTAATCCGATAGGACCTGGTCAGGGTGACCAGCTTCCTTATATGGACAGCATCAAGTACATCATTATCCCCGATGCCTCGACTCAGCAGGCCGCTCTCCGTACCGCCAGAATTGATTTACTGACCATGCAAACTCTGGAAAATATGCAGACAATGACCCGGCAGGTCCCTGGTCTTCAGATGGCAAAACGCGGCGGCGGCCATAACCAGCCGGTCTTCTTCAGAATGGATAGCGCTCCCTTTAACGATGTCAGGGTACGTCGCGCGATGCAGCTTGCTATCGACCTCAATGAGATTAACGACTCGATGTATAACGGCGAAGCAACCCTGATTAACTTCCCCTACTACTACACCCCGGCTTACGCCGACCTGTACCTCGGTATCGATGACCCTGAGATGGACGCGGAAACAAAAGCCCTCTTCACCCAGGACATCGCTGAAGCCAAACGGCTCCTTGCTGAAGCGGGATATCCCTCAGGCTTCAAGACCAACCTTGTTATCGTTTCTGATTGGGCAGACTACTACTCCGTTTATAAAGAGTACTGGGCTGAAATCGGTGTCGATGTCGAACTTAAAGTTGTCCAGGACTTCGGACAGCTTATCAGCACCAACGCCTCTCTCGGATTCGATGCCATGATTGCCCAGTTTATCTCGCCTTGTTCGACTTATCCCGAACAGGCACAGTATACCGGCGACAGCTGGCTCAACCCCGGCCGTATCAATGACCCGTACGTTCTCGATATGGCTGACCAGGCTCGGGCGGCCGGCATCACCGACCTCAATGCCGCAATGGGCATAACCAAAGAACTAACCAAGTTCCTCCTTAAGAACGTCTACGCGATTCAGGCGCCTCATTATCCTCTGTATGTTCTCTGGTGGCCTTGGCTGAAGAACTATACCGGTGAAGTCAATGTCGGTTACATGGTGAGCGATACCTGGCTCCAGTACGTCTGGGTCGACCAGGCATTGAAGAAATCGATGGGCTACTAGGAAAACCTGTTTACCCCGTTGAAACGCAGGGAGGCACGACACCGTGCCTCCCTTTATCTTTGTAAAAAAATACAAACAGCATCTTGTAGTCTGCTCGATATTTGTATACAATCTTTATCAATCAACTGGTAATGACAGCGAAGTGACGAGAACCACATTTTCCCGCTCGATTCTCTTGACAATTGGCTTCAGTACTCATAAACTACTCGTATCGTATACGACATCGCACGATGTCGGCCGGTAAGATTCCCAATTGTTTAAGGTCGAACCAGTTACGCTTGTGTGTAAATAATCAGGCGAAACAGTTATATTAGCGGGAGATTCAGGAGGTGAAACCATGTAATAGACATCCTGCTGGCGGGACGGCCTCAGCAGACATTACTTTTACCTGATTTACGTTTTTTAATCGATTGAACAACTAAAAAAGGAGATACTGTATGAAAAAGGTTATATGGGTGCTAGTGAGCTGCATCCTTATCGTGTCCCTGCTGATTACGGCTTGCAGTAAAACCGAAGAACCCGATGACACCACCACCGGTGAACAACCGAAATCAGAAAAACCTCAGTACGGAGGTGACTTGACTCTTGCTTGGAACGTCTCTGAACCTGACTTCGACCTGATTAACTGGTTCTCGACGGCCCCTCAACACCTTGCCCACCAGGGATTCTGGGAAGGCGACTGGACCCTCGGCCCGGCTGGCGGTTACGGCCAGAATGTCGTCACCTGGGAAGATAATACCAACGTTCCTGACCTTAATGTCGGAGCGATTCTAGAAAGTTGGGAATGGACGGTTAACGAACAGGACAATACCGTTACCACCAAAGTTATCGTTCGCGATAACATCTACTTCCAGGATATCGATTCCGAAGCCGGAAACCTGATAAACGGCCGAAAAATGACCACCGAAGATGTCCAGTGGTGCTGGCAGCAGCATATCAGCAACGAAAATTCCGATAACTACATCAGCTTCCCTGATTGCCGCGGCTTCGTCGTCGAGAAAACCGGCCCGCAGGAACTCTCGATTACCATGCCCTTCCACCTCCACCTCGATGCCCTGATGAGATATTTCTCCTATGTCCTGATTTTCCCCCCCGAGCTGTGGGATGCCTACGGCTATGATTCCTGCATCGATGTCACCAAATCGGTCGGCACCGGTCCGTACTACATCAGCGACTATATCCCCAGCAACATGGTCGAATTGAAGAAAAATGCCAACTACTGGAGAACCAACCCGATTGGCCCCGGCGAAGGCGATAAACTCCCGTATACCGATTCCGTGAAATACATCATTATGCCTGATTCATCGACCCGCCAGGCCGCTTTACGAACCGGCCAGATTGACATGATGGCGTTAATCAGCTGGGAAGATGCCGGCTACCTTGAATCACAGAACAAATCACTCATGAAAGCCCAGCGCGGCAGCGGTCAGGTATCCTCCGCCTTCTTCAGAATGGACCAGAAACCGTTCGATGACGTCAGAGTCAGACAGGCCATGCTCTACGGTATCGACCTGAATGCAATTAATGAATCCCTCTACAACGGTCTTGGCGACCTTATCAGCTTCCCCTATTTCTACACCCCGGCCTATGCCGACCTGTACCTCGGCCTCGATGACCCGGCAATGCCCGCCGAAGTCAAAGATATGTACACCTACAATCCGGAAAAAGCCAAAGCCTTACTCACCGAAGCCGGATACCCTGATGGATTCAAGACTGATATTACCGTGTCCTCCTGGGAGCAGGCAACCGTCGATTACTACTCGGTAGCTAAAGAATACTGGAAGACGATTGGTGTCGATGTCGATATCAAGACCGTCACCGATAACGGTCAGCTTATCAGCACCAACGCTTCGCTCGGTTTTAACGGCATGATTGCCCAGTTCATCTCCCCTGTCTCCACCTTCCCTGAGCAGGCTCAGTACACCGGTGAAAGCTGGCTGAACCCGAGCCGTGTCAAGGACCCGGTTGTTATCGATGGCGCGGCCGCTATCAGAGCCGCCGGTGTTACCGATTTAACCGAAGCCATGAAGAAGACCAAGGAATTGACCAAATACATGCTCGCCCAGGTCTATGCCATTCCGGCGCCCCGCTATCCTAACTATTGCATGTGGTGGCCCTGGCTGAAGAACTATACCGGCGAAGTCAATGTTGGTTACATGGTCGCCGATACCTGGACCCAGTTCGTCTGGATTGACCAGGCCCTCAAGAAATCCATGGGTTACTAAATCTTACCAACCCTGAAAGAAAAAAGAGAGGGGCGCTTTTTAAAAGCGCCCCTCTTCGTTTCGCCGTTTTTTTGATTACCCCGAATAGGTGAACAGCGGCCGGTCGTCTTCGATTATCCGGGTGTGCTCTTTGAAGTAGCGCCGGAGGTGTTTCGTCATCGAAAACATGTGCCGGTGGGAAATCCCGTCATATAACCGGAGGTTATTGAGCCCGCGCTCCGCTAACCTCTTATCGATTTCCTCGGGTGACTCGATGGGTTTGATATTTTGTGAGGCAAAGCAGAACCCCCACGGACCGCCGAAAGAGGGGATATCGATGTAGTAGGGATGAACCTCCGCGAACGAAACCTTTAGCGTGTTGTAGACGGCGGAAAAGTTGACCAGTTCGTTATATGAGGCACAACCCGCCTGGATGGCAATGATGCCGTTCGGAGTAAGTTTTGTTTTTACGATATCGTAGAACTCTTTTGTGTAGAGTAAATAGGCCGGGCCTTCCTCAACCGGTTCGGTAAGGTCGATTATCACGATATCGAATAAATCATTGGCCTCGGCAAGAAATTTCCTGGCGTCAGTATGGTAGAGTTCGGTCCGTTTATCGTCGAACGCCCCCATGTGGTATTCTGGAAGGTATTTTTTGCACAGTGAAATAACCTCTTCGTCGATATCCACCATGACAGCTTTTTTAACCGTCTCGTAACGCAATATCTCCCGGAGCGTCGCCCCCTCGCCGCCTCCGGCAATGAACACCTTCTCGGGGCAAGGGTGCGCCAGCATGGCGGGATGGATAAGTGCCTCGTGGTAAATGAATTCGTCGAACTCGCTCGACTGAATTTTGTTATCAAGCATCAGACATTTACCGAAACTGCCGGTTCTGACAATTTCTATCGACTGGAACTTTGTCCGGCCTCTGAACAGCACTTCTTTAACGCTGTGAAGCTGCATGAGGTCTTTACTGATAGTGTCCTGTAACCACTGAGAGGGGTCTATTTCCATGTTACGATGCCTGGCCTGCTTCGACAGCGTCCAGTATCCCCCTTTGTATTTCCATGATTGAGTGGTGCTTCGCTTCGAGCTTTTCCACGAGAATCAGCGCGGCGTCGCCCGGCCTGACCGTCGTCCCGCAGGTGAAAATGTCGACTGCTGCATAACCGTATTCCGGCCATGTGTGAATCGAGAGGTGTGATTCGGCAATCACGACAACCCCGCTTACTCCCTGGGGAGAAAAACGGTGGAATGATTCGCTGAGTACCTTCGCTCCGGCTTCAATTGCGGCATTCACTAGAATAGTTCTGAGTAGCTCTAAATCATTCAGTATCCGGCTGTTACAGTCTTTCAGTTCCAGTAACAGGTGTTTCCCGAGCGCGTTCAAACACCCAACCTCCTAAACATAACAACAAATCCCGGTCTTCGGGAAGAATTGGAACACAGGCACAAATTATATAACAAATACAGGTATTATTCAATGAACAGGTCATGCCTTCGTCCGCATTGAAGCCGGCGGACAGGCATGAATCAGCGGGAATCGGGCTGAACCGATTTAACCCTCCGCTCGAAGGTTTTCCGGTCGAGCATTATCTTGTGCCGGCAACCCATGCACCGCAGGCCGATATCCGCCCCGGTTCGAATCACTTCCCAGTCAAAAGAACCACAGGGATGTTTCTTCTTCAGCCTGACAATATCGCCCGGTTTAACCTCGACCGCCATCCGACTCCCTTTTACTCCCTTTTCAGGTAACGGTTGATACTGTTTCGTGTCTCTTCGGCAACCTTCCGGGCGGCTTCGGCGAAATCATTCCCCCGTGAGGCGTACAATATCTGCCGCGACGAGTTGATAACCGCTTTTTCACCGCGCGAATCGGTGCCGTACCATACCGTCTTTTCGATATCGCCTCCCTGCGCGCCGATACCCGGGATGAGGAAAGGCATCTCCGGCTGAAGTTCCCGGATGATGCGTAACTCTTCAGGGTAGGTCGCGCCGACAACCAGGCCGACATTACCGTTTTTATTCAGTACACCGACTTTTCTGGCGATGATTTCGTAGAGGGGGCGTTTCCCGTTCTCGGTCTCGCACTCGAGCGATTGAAAATCCACCGCCCCGGGGTTAGAGGTGCGACAGAGCACGAAAACCCCCTTATCGGTGTAGGAGACGAACGGTTCTAGTGAATCCAGCCCGAGGTACGGGCTGGCCGTAACTGCATCGAATCCGAATATCTCGAAAATAGCCTTTGCATAGCCTTTCGCTGTGTTACCGATATCACCCCGCTTGGCATCGGCTATCACCGGAATGTCATCCGGTATGTACTGAACCGTCTCCTGCAGAATCTCCATTCCCTCGATTCCCTGGGCTTCATAGAACCCCAGATTCGGTTTATAGGCGCACACCAGGTCCTTCGTCGCGTCAATTATCTGCCGGTTAAATTCAAGGACACTGAAATACTTCGGTATTAATGACGGCTCGGTATCCAGCCCGACACACAGCAGGCTCTTATTCCGGCGTGAAGCGCTTAACAGTTTCTCGATAAATTTCATTTCTGCTCCTGGTACAGGTGACTGGTAAAAGCTGATTGATATTAACAATATGTCGAACAAGCGTCAAGCGGCTGTAAAATCAAGTCTCCCGAGTTGATTATATTTCATTTCGTTGACTTGCCATAATCCCGCTGGTAACATTAGGGTGGAGCATGGGTAATGACGGAACAGATACATAAGCTTCCCGTATTCCCGGTCACCGTTGAAATAAGTTCGAATGGTTCGCTTGTCGTCGGCGGGTGCGATGTCACGGAGCTGGCCCGGAAATTCGGCACGCCCCTCTATATATATGACGAATTGACCCTCCGGGAAAAATGCCGCGAGTTCAAAACGGAATTTGTCGGCCGCCACCCGACGACTATCAACTATTCCTGCAAAGCCTTCCTTAACCGGGCCGTTCTGAAAATTTTTATCGATGAAGGCCTCGGCCTCGACGTCGTCTCCGGCGGAGAAATTGCCATTGCCACTGCTTTCGGATTTCCCCCCGGACGAATTGATTTTCCCGGTAACAATAAATCGGCTGACGAACTGGCACTTGCCCTTGAACTCGGCCTCCGGCATATCGTCGTCGATAATTTTCACGAACTTGAAATGCTGGGGAAGTTAACCCGGCTTTCCGGACGCCGCCAGGATATCCTCCTGAGGCTTTCTCCCGGTATCGACCCCCACACCCACCGGTTCATCACCACGGGAAACCTTGATAGTAAATTCGGTATCCCGCTTTCTCAGGGAGAGGTGGCGATTCAGGCTGCTCTGTCAACCCCCGGTGTCAAACTGACCGGCCTCCATTTTCACCTGGGTTCGCAACTGACGGACGTTGGGGTTTACATTGAAGCACTTCGGATTATCCTTCGTTTTGCTGCCGGAATGAACCGGAAACACGGCTTTGAACTGAAAGAGCTCAGCGTCGGCGGCGGTTATGCTCAGTATTACCTGCCCGACGAACCGGTACCGCCTCTGCAAAGTTACGCCGAAGCAATAATCCGAACCCTGAAAGATACCTGCCGGGAAGAAGGCATCACCGAACCTGACCTCATAATCGAACCGGGCAGGTCGATGGTCGCTGGCGCCGGCGTAGCCGTCTACACCGCCGGTGTTATCAAGGATATTCCCGGTGTCAGAAAATACGTCTCGGTCGATGGCGGTATGGGTGATAATATTTGCCCGCCTTTGTATAATGAAAGAATCGAAGCGGTGGTGGCAAACCGGATGAAAGCCGCGAATTCGGAACTCGTCACTATTTGCGGCAAGTACTGCGAATCGACGGACGTTCTCGTCCGGGATATCGAAATGCCGGTGATATCGCCGGGTGATATTATCGCCGTACCCGGCTGCGGAGCCTACTGCCTCATGGAATCGATGAATTATAACGCCGCCCTCAGACCTGCCGTGGTTATGGTCGCCGATGGCAAACCCCGCCTCATCCGGCGACGGGAAACAATCGAGGATTTGATGCGATGCGAAACGGACTGATGGAAAGAGAGATACGGTAAATCGTGTGGAAAGTAACCGGTCAGAAAAAAGCCGTATCCCTGCTTCAACGCAGCCTTGAAACCGGCAACGTTTCGCATGCTTATCTGTTGTCCGGCCCGGAACATTCCGGGAAAATGACCCTTGCCATCGAACTGGCGAAAGCCATGAATTGTACCGGCAGCGACCCTCCCTGCGGTCAGTGTGAATCATGTCAAAAGATTGCCGGCTCGAAGCACGCCGATGTGCAGGTCATCGGGCTGGTACCTGCCGCCGATTCCGAAGATTCGAAAGCAAAAACCGAAATCAGCATCGAACAGATACGGCAGTTACAGCATTCTGCAAGCCTTCCCCCCTTCGAGGGCAGGTATAAGGTCTACATTATCGAAAACGCCGAAATGATGTCAACCGAAGCTGCAAACTCCCTTCTTAAAACCCTCGAGGAACCCGAAAGCGGGGTGATATTTATCCTCCTCGCCGGCGATGCCGGCTTATTGCTGGAAACGGTCGTCTCCCGCTGCCAGCCGATTGAAATGGTTCCGGTTCCGGTACCGGAAACCGAACAGATTCTTGTTTCTGAATACGGAATTCAGAAAGAGAAAGCAGCCTTGCTGGCGAGATTGTCGAGAGGCTGGTTCGGCTGGGCTGTCAACGCCGCCCGGAATGATGAGGTACTTGATAACCGGACAGAAATCCTTGACCGGATAATCGAACTCTCTGAAGCGGGTTACGAAGAACGGTTTGCCTGGTCGACCCAACTGGCCGGGAAATTCAGCGGCGACCGGCACTATGTGTTCGAACGGCTCGGAATGTGGCTTGACTGGTGGCGGGATATTTTGATAGCGAAATCTGGTATGATAGATAATGTAACAAACATCGACAGGCTCGAAGAAATCCGGAACGCCTCCGGGAAACGAAGCCTTGTCATGATACGAAATTATATACGCAGCATTCGGGCTGCCCGCGAGCAGTTACTGCAGAACGCGAATCCCCGACTGGTACTCGAGGTGCTGATGCTCGATATGCCGGATGAAGAAAGCGAGCAGGGGGCACAAGCCCCTGATTTGAGGTAAAAATGGCAAATGTAGTTGGAGTCCGATTTAAACAGGCCGGGAAAGTATATTACTTCGACCCGGGCGAACTTGAGATTGAGATAAACGATGACGTGGTGGTGGAGACATCCCGCGGCATGGAACTCGGGCAGGTGGTGAGCAAACCCCAGGAAGTCGCTGAAGAGGAAATCGAAAAACCACTGAAACCGGTGATAAGGAAAGCCACTCCCGAAGATATCGGTATGGCTCATTCCTTCGAGGGAAGAGAAAAGGAAGCCCTCGAGGAATGCCGTAAACTGGTCGAAAAACTCAAGCTGGAGATGAAATTGCTCGGAGCTGAGTATAATCTCGACGGCACCCGCCTCACCCTCCATTTCAGCGCCGAGGAACGGGTTGACTTCCGGGAACTTGTCCGTGAACTCGCCAGAAAACTGCGTGTCAGGGTCGAGATGAGACAGACCGGCCCGAGAGATGAAGCTAAAATGTACGGTGGCTGCGGTCGTTGCGGCCGGCCCTTGTGCTGCGCGACCTTCCTGAGCAATTTCACGCCGGTTTCCATGCGCATGGCGAAAGACCAGGGATTGCCTCTGAACCCGATGAAGATATCCGGGGTCTGCGGCCGCCTGATGTGCTGCCTCGTCTACGAAAACGAGTACTACCAGGAAATGAAGAGTAAGCTTCCCCGTGTCGGCCTTCACATGATAACCCCTGCGGGTGAAGGCAAGGTCGTCGAAACCAATCCGCTGAAAATGTCGGTCTTCGTCGAACTTGAAAGTAAAGCCGTTGTCGAGTTTCCTCTCGATGAAGTCACCGGTATCGGCGAACCCCGCCGTCAGCCGGTGGCGAAACCGGTACCGGCTGACGAAAAGCCTGCTCAGGAGAACCGGAATACCCGCCATCAGCCCGAAAACAGGCCGCCGGCGAGAGATACCCGCAAGGCAAAAAGTTGAAATGCCGTCCTTCGATGAAGAAAAGAAACTTGAATACGACGGTTTCCGGTATGTCGCCGGAATCGACGAAGCCGGCCGGGGCGCCCTTGCCGGGCCGGTCGTAGCCGCGGCAGTCATCCTGCCTTCACAAACCCGGATTCCCTTTCTTTATCGCATTAAGGACAGTAAAAAACTGAGTCCCCGTCAGCGGGAAGGCCTTTTCGGGGAAATCCGGAGTATCGCCGTTTCCTCCGGAGTCGGGATTGTCGATTTCGATGTCATCGATACCGTTGGCATCGCTGAAGCTACCCGCCTCGCCATGAAAACGGCCGTCGAAAACCTTTCACCCCCGGCTGATTACCTGCTCATCGATTATATGAAACTAACGGATGTCTCCCTCCCTCAAAAAAGCATCACCCATGGCGACGACCTTTGCTACTCGATTGCCGCCGCCTCGATTATCGCCAAAGTAACCCGGGACCGGATTATGGTCGAACTTGACCGCACCTGTTCGGGGTATGGTTTCGCTTCCCATAAGGGATACGGTACCGGCGAGCATCTCGCTTGCCTTCAGCGGCTGGGCCCTTCACCGGTGCACCGGAGAAGTTTCAACCCTGTCTGCCAGTTTCGTTTCGGGGATTTTCGCTAGATGGGACGCAAAGAAACCGGCAACCTCGGCGAACAACTGGCGCAGGCGTACCTGAAAAAACACGGTTTCCGCATCATCGAAACGAACTACACCTGCACCTTCGGAGAAATCGATATCATCTCGAAAAAAGGGGATACCCTGGTCTTTACCGAAGTCCGTTCGAAAACCGGCGATGAATTCGGTACCCCCGAAGAATCGGTAACCCCCGCTAAACAGGCCCGGCTGCGAAAATCCGCTGTTCGCTACCTGCAGACACACCCGAAACTGCCGGAACTATGGCGTATCGATGTCGTCGCGATAGAACTGAACCAGGACGGCTCGGTGAAACGCCTCGACCTCATAGAAAATGCCGTCGGCGAGGGATGGTAAATCAGCTTGAACAATCGTGTAAAAACTTTACCGTTACTCGCGGCTGTGTTACAATGGTCATGCTTTACAAAAAAGCGTCACTGAATTGGCCTGGTTTTCAATAAATGCTTAATTCGGAAGAAGAATTCCGACAGACAGTACAGGCGCCTCGTGCCAGCCTTGAACGGATTGGCGGAAGGGTTCTTTTCCTTTTAGAAACGGCTCAAGCCGTTTTCTTTTATTCAGCCGGGACAGGAAACGAAAGCACCTCAGCGTGATTTTCGGGATACACCTGCTCGACAACCTTTGGGAAAACCAGGCGAAAATGACAGGGGATACATGATGAGCGGACCCACCGATAATCTTGATAGTATTTCGGAACAGGTCAGGAATAACCTGACCGCGAAAGATAAAGCCAGGGAAGCTATGCTGCCGGCCAGCCGTGAAGCGATTCGCTATTGCAGTGAGGCGATACGGGCTGTCCACCGGCAGGAAATCGGGAAAGCCGAAAGCCTGCTGGACTCGGCGAAAAAACTCCTGAAGGAAAGCGAAACCGCCCTGGCGGGCAGTCCTGAACTCGTCAATACCGGTTCTCTCCGCGATGCCCAGAAAGAATACGTGGAAGGGTGCGCCGTCCTGGCTATCGTGACCGGAAAACTGCTGCCGACTCCGGAAGAACTGGGCGTCGATTCGGCATCTTACCTGAACGGGCTGGGAGAAGCCGCCAGCGAGTTGCGCCGCTACCTCCTCGACGGCATGAGAAAGGGAGACCTTTCCCAGGGAGAAACGCTGCTCACTGCTATGGATGATATCTACAGCGTCCTGGTGACGATTGATTTTCCCGACGCCATCACCGGCGGCCTGCGGAGAACGACTGATATGCTGCGCGGTGTCCTCGAGAGGACCCGCAGTGACCTCACCCTCGTCATGACTCAGCAGGACCTTGCCGGAAGGCTGGAAAAACTGGAAAAACGTTTGTAAAAGGGAATCGAAGAAGGCCGGAAAATATACCGGTTTTCATAAGTTGTGTATAGTTGAGTAAAGAAAGGAGTTTGTAGACATGGACCTGATTTGGTTTGCTGTCATAGCAGGGGTTATCGGGCTCGTCTTCATTACCATCATGGCAATGAATGTCCTCCGTAAAGATGCCGGTAGTGCCCGCATTAAAGAAATAACCTCTGCTATCGAGGAAGGCGCCCTTGCCTTTCTCAAACGTGAATACGTGACATTGTCCGTATTTGTCGTGGTCGTTTTCATCATCATGTGCGTGATACCTGATATCAGATGGGAAGCCGGGGTCGCTTACCTCGTCGGCGCGTTTACCTCTGCCGGAGCCGGATATATCGGCATGAGGCTGGGTGTCAAAGCGAACGGCCGTACCGCTACTGCCGCTCAAAAAGGGCTGAATGCCGCTTTGAGAGTCGCTTTCTCGAGCGGTTCGGTGATGGGTACTACCGTCGTCGCCCTCGGTATCCTGGGACTGAGTATCATCTACATCATCTTCGGTGGGGATGAAATCGTCAAAATCATTACCGGTTTCAGTTTTGGTGCTTCTTCGATTGCTCTCTTCGCCAGGGTTGGCGGTGGTATCTTCACCAAGGGTGCCGATGTCGGCTCCGACCTCGTCGGTAAAGTTGAAGCCGGAATTCCGGAAGACGACCCGAGAAACCCGGGCGTCATCGCCGATAACGTGGGCGACAACGTCGGCGATATCGCCGGCATGGGTGCCGATCTCTTTGAGTCATACGCTGCCGCTGTCGTCGCGACCCTTGTCGTTGCCGTCGGGGCAGGCTTTGCCTGGGATTCCGATATGGCTGTTCTTCCGTTTATTATCGCCGCTGGCGGCATTATCGCCGGTATTATCGGTACGTTCTTTGTCAGAACTAAAGAAGGCGCCGGCATGAACGCCCTCCTCTGGGCGCTCCGTCGCGGTATCTATATCGCTTCAATTCTCGTTGTGATTATCTCCGGCCTGGTCATCTGGAAAATGAATATCGATTTCGGTGTTTTCTGGGCGGTCGTTTCCGGACTGGTCGCCGGTATTCTTATCGGCCTCAGTGTCGAATACTACACCTCCTATACCTATAAACCGACCCAGCGCATCGCTGAATCATCCGAGACCGGTACCGGTACCCTTATCATCAAGGGCTTCGGTACGGCCATGTTAAGCACCCTCATCCCTGTTATCCTGGTATCGATTGCTACCATCGTCGCTTTCAAGGTCGCCGGCCTCTACGGTATCTCGATTGCCGCCCTCGGTATGCTTTCGACCCTCGGCATCACCCTTGCGACCGATGCCTACGGCCCGGTTGCCGATAACGCTGGTGGCATCGCCGAGCAGGCCCATCTTAAACCCGAAGTCCGCGAAAGAACGGATGCCCTCGATTCCCTCGGCAACACCACCGCCGCTACCGGCAAAGGCTTCGCCATCGGTTCGGCCGCCCTCGCCGCCCTCGGCATGACGGCCGCCTTCGTCGAGACGATGAGGGTTCAGGGAGTGGTAATCAATATCAGTCTGACCGACCCGATTGTCATCGTCGGCCTCCTGCTTGGCGCCATGATGGTCTTCATCTTCAGCGCCCTCACCATGGATGCGGTCGGTAAAGCTGCCATGGGTATCGTCAATGAAGTCCGCCGCCAGTGGAGAGAAATCAAAGGACTCAAAGAAGGCAAGGAAGGCGTAAAACCTGACTATGCTAAATGCGTCAGCATCTCCACCGGCGCCGCTATCAAAGCAATGATTCTCCCCGGTATCCTGGCGGTTGTCAGCCCGATTCTCGTCGGCCTCGTTCTCGGCGCTAACGCTCTCGGCGGTATGCTCATCGGCGCTATTGCTGCCGGCTTTATGCTGGCCGTAACCATGGCCAACGCCGGCGGCGCCTGGGACAATGCCAAGAAATGGATTGAAACCGGCAAGCTCGGAGGCAAAGGCTCGGATGCTCACAAAGCAGCCGTTGTCGGCGATACCGTCGGTGATCCGTTTAAAGACACCTCAGGTCCTTCGCTCAATATCCTTTTGAAACTCATGTCTATCGTAGCCGTCGTGTTCGCTCCGATATTTACCCTGACAGGCTGGCTCGGATAAGATAATTCAGACGGTAAACGTCAAAGGGGCGGCTCGTCACGAGCCGCCCCTTTTTTTTCAAAACCTTAATTACTCACCCTCACACTCATACGTATTCCACCCCCCTTTTTTTAAGAGCCTGCTCGGTACTTGTTACGGAGGGAGATAAAGAAGGATTTAGAATTCTTTGATTAACGGCTCTATTCTTGTATCTGCCGTTTAATACTGTAGAGAACCTTGAGTTTCGTTTCTCTTTTTTATCGGAGGAAAGGATTTCCGAATTTCTCATCGCCGATGGTGGTAGCCGGCCCGTGTCCCGGATACGCAACCGTCGTCTCCGGCAGCGTCATCAGTTTCGAGGCAATGTTCTCGAGCAACTGCCGCCCGTTCCCTCCCGGCATGTCGTACCGGCCGATACTGTACCTGAACAGCGTATCACCCGTGAAAATCACTCCGTCTGTATAGAGACAAATGCCTCCCTGTGTGTGGCCGGGCGTGTGAATGACCTGGAAGCTGAGACTCCCGATGTCGATGGTATCCCCTTCGTTCAGCAGCCGGTCCGGCTTTATCGGCGCCTGTTGGGGAAAACCGAATCCTCCCCGCCGGCTGCCTTCGATATACATCGCGTCCTCCGGGTGAATCGCTACCGGCGCTCCGGTGGCGTCCTTAACCTCTTTCAACGCTCCGATATGGTCCGGATGCCCGTGGGTCAGGACAATCAGCTTTATCGTAACCCCCAGGGACTTTATCTTCCTGATGATGGCCGGGCCATCGATTCCCGGGTCAAGCAGCATCGCTTCTTTCGTCGGTTCGTCTCCGACGATGTAACAGTTCGTTCCGAATGGCATCAGTTCGAGTTTTTCGATAAACAATGTGGTTCCCCTCTCGTTTTCTTCTCTCTTTTATCTTACTATTTCGCTCGGACGGTCAACAAGTTTCCTTAACAGAAGCGCCCCTCCTCGAACCCGTACGAGGAGGGGCGCGGTATTATGCCTGCTGTGGCTTACTTATTCTTCGTCCTGCAGGGCGTCGTAGCCTTCTTCACCGGTACGGACTTTGATGACGTTTTCGACATCGTAGATAAATATCTTGCCATCGCCGATATTACCGGTGTAGAGAACCTTCTTTGCCGTTTCGATAACGGTTCGGACAGGGACTTTACTGACAATTATTTCAACTTTTATCTTCGGGAGCAGATGGGTTTCGATTTCGACTCCGCGGTAGTACTCGGTATGGCCTCCCTGGACACCGTAGCCGAGAACGTTCGTCACCGTCATCCCGGTGATACCTATCTTATCCATGGCATTTTTCAGAGCCTCGAACTTATTCTGCTTGGTAATGATTTGAACATTCGTGTATTTGTGGCCTACCGGGGCGCCACCCTGTTTGGACACCACCTTCACCGGCAGTGCTTTTTCGACAGGGACAGTACCCGTTACCTCGGCCGGCTCTATATCACCGCTGCTAACTATCTCGGTCCCGTTCGTGTAATCAATGGTAACAAAATCCGGGTACCCCTGGTTGCCGTGCTCGCCGATATCGAGCCCGTTGATTTCTTCTTTCCGGGACACGCGGAGGCCGATTGTTCTCTTGATTACCCACCATACCAGGAGGGAAACAGGAAGTACGAAGATGGCAACCGCCAGAACCCCGAGCATCTGACTTCCCAGCAATGAAAAACCTCCTCCGAAGAATAGTCCGTCCGGAGAACTGATGCCGCCGATACCGTTCTCGGCGAATAAACCGACGAACAACGTTCCGAGTACCCCGTGCACCAGGTGAACGGAAAGCGCTCCGACCGGGTCGTCCAGTTTTCTCCGGTCGAAGAACATGACCGAAAGCACCACCAGAACACCCGAAATCGCTCCGATGATGAGGGAACTCTCGACGCTGACAAAGGCACAACCGGGCGTGATTGCTACCAGTCCTGCCAGCAGGCCGTTAATCGACATGCCCAGGTCGGGTTTCCCGATGACAAGCCATGCGGTAGCCGTGGAGGTAAGAATCGCCATGATTCCTGCAGTATTGGTGGTAACCAGGATATGGGAGATTGCATCCGGCTGTGCCGCCATGGTCGAACCGGGGTTGAAACCGAACCAGCCGAGCCAGAGCACGAACGCGCCGATGGTCGCCAGTCCCATGTTGTGGCCCGGTATGGCACGGATTTTTCCGTCTCTGGTATATTTGCCGATTCTCGAGCCGAGCACCATGACCCCGGCCAGAGCCGCCCATCCGCCGACAGAGTGAACCACCGTACCGCCGGCAAAATCAAGCATCCCCTGCTGCGCTAGGAACCCGCCGCCCCATATCCAGTGTCCCACGAGCGGGTAAATGGTCAGTGTCAGCAGCAGTGAAAAGATGATGAACGAAATATACTTGATGCGTTCCGCAACGGCGCCTGACACAATCGTCGCGGCGGTACCGCAAAAAACGAGCTGAAAGAAAAACTTGGCCCAGAAAGGAACGCCTGCCCATGAAATGGCCGAATAAACTCCCTGATAGGCATCCCCCGTCGCCGGAGAGTTATCCGCTCCGCCTGCCATGAACAGGCCGCTGAGCCCCATGAAACCGTTGCCGTCTCCGAACATCAGCCCCCAGCCAAGAATCAGGAACCCCAGAGAAGAAACGGCAAAGACGATGAAGTTTTTCGAAAGGATGTTAACCACGTTTTTCTGACGGGCAAAACCGCTTTCTACCGATGCAAAGCCCAGGTTCATAAAGAACACGAGCACCCCGGCGAAAATAACCCAAATGGTATCGAGCATTACCTGAGTATTCATAATGTACCCCTGTCTGTTTTATTACGATGTGGTCGATAACGTAACAGCGAATCGAATGGAAACCCTTGAGAACCCTTACCCGGTTGGTTGAGATGTCAGGTTCATCATGCGTTTACCTCCTTCTGCGTTTTACCTTTCCCGTATCGCCGTTGTTTGTATAAGAAAAGTATAGAAAAAACAGATTTCATGCTTGTTAAGGCCATATTACAATCATGTTACGGTTTTCAAACGGGCATTCCGGACCCCTCGGTACCGGATGATTGATATTGACACTGAGTCTGTTGTGTTGGTAGACTTGCCTTATTCGAAACAACAGGTTGGACAGGCAAGATGAACGATACACCCGAAAAGAAAGATGACCCGCCGGAACTGCGGGGTATGGTACAAATCTTTACCGGCGAAGGCAAGGGCAAAACATCGGCCGGTCTGGGAACAGTCGTCCGGGCGCTCGGCCGGGGGTACCGCGTCTGTATCGTCGTTTTCATGAAAGGGAACTACCCCTACAGCGAATGGAAATTTTTCTCGCAGGTGACGGACGTGGAAATAGCCCGCTTCGGGTATAACTCATTCACCAACCCGTACGATGTGAAACCGGAGGAGAAAGAACAGGCGGTTCAAGCGCTTGCCTTTGCCCGTGAAGCGATGCTGAGTGGCAGGTACGATGTCCTCATGCTCGATGAAATCTGCGTTGCCTCCGGCTGGGGACTTATTCCCGTCGAAGACGTCATGAAGCTGATTAATGACCGCCCGGCGAACATTGAGCTGATAATGACCGGCCGGGACGTAGACCAACGCCTCGTTGAAGCCGCCGATATGGTCACCGAGTGCCGCAAGGTGAAACACCCCTACGATAAAGGCATCCTCGCCCGCAAAGGCCTCGATTACTGATACTGCGGGATACCGGAAAAAGGTTGTTGGTTATCTGATTGTTATTTCAGTGAAGATGTTGGTCGATTATGTTGTCCCCCCTTTTTTAAAGGGGAAAGGGTGATTTAGAATTATTGAACAATTTCATTATTCTCGTACCCGTAAACTGACATCGAACAAATATCGGGAAAATTAGTCGTAATAATCTTGACAATTACGTCACCGGACATATTATACTAACATCATGTATTTATAAGGAGACAGGCTCATGGCAGTGTATGTGATGATGACAACCCTTACGGATGAAGGCCGTAAAACAATAAAAAACAATCCGGAACGTATCCTCGAGGTAAATAAGGAAGTCGAAGAAATGGGCGGGAAAATCCTTTCTCAGTACGCCGTCCTCGGACCTTATGACTTCATCAATATCGTCGAAACTGTTGGTAACACGACCATTACGAAGATTGCCCTGGAACTCAGTTCGAGGGGCACTCTCCAGTCGATGACCCTGGCTGCCATTCCTATAGACGACCTGATTGCTTCCTGGAAATAGACCGGGCGTGACGGAAATTCGGAAACTGCTCCTGGCTACCAACAACCAGGGGAAAGTACGGGAATACCGGAGCCTCCTTACCGATGTCCCCCTGCGGCTGGTATCCCCCGCTGATGAGGGGATAGCGGTAACGGTCGAGGAAACCGGAACATCATTCGAGGAAAATGCCGGCTTGAAAGCGGAAACACTGGCCGCTGAAAGCCGGCTTTTAACGGTTGCCGACGATTCGGGCATCGAGGTCGATGCCCTCGGCGGTGAACCCGGTATATATTCCGCCCGCTACGCCGGCGAAAACGCTTCCGACGCCGAACGCTGCCGGTACCTGCTCGAAAAACTCGCCGGCGTGCCTGAAGAAAACCGCACCGCCCGGTTTCGCTGCGTCATCGCCCTCGCCGAAGCCGGCCGCCAAACCCTCTATTTCTCCGGTTCCTGGGAAGGCCGTATCACCTTCGAACCGAAGGGGAACTATGGATTCGGCTATGACCCGGTTCTCTTTATCCCTTCGCTCGGTAAGACCGTCGCCGAACTCGAACCGGAAGTGAAAAACCGCCTCAGCCACCGCGCCCTCGCCGCCGTAAAACTCCGCCGATACCTCCTTGAATATTTTACATAATTAACTTCATCCTTTGTCTGCTCAGTCATATTTGAGTATGGTGGTTGAAGCTCCGGCGCACAACCTGCAATAACAATTTTTAACCTCATTCAGTCGTAAACCATCCTTTTCGTAAAGAACCTGCCCACTCCTTGTTACAGGGGAGATTAAGAGCGATTCAGAAATGTTTTATTGGTTACTGCATTCTCGAACTTGCCAACCAAAACCGAACAGTACCAGAATTTTTAGTAATGGCGGGAAATCATGATGGAATTCCCTCTTTCTTCACGTTTCATTCAACCAAAACCGTCTCATATCCGTTTCTTTTAGTTAACGGTCTCGTGGCATGACCCGGAAATTTTGTCTCAGCTTAACGTAATGTCAGGTAATGTTACAATATATTGTAAGTAATATAATATAAAACACTACATACTGTGGCTTGAACTAAACGCTCGATTTGGTATATACTACTCATCACGGATAGTAACTGATGGAGGAATAAAATGAAATTAACCTGCTCCCAGTCGGAATTGAACCGGGGATTAAGCATTGTCGGGAGGGCGGTGGCAACCAGAACGACCCTGCCGATAACCGGCAATGTACTGCTGGCTGCTGAACAGTCCAGGCTGAAACTCGTCGCCACCAACCTTGAAATGGCAATCAGTTACTGGATAGGCGCGGATGTACAGCAGGAAGGAACGATTACCGTACCCGCCCGGCTCCTTACCGAGTTTGTCAACTCGCTCCCGAACGAGAATATCAATATGGAACTCTCCGAGCGTACCAAGACGCTGAGTCTCAAGTGCGCTCGTTTCGAAGCCCGCATCAGCGGCGTCGATGCCCGCGACTTCCCGCCGATTCCGGATATCAACGAAGGCATCCGCACCAGCCTGAATGTGGACATCCTCCGCAAAGGTGTCAGCCATGTGGCCTTCGCCGCCGCAACCGAAGAATCCCGACCGGTTCTGACCGGTGTCGATGCCCGCTTCGAAGGGAACATCCTCACCCTCGCCGCCGCCGATGGCTTCCGTCTGGCTGTATACCGGGTAGACCTTCCGGCTGAAGTAGAGCAATCAGCGGAAGTGATAATACCTGCCCGTACCCTCACCGAACTGAACCGGATGATTGGCGACGACGATGAGACGGTCGATATCACCATTAACCCGAACAAGAGTCAGGCGCTCTTCCGGCTCAAGAAAACGGAACTCGTCTCCCAGCTTGTCCAGGGTACCTTCCCCCAGTATCAGCAGCTTATTCCCCAGAGCCATGCCACCAGTGTCACCGTCGATGTTGCCGAATTTCAAAGGGCGACCCGGACGGCCGCCATTTTCGCTCGTGACGGCAGCGGTATCGTCCGGCTTGTCGCCGATGCTAACGGCGAAACGGCCCCCGGCAAGCTCACCATCTCCGCCCGCTCGGAAGAAGTCGGCGAAGATGTCGGCGAGATTGATGCCGTCGTCGAAGGCGAGGAAATCAAGATTGCTTTCAACGGCCGGTACCTTATGGACGTCCTCGGGGTCCTCAGCGAGGCCAGGGTAACTCTCGAAACCACCAACTCCTCCAGCCCCGGCGTCATCAAACCCGTCGGCTCCGACAACTACGTTCACGTGGTAATGCCGATGTTTGTCCAGTGGTAAACTAACAATCTTGCAGTTTCAAGGGGACTGCACTGAGCAGTCCCCTTTTTTAGTATTGCTTAAATTTGGTTGATACTATTATTTTTTGCGAGCCATTCGTCAACAGAAGGCGTGGCAATCTATATCAATCGTATCACTACCTGTCATCTTCCAACCATAACCCGGCAGAGTCTTTTCTGAGCCTGCTTATTCCGTCCATCCTGAGCCTGTCGAAGGATGGACAAAAAAAACAGACACAAACTCAACAATCATTAACTCCCTTCGATTGTTAAACTGCGGTGTAAAACAAAGCCGAAAACTCCGATAATTGACCTTCAATGATTGAAGATTCTGTGAGAGTTCAAAAATTTCATGTTGCATGGTGAGCATGGTAAAGACTCGTGTGTCATTCCCTCGCCGAAGGGAATCTTGCATCATTCGATGCTGACCGGTATGCTTAAATAAGACTCAATATTTCTTCGTTAGACTTGCTGTTTGCCATGCGCAGCTTGTACGAAGGAGGAAGAAACAACCTGAAGACGATGTTAGATATCTGGGATAATTACGCTTGTCCACTCCTGTTCCTGACCTTCGATTGATACGCTGCAATAAATAATTGATTTAGTTAATGCCCTCTCATTAAAAAAATATTCCATTAACCATGCTGAAAAATCCAACTGCTATCGATATCATGCCCATGATTCTCATACCCCATGACCAAAATTTATAAAATCCCTTATAAGGTTGAGTCTCGAAATATTGATATTCTGCTTCTTCTCTTGACATACCTGAAAATTCTGACCAAGGGAATTTAACCTCAATATTCATTGCTACTTTTATCCACCATTTAGAAAATCTACCAATAAATAGCAATACGCATATGCCAGTGATTACAAGCACTATCCCAATTACTATAAGTTCCCAAATCAACTATAATCATCCTTTATCATACTGTATTGAGTTAATACTTAAACTATTTACATGTAAATGGTATTCTACGGTTTTTTTGCTTTTCTGACATCCTGTATGTAAGGCAATACATCAGATGAGTTTTTACTATAGTTATATCATCTTCCGAACCGGGAGAGTTGCTGACCGGTACTTCAAGTTTATGCACGTAATCGGTATCATAGGCGGAAGGAGAATAGATTAGGAAAGAGAAGTATTCGGGTGTTTGTCCGTTGGTAACCAGCTTCGTATCAGAGTATCTTTTGATATCTGTACCTTATGGAGTAACTGAAAATTCAGAACTGAAGGGGGTGTAGTCATTTCCCCCCTGGTACCAAATTACGGTTTCTTCCTGAAGCATCTGTATACCAGGTAACTGGCAGCACTCGATTACTTCATCGAATATCTCTTTTGCCTTTTCGTTTTCTTTGTTTACAACACTTATCAGGGCAGAACACTGAACAAAATTCATGAGTTCTGGCAGTATGTATAAACTTGATTTTTGCCCTTGTTTCTTTTTTGCCATGCTATAACAATTTAACATATATATGGTATAATCGCATACGTTTTTACCAATGAGATTTTGATTTGTATAAGAAATGGTTTATTAAAATTTTCCCTTTTGGTATCTGTATTATTACAGGTAGTGTAATATTTATTTGCTCAAATATTACAGAGAACCTTATTTCAGATTTACTGCTCAATATTGCAGCAGCTTTCTTTGTAATACCTATATTATATGTATTATATGACATAACGAGGAAGGCATCAGAACGTCATTTAAGTAAAGAACTACATGAATACTTGAAAATGCAAATTGATACAGAATTGCTTACAATTCTCTCTCAGTTAATTAAGTCAATTTACTCTTATGATATTGTTGGTGTTCACGAAAAACGAATAAACGATTTTTTAAGGTGTAGTCAAGTTGATATTAAGCAACAAATATCAACAAACACTTACATTGGTTTTCAAGTATTAAAAGACTGGTCGGTTAGCATTTCAAATACAAAAAGAATACTAGAAAATCCTTTTACGGTTCGTAATCTGGAAAATGATCAATCCATTAACATAATTCGTATTCTTAAAAGCCTTTCTAGCCTAGAAGTTATTCTGAAACAAAATCCAGAAATATATGATTTTACAGATCAAAGCAGCGATAAATACCGTATTACAAAATCATCCAATTTTAATAATAGTACTATATATCCAGATAGATATTTATTATTGATGCATATTAAGGATGATAATTTTATCGTAAAAGATTTTGGTGATTTTTCTCTTCATCAAGAAAAACATCTTTTAAATGTTTGTACCATTAAGAAAGAGTATATTGACTGGTACTCTGATATAGTTGACTCTTTAAGGTTAGAAATTAGAAAGTGGTTTACTGACTCAGGTGGAGAAATTCTTTTTAATCCAATTATATTTAAGAGAATACCTTCAAGTAGCTTTAGTAACGTTTCTATAGAAAATCAATCCCCAAAAAAGTGATTGTAATAAATATAATATATATATAGCTACACTATAATATTGAATTCTATTATTATATAAAGGAGGTTATCCAATGTCTAAATGGGAGTATAACATAATTGATTCTTTAGAGGCACAATACGATAGAACTAAACATCGCTTCCCGACTAACACTGAATTAATAGAATATTTAAATCTTTTGGGCAAAGAAGAATGGGAAGTAATATCTGTAACTAAAGACAGTGGGGATGGTAGATGGTTTAAGTTATTTTTAAAACGACCTATAATCTAGTTCTAATAAGATACAAGAATCCAATGCATTAACTGAAATTATTATACTTAATCGATAACTCGAATGGTATGAAATAGCTATACGTATCGCTGGTCAACAATTCCCATGTTTGTTCAATGGAGCTAAAAACGGGATTATTAACCGAAGTTCGCCGGGTGGTAAATCACGAATAAAACGTTCTTAACAAGAGGGACTGCGGTGTGCAGTCCCTCTTGTGATTGGTACTTCCTCCCTTTATCTCTCTTACTTGACTGCCGTTATTCTCTGCGTAGGGTGGGTGAGTCTCTGTTTACCTGCCAGAGGTTCGGCTGATAGTCTCTTTTTTCGGTTGGTTTATCGTTCAGAGACGTAACCCACCAGGTATCCGTCACCTCTAACTACTCATTACTCAATCCGCCTTTTCTTCATTGTCTTTACGGAGAGGGGGATATAGGGGGTGAGTTTCGTAAAGACGGTCGAGAGACAGGCAGTAATAGAGGAATACACGTCAGTATCGATAGATGCAAGATTCGCGTCCCGATTAAAAATGCGGGATTAGAAAAACGGAGTCGGGAATGACACAACATCCGGTGACCGTCTCTTTTTCTGTGGTACTATTGGTAAAAGCCCGCTTTCCGATTACCCTGCTGAACAGGTTTCTACGGAATGGCTTACTACGACCAATCGATTGCACTTACTATGATGCTGAACATGGGCAGGAACTATTTAGATGCCTGGTAGATTGCCGGACGATAGCGGGGACGCGGAATCGGCTTTCCTGCCTGACGTGCCGCTTCGAGCCAGGCATCTTTGGCGGTCATTACCTCACGCACTGCTTCTTCCGGTGTGGCTCCGTGAGCAGAGCAATATTTAAGGTCGGGAATATCAGCTATGTATGCGTTATCTTCCTGCGACCAGAAGACGTTGATATGATAATCTCGCATGTTAATCCTCCAAATGGAGTTCGTGTTCCTCGATGAGCCGTAAAAACTGCCGGATTTGATATGGCTTCGCTTCACCACCATCCGGTTGAAGGTTGAGAATCTCCGGAAAATCCGGATGGACATAGATGTGATGGCTTCCTCGTACTCTGTTCAGTGTAAATCCAAACCCTTCAACAAGGTCTATCATATCATCAAATC
>CAYXEG010000020.1:27502-28489 GCA_964463875.1 uncultured Dehalococcoidales bacterium
TACATTTTTCACGAAGCCGCGAACCAGGCGTTCGAATAATTGCTTGCGATTCATTGTGGCTCCTTCTTGAAGATATGATACGTGCAAATAACCGGACTGAACAGTCTTTTTTTACAGGTTCAGAAGATAAATGATTGCTTCCTGATATATCTATACTTCTTTCATGAATGTAAGCCTATTATACTCATTTTATACTATGCGAACAACCCGCCGGTACTTGATGTATCGTGATTGCCGCATCTTCCCGATTCCGTTAATCTTAAAATGTATAAACGAATATCGGGATGGCCGTCGAATTTCGTACCGACTTGTATCTGTAATCACAGGTTCAAGGTTATCGGCATCTGGCGACAATGACGGTTGGGAGACAGGCAGTAATAGAGGAATACACGTCAGTATCGATAGATGCAAGATTCCCGTCCCGATTAAAAATGCGGGATTGGAAAAACGGAGTCGGGAATGACACAACATCCGGTGACAGTCTCTTTTTCTGTGGTACTATTGGTAAAAGCACGCTTCCTGGATACCGTTATTCATGGTATGGCGGTCTCTCCCTCTACGTTTACGGAGAGGGAGTTGGAGGGTGAGGTAAGACAAGAATGACAGCCCTGCGCTCCTCCATCATCCCGACGCCGCAGGTCCCGATTTTCCTTACCTGATATTCAACAATGATAAATCGGGAAAAGTCGGGATCCAGTAAACACCTTTTATCATGATTGCCACGCTCTTCTCACTCCCAATTACCCATTACTCACTTTCGTCCGACCTGTCCGACCAATCCGACGTGTCCTGTATGTCCTATTATGTCTTATCATTTCTGATGGTTCGGTTCGCCGCTTACCCGCGGATTTCGCCTCTCATCATATTTCTGGATCCCGTGTCGCAGCACGGGATGACGGTACGTGTGTCTGTTGTCACTTTCCCTCCTCAAACAAATCTTCGCGAAGCACCTGTCATCTGAGAAAAGCACTATCACCGAATAGACGA
>CAYXEG010000021.1:0-10462 GCA_964463875.1 uncultured Dehalococcoidales bacterium
CAAGAACGATGACGAGAAGAAAACCGGCAATCATTTTCGGACCGATTTTCAGGTTACTGATTAGTTTCAACGTTTTACCACTCCTTTAATAATTCTTAACCTGTTGATGTATTTACGGATACAATTGTTGTATGCGTTGCTTCAGGTAATCTATTTGTAATTGTTACACTGAAACCATTAACGGTTAAGTATCAAACGGATAGATGTTAAGAATCGTTAAGCATCATACTTGTCAAGGTTGAAATGCTTAGCTGAAATCATGAAAGTACTAAGACCGGTAGTAGAGAATTTTCAGTTTTGGTGAAAAAAAAAGGCAGGGAATTTGATTCCCTGCCTTTTTCATAGTAATCAGGTATTATGCTTTCTGATTGTTCAATATCGTGTTCATAAACTGAATGGTTGGCATGACCATAAATGTTCCTTCTAGTAATTTATCGTTTGCTGAAAAGTTTGCTTTTACAATTAAAGCGTTATCACTTTCCTGCAGGATAAAGGATAAAGGTACATTCATGATGGCCCCGACCATATCGACAAGAACTGACGGTGGTGATGGCATTAACACAAGGCTCGTACTGTCTGCCAGGGCGTTCAGAAAAAATGAACCGGTGATGTTGCCCATCTCACCAAGAACGGAATAGGACATCTCATCGAGGTCATGAGTGGTACCTTCAGGGAACCCAAGCTGCATATCGATTAACTGGAAGGCTATTTTGGTATCGTGGAGCATCATGATATGACCGGTTGCATCACCTTCGATGGTAAGGTATATGCCTACCACGGTCGTTTCAGGTCCTCCCAGCATATCGATTACCTTCTGTGCCGGCAGCCATTTCAAATCGATTGATGTGACCTTTATTTCCGTACCAATCATTTGAGAAAGACCGGACAATGCATTGGAAATTCCTTTACTGACTAACCATGTCCATACGGTCATGTTTTCTTTCGTCAGAACCTTTTCGGGTAACATTGGACTTTCGCTGTCTGCCATCTGAATGGTGTTGTTATCGCTGGTAAAATGTATCGTTTGAAATTCTTGAGTGATGTTATTCATATTCGTCTCTCCTTTTTCTCTAGTTCAGCATATGCTTCAACAAGTAAAAAACACATAATGAACCGGTGCATAGCTATAAATATTTTGTAAAGATACAGATGATTCTGATACGGTCGATTATGGATGGCGAATAGAGAACAGGCAGGTAACAGGATAACAAAGGTTCTGATAAAGCGAAACGTTTACGAATTGTGGAATACAAATGCGGACTCATAAGGAACATTTAAAGCGTCTGGTACAGGATATGGTTGAATGATTTGATAGTGAACGCTGAAAAAAGCGCTGACAACGAAGTTGAACTCATTGTCTTCCATAGTAACAACTATTACATTATATCTCCTCGAAACACACGACTAATATGAACTCATGCGGATGAGATTTCGTGTTGTTCGGATACTTTATTTCTGGCACTGCTTCTGAATCAGTGATTCGAGGTCCGAGATTGATTGTTGAAAATGTTGTGTGACTTTTAGAGTATTTTCAGAAGTTGCGATTGACTCATCGATGGTCCGTACAATCACTTCTCCGATAGCTGCTATGTGATACTCTCCCTTTCGCCAGTTTTCTTCGAGGAGTAACTTTAACTCATTCTGTTTTTCTTTTACTTCGTCCCATATCGGATTTTTCGTAATCATAATAACCCCTCCCTGCATTAATAGGTACGTTATTGCACCAGCCATCTTCTTGGAATGACGAATTTTTCTTTTGATCCCTGCTCTTTATCCAGTTCCTGGATTTCTTTTTCTCTTTTTTCTTCGCTCCGTTTGACGGGAACAAGCACCAGGTTATTTTCTTCGTACATTATTCAAACTCCTGAATTTTAATTAATGCGGTGATGTTTGAGGCGAGTTATTGTCCGCTGGTGTCTTAATCGTAGCATCACAGGGTCATGGGGACAACCCAAAAAGGTCACATGAATGGGTCATAAGAGGTTCAATATCGGGTCATCATAGAAAACATGAGTGAGAGTTGCTGTTTGGTTTTACTTGTTTATGAAATATTTATGGTTGGTTAAACAATACTTATACACCGTTTATTCCCGGACATATATCATGTCAATGGTAGAGAAACGAGGCGTTTAGAGGTAAGGAAAGAACTCCGTTAAAACTGCTGACGTTCTTCATGAACGTCTCCTTTTCTCTTTCTGCCGGGAGGGCATTACATTGATGCTTCTGAGTATCAAGTGTGATGCCCGCCTGGTGGGAATCATTCATCGTCTGGGTTTTCAGAGCCATCAGGTATTTTTAACATGGAACATCTCGCTGGAAACTCAGAATACTGTATCAGGCCGTTTGACGTTAGATAATTGATGAGTAGAACAAAGAGCCCTTCTGTCGGAAAAAAAGATGCTGATATTGATATCTTGGAAAAGATGTCTCTATGGGAAAGCATCGAGAAAAAGTACCTTTCCAGTGAACGCCGTTACCGGCTTCTTGCTGAAAATATAACAGATGTCATTTGGACTCTTGATAGCGAACTAACCTTTTCGTACATCAGCCCCTCAGTGTTTATCATGCGAGGGTACAGCGTGGAAGAGGCTATGATGCAGAGTCTCGATGATGCTTTTACTCCTTCTTCAGTACTGGTAATAAAGAAGGTACTGCAGGAAGAAATGGATTTTCATCAAAACCCGGAAATAAAAAACGCGCCGGGTAAAATATTGGAACTGGACCAGTTGTGTAAAAATGGTTCCATTATCAATACGGAAACCAGATTAACCCGCTTTTATAATGACGAAACGGATGATTTTGGGTTCATTGGTGTTACGAGGGATGTTACCGAACGGAAACGTATAGCAGAACAGCTTAAACAATCGGATCTGCTTGCATCGCTCGGGAAGATGACTGCAGGTATTGCTCACGAAGTAAATAACCCCCTGGGCAGTATTTTGCTTTTTTCTGAAATGCTGACGAAAAGTCATGTGTCTTCAGATATGAAAAAGGATCTCAGCGTTATACATGATGAAGCAAAACGGGCAGCTAAAGTTATGTCTGATTTACTGACGTATAGCCTCGGCTGTAAAAACAAGGTGGAGCGAGTTGATATCATTTCCATTTTGAACAAAGTTCTTGATATGCGATTGTATGCAGAAACTGTCAGAAACATAAACGTTTCAATACGTTTAAGTGATGACCCGGCATATGTATATGGGGATAGTTCCCAACTCATTCAGGTATTCATGAATATCCTTCTGAATGCTGAAGAGGCCCTGGAAGAAAACAATGGGGGTACCATCAATATCTCCATTGTAAAGACTCAGGAATGGGTAAAAGTATCGATAGCCGATGATGGTCTTGGTATTCCAAAGGAGAAGTTAAGCCAGATATTTTATCCGTTTTTTTCGACAAAAAGGATTGGTCAGGGTGCGGGACTGGGACTGAGTTCCTGTTACGGTATTGTCACCTCTCACGGCGGATTGATTAGAGCGGAAAATAACGCCATGGGTGGAGCCACCTTTATTATCGAATTACCTCTCGTGAATGACACTACCGAATTGTAGCTATCGACAGTTCAGTATTTCTATTAATGAATGGAGCGGGAGACGGGACTCGAACCCGCGACAGCCTGCTTGGAAGGCAGGAACTCTTCCACTGAGTTACTCCCGCTCGTCAAAGGTACAGGTAGATTTTACGATAATCCCCATGAAAAATCAATTGCAGCGAGCGGATTCGGTTACCATTTTGATGAACCCGGTGTTACCGGCAGGGTTATCGATTGCTTTGATGAAAAACAATCGGGGTGAGAGGACTTGAACCTCCGGCCTCAGCGTCCCAAACGCTGCGCGCTAGCCGACTGCGCTACACCCCGCCGATGATACCGGTACTATTTTACCATATCCTGAGGCACAAGATGATAAAGTTGAAAACAGATTCCGGGATAGAAAGAAAGCCCCGGAAGTCCGGGGCTTTTCAGGTGGGCTGATTTGATAGTTAGTTACTTACTATAATTTACCAGTTCCATCAGCTTATCGTATTCTTCATCAGTACGCTGCTGGATAAACTTGATATCATCCGCGGAAAGATGGCGGAACCTGCCCTGTGGTTTCAGATATTCTTCCACCGGTTTGCGATTAGCTATTTTTGTAGTGAGTTTATATTTACCATTCTCCACTTCATACAGAGGGAAGACACCTGTCTGTACTGCCAGCTTACCGATCTCGATACCCATCTCCGGAGTAGTTCTCCATCCGTTAACACAGACGGAGAAGATATGAACGTACGCCGGGCCTTCGATAGCGGCTGCTTTTTTGACCTTGTCCATCAAATCGAAAGGATAACTGGGAGAGGCCGTCGCCACGTAGGGAATATTGTGGTCGGCGGCGATTTTCGGCATATTCTTTTTCCAGGTAACCTGACCGATACTCTTCTTGCCTGCCGGGGCCGTTGTTGTCGACGCTCCGTAAGGAGTAGCTGAAGAACGCTGGGTACCGGTATTCATGTAGCCTTCGTTGTCCCAGCAGATGTAAGTCATGTTGTGGCCCCTCTCAAGGGCTCCGGAAAGCGCCTGGAGGCCGATGTCACTGGTGCCGCCGTCACCGGCAGACGCAACCACGTTAATCTTCTTGTCGGGTTTAATCCCTTTTTCAGCCATGACCTTAAGGCCTGATTCGATGCCCGACGCGACAGCGGCCGAGTTTTCAAACAGAGTGTGAATCCAGGGAATTTTCCATGATGTCCAGGGAAGCTGTGAGGAGATAATCTCCATGCAGCCGGTTGCCGAAACCATGATAGTGTTCGGTCCGAGGGCTTTCATGGCCAATCTGACAGCCAGAGCTTCGATACAGCCTATACAAGCCCGGTGTCCCGGTGCCAGCAGTTCATCTTTTGTAACTTCTCGTTTTCCGTAAGTAATTACGTTATTTTCCATTATTCTCTCACCCCGTAAATCTCGAATTCGCGGTCGCTTCCTTTTTCAGCCATCTCGATACCTCGGTTGATGATCTCTTCAAATCCGGCGACGGATATATCACGTCCGCCGATGCCACCAATGATATTAACAACCTTCGGTTTTTCCGGCTGATTGTAAAGAACCGACCTTACTTCGGAACAGACAGGCCCGGCCTGTCCGCCGAGTGAATATGCCCGGTCAAGGACAACGATGGTTTTCGCGCCTTTTACCGCATCCCTGAATTCTCCGACGGGGAACGGCCGCCAGAGCCTGAACCGAACCAGACCGACTGACCTTCCTTCGTCTCTCATTTTATCGATAGTCGTCATGGCTGTCTGGCTGAAACTGCCCATAGTTACCAGGAGCGTGTCCGCTCCTTCGGTTCGGTAGGTTTCGACCGGCAGGTAACGGCGGCCGAATATCTCACCGAATTCTTTCCATATTTCCTTAATTACCGATTTCGAGGCCTGGAGATTTTCTTCCTGGTACCGGCGGGCTTCCGAATAAATAACCGGCGGAGCGAAGGTTCCCATCGAGACCGGTTTATCCGGGTCGAGGGGTAACGGGTAATTGTTCGGTGGGAGAAACTTGTCGACCGGTTCCTGCTCTTCGATAAAAATCGGCTCAATCACGTGAGAAAGGTGGAACCCGTCGAGATGAATCATGACCGGCAGGAGAACCCGTTTATCTTCCGCCATTCTAAAGGCGCAGAGAACGGTATCGAAAACATCCTGCCCGTTTTCGGTAAATAACTGAATCCAGCCGGTGTCACGAACCGCCATGACGTCCGAATGGTCACCCCAGACACTTAACGGCCCTGACAGGGCACGGTTGGCAACGGTCATGACAATGGGAAGCTGCATCGAAGCGGCAACATACAGCACTTCATGCATCAGCTCGAGGCCCTGTCCGGCAGTTGCCGTGAAAGTTCTGGCGCCGACGGCTGCCGAACCCAGGCAGGCGCTCATTGCCGAGTGCTCGGATTCCACCGGGATATAGGCGGCGTTCAGTTCGCCGTCAGCGACGAGCTCAGCGATATGTTCGACGATATGGGTCTGGGGAGTGATGGGATACGCCGCCACGACATCGACATTCGCCAGTTTAACGGCTTCTCCTATGGCGAGTGAGACTTCCATTCCGATTCGTTTTGCCATTAATGATCCTCCTCAACCATAGTGATGACATCTTTCGGGCATTCCTTCGCGCAGATACCGCACCCCTTGCAGTAAAACAGGTCAGCCACGAAAAGTCCGTCATCATGTTGGGTAATGCACCCTTCCGGGCAGTAAATGTAGCACATGCCGCACTTGATGCATTTCGAATAATCGGACACGGGTCGCTGCGACCTCCAGCCTCCGGTAGCATACTGTGCGGCGCTTCCCGGCTCGGTAACGATACAGCCAGGGTTAAGGTTTTTCCAGGTTACTTCGGTTTCACTCTTAAATACCACAGTATTTACTCCTTTATCCTGGTATCTTCAAAGGCTTTTTTCAAAGCGTTCATATTTCGTTCCGCAAGGCGTCCGAAGCGGACATTGAGCGGTTCGGCAAGAGACTCGATATCGACCACGCCCGTCGCTTTCAGTAAAGCGCCAATCATCGTCGTGTTGACGATATTGACCTTCAATATTTCGGTGGCGATGGCTGTCGCGTCTACCACAGCCAGTCTCCACTTCTTATCGAATTGTGCCGCTACATCTTCGAGTGGGTGTTTCGTGTTCAGTATGATTACCCCGCCATCCTTCAGCCCGGAGGTAACATTGACAATCGATACCAGTCCCGAGTCAAGGACGACTATGGCATCAGGTTCGGTAATTTCCGCTCTGACTCGAATTGGTTCCGACTTGCTGATTCGGTCGAAAGCCAGAACAGGCGCTCCCCGGCGTTCAGGGCCGAAGCTTGGAAACGCCTGGGCATATTTTCCCTCGGCGATAGCTGCTCTGGCAAGAAGTTCAGCCGATGTCACAGCGCCCTGTCCGCCCCGGCCGTGCCATCTGATTTCAACGAGTTCCGCTGTCTGAATCAAATTCCCCTCCTGTTGATAAAAATAGTTGCCCCTTCACTGGATTATGGGGGATAAAAAAATACCCCTGGGGCGACTCGAACGCCCGCACCCAGCTCCGGAGGCTGGTGCTCTATCCACCTGAGCTACAGGGGCATATAAATATAATAGAACATTACCCCTTTATGAGGCAAATGAATCAAGTAAGGAATTTTTACCCGAGTATTTTGGGAGAAAACATATATTGAGTCGTCGTTTTCAGGATTTTTCGAATTGCCGCAAGCTGGTTTTTATATAGTATGATTCGGTCTCCCCTCATCGTCACCGGCATACCCAGCAGCGCCGATATCACGAATAACTCATGTTCACTGCGGCATACGATGAAAATTTCATCTTCGCCCGGATTAATTTCTATTATAACCGGAAGGAATAAGTCTTGCCAATTCGACGCCGGTAAAATCGTCGACAGGTAATCCAGCTCTTTTCTCTTAATAAGCTGGAGGCTGCCGTCAGCGCAAATAATCGAAGGGGTTTCTTCGGAGAGAAGTTGCCGGAGGGATTTTTGTTTTCCCGGTAACTGGGCATTGAGGAAGCGTAATTCCTCTTTCATCGAATGCTGGATGAGCCGGTCGTATCTGCTTTCATCAAGCATTTGTTCCCTTTTTTTCGAGGATGAGTTTGACCTGTTTCAAGCGCGCCTTTTCTTCACGGTCCCTCTCCTCGAATTTCATGGTAAGGAAACGAATAGTTGTTTCCAGGTTGGGAATAACCATGTACTCGAGAGCGTTAACGATTCTCTTGGTACGGTTGATTTCCTTGCCGAGGATTTCAAGAGTGCTTTGCAGTTCCGCCAGGGCGACCAGGCTTTCAAGACTTTTTTCGGCAAGCTGGGATGTTCTGTCCAGGTAGGATGAAGTATCCACCTGGCTGTAACCGTCCTTTTTCTTGCCGGTATCTTTCATTTCAAGCAGCGGTACTTTCGTCCCGGCGATATTGCGTGAGCCTGATACGATTTGGAGTTCCCTCTCGGCCCCCGTCAACTCTTTACCCAGGGCAATGTAGCCATGGTAACCGGCGGTAATCGAAAGTGAGGTATAGGCGCCCTTGAAGTGTTCATTCATGTTCTGCCGGGCTTCGACAGTCTCCCGGGCAAGCTGGAGAAACTCCATGACGAGTATGGAAAGCCGGTCTTTCAGGATACGCCTTATTTTCGAAGCGAGCGTCAGCCGCTTTCGCATCCGGATAAGCTCAATTTTTGTCAGTCGTCGATTGCTTTTCTGCGTCATTTACCGACCTTCAGCATTGTCCCTGTATTTAGGAAGGTACTTTTTAATCAGTTCCTGGCTTACCAGCTTAAGGTCTTCTTCCGGCAGAGCAGAGAATAATTTCCAACCGATATTGAGCGTCTCTTCGATGGTTCTTTTTTCATTTTCGCCCTGCGAAAGAAACTCATTCTCGAACCTGTCCGCGATTTCAAGGTAAATTTTATCCCGGTCGCTGAGGGCATCGGTACCGACGATGGTCGAAATCTCGCGTAAATCGCAGCCTTCCGCGTAAGCCGAGTAAAGCTGCATGAAGACATTATTGTGGTCTTCACGGGTCTTTCCCGGACCGATACCTTCTTTCATCATTCTTGACAGCGAAAGGAATACATCGATGGGAGGATAGACGCCCTTCCTTTCAAGGTTTCTCGAAACGACTATCTGGCCTTCCGTGATGTAGCCGGTCAGGTCAGGTATCGGGTGGGTAATATCATCATCCGGCATGGTGAGAATAGGCATGATGGTAACAGAACCTTCCTGCTCGCGTATCCTACCGGCACGCTCGTACATGGTAGCAAGATTGGTATACATATAGCCAGGGTAGCCACGCCGCGACGGGATTTCTTCTCTCATCGCCGAGAGTTCCCGGAGAGCTTCGCAGTAGTTTGTCATATCGCTGAGAATAACGAGCACGTGCATATTCAAATCGAACGCCAGATACTCCGCGGCGGTAAGAGCCAGCTTCGGGGTCGACAAACGTTCGATTACCGGGTCGGAAGCCGTATTAATGAACGCAATGGTCCTTTCCCGGGCGCCGGTCCGTTCAAGGTTCTGGATGAAGAAAGCGGCATCGTCATAACTGACACCGATTGCTCCGAAAACAATGGCGAACCCTTCGTCCTTCCCTTTCACGGCCGCCTGCCTGATAATCTGCGCAACCATTCGGTTATGAGGCATACCCGTTCCGCTGAAAATGGGTAATTTCTGGCCCCTGACGAGGGCGTTAAGACAATCGATTGCCGAAATACCGGTCTCGATGAACTCAGCCGGTGGTTCGCGTTTGGCCGGGTTGATAGGCTCGCCGTTGATGTCACGGTAAGCGACCGGGATTATTTCCGGCCCTCCGTCCATCGGGTTGCCCATGCCGTCGAATATCCGGCCGAGGATATCGGGTGAAACAGGCAGTTTCAGGGTTTCGCCGCGGCAGCGGAGTTTGCTGCCGGCCAGGTCCACTTCACTGACCCCCCCGAATACCTGGATAATGGTCGAATTTTCACTGATATCGATTGCTTCTCCGCGTTTTACTTCCCCGGTCGATAGTTCGATATCGACAATCTCACCATACTGGATACCGGGGATATGGTCGGCTATCAGTAACGAGCCTTTCGCTTTCTGAAATGAGCTGGTTTCTTTTATGTAAAGAGGAGAATCCGCCATTATGCACCTCCCTTTCCGGATACGAGGCTTGTTTCCATATCGGAAATTATCTGTTTCACGTTCTGTTCGAATTCCTCATTCGGGATATCCTTCAGGCGGGATATCCTGGTTACTATCGGCGAATACCTCAGTTCGTTAACGTCTACCCCGCTTTTCAATGATTCCTGCGCCAGTTCGTTGTACCGGATGATAACGCTCAGCATCCGGTGAGCCCTCACCGGGACACAATAAGTATCGATGGCATGGTAAGCACTCTGGGCAAGGAAGTCTTCGCGTATCATTCTGGCAACTGCCATGAGGAGTTTATCGCCGTCCGGTAATGCTTCCGGTCCGACCAGTCTGACAATTTCTTCGAGTTCCGATTCCTGCTGAAGAATCCTTAAAGCGGTCGCCCTCGTCGCCGCCCAGTCCGGGCTGATTTGAGACCACCAGCCTTCGACGGCGTCCGCATACAGGCTGTAGCTGGACAGCCAGTTGATTGCCGGGAAATGCCGCCGGTTGGCCAGCGACGCATCAAGTGAATAGAGCGCGTCAACGATGCGGAGAGTATTCTGCGTCACCGGTTCGGAGAAGTCACCGCCCTGGGGGCTGACCGCGCCGGCGATAGTTACCGAACCTTTCCGGCTGGGACTGCCGATACATTCGACCAGTCCGGCTCGTTCGTAAAACGAAGAAAGACGCGAGCCGAGATAGGCCGGGTATCCTTCTTCACCGGGCATTTCTTCGAGACGTCCGCCGATTTCCCTCATGGCTTCCGCCCAGCGTGATGTGGAATCGGCCACCATTAAAATGTCATATCCCATATCCCGGTAATACTCGGCCA
>CAYXEG010000021.1:10472-15654 GCA_964463875.1 uncultured Dehalococcoidales bacterium
ATGGTGACGCCGACGAAAACACTGGCTTCACGGGCCACAACCGGCATATTGGAGGTATTGGCGATGAATATTTCCTTTTCCTGGAGAAGACGGCCGGTATTGGGGTCCTGCAACTGCCTGAAGCTGTACAGGACGTCGGCCATTTCATTACCACGCTCGCCGCAGCCGACATAGATGTTGAGGTGCGTCTGCGCCCAGCGGGCAAGCTGCTGAAGCGATACGGTTTTACCTGTGCCGAATCCGCCCGGAATGGCGGCCTTACCGCCCAGTGCCAGGGGGAACATGTAATCGAGAATTCGCATCCCGGTAACCAGCAATTGAGACGCCTTGAAACGCTCTTTATATACTCTCGGTTTACGTACCGGCCACCGCTGCATCATCGGCAGCTCAATCAGTTTCCCGTCCGATTCGAGCCGGACTACCGTTTCTTCAACAGTGAATTCACCCTTGCGGATATCCTTTACGGTGCCACTCATACCAGGGGGAATCATTATTTTGTGTTCGATGAGGAACGTTTCCGGTACCGTGCCAATGATATCCCCTTCGGATACCTTGTCGCCGGCTTTAACGGTCGGAGTAAAATCCCATTTCTTATTAAGAGGCAGAGCGGAAGCTTTCACGCCCCGTTTCAGAAACGAACTGGTTTCCATCAGGGTGATGAGCGATTTCTGGATGCCATCGTAAATGGAGCCGACAATACCCGGGCCCAGGTCAACGGTAAGAATATTTCCTGTCCCCCGGACCTTTTCACCAAGCGTCAGTCCCTGGGTCTCCTCATGAGCCTGGATAACTGCCCGGTCGCCTTCGAGGCCGATAATCTCGCCAATCAGGCCTTCATTGCCGATTTCAACAACTTCGTAAACCTGAGTCCCTTTCATGCCGGTGGCTATAATAACGGGACCGGAAATCCTCCATATTTCACCCATTGCATCCTGCCTCCTTGAGCGCTATCAAATTTCTATATCGAAACCAACATATTTTCGAACGAATGCCCGGTAATACTTCGAGGCGTCTTCACTGCCCTGGCCGCTCCTGGCAGGTACTTCTATTATCACCGGGAAAAGGTTTTTATTTTCGGATACATCATCGATTATGTCACGGACATAACCGGCGTATTCCGACTGAATGGCGATGATGCTGATGTTCGGTTCATCGACAAGCTCTTTCATCCTGTTCCTGACATCGTTCTCCAGCGAGTCGCTCTTCTCCAGGACATAGATATGGCTCATGCCTGACAACCGCAATAAGGTCGCCAGGTCGGAGTCGCCGATTGCCGCGATGGTCGATTGTTCGTTCGTCATGATGAAAACACCAGGTAGTTCCTGATTTCCTCGGAAGGAATGGCATCGAGGGTCGCTTTCAGTATCAGCCGGACGTTCCGTAACTCGATTTCCTTGAGAATAAGGTACCATATCGGAACGGCTGCCGACATGATTCGAGGAGAAATCATGTCCCGGATAATCCTGAATTTGTGCTTATCGATAGCTTCGTCGATAACGGATACGTTCTTATCCCTGTCATAACCGGCAACGATTTCTTCGATGATTTCATGCAGGACAGGATTATCGATTTTCGAAGCTATATCCTGATATTTCTGAGAAAGTAAATCCCGTACGGCGTTATCGGGTATATTGTAACCGCCGGTGATTGTTTTACCCGAAGCATTCGTACCGGATTCGCTTATCACCGCTCTCAGGATTATTTGCAGGTTAACTATATCGACTATGGTATATACTACCTTCAGCAGCACCGCATTGTCTTTGCCTTTTTTTACTGCTTTGACAAGTTTCCGGTAATACAGGCTCTCCAGCGTCGTATCGGTCAATACATCGCTCTTAATACCGTCTTCCGCCCGGTACTTTTCGAGTTCCGCGGCGTAATCGTTCAGTTTACCGGCGTTCAATACGGATTTAATTTCATCAAGTGTTTCGGCGTTCATCATCGATTCCAGCGAACCGTTGCTGTAGATGCTTCCGGCGGGAATGCCCTTGGCTTTCGTCCCGGTGATAATGTTCTGCAACCCGGTTTTGATATTCTGAATATCCCATTTCTCTTTATAAATTTCGACTATCTGTTTCACCAGGTCGGGAGTGCCGGTGAACCAGGTGATTCTCTCCAGGCAACCATTGAAATATTTCCAAAGGTGCTCGTCGAGTTCATCGAACGTCTGGACATCGAGCCCTTCCAGGTAATTACCTATATCGGTATCCCGGATGGCATCGACCGCATCCTGGTAACCGGGCGCTTTCATCAGAGCGTTAAGGTGCTCTGAACTTACTATTCTGGCTTCTTCCCCTTTCAGGTAAGCCGAGATAAATGCGTAACCAATTCCTGCCAAAAAACCTTCTCCTCTTACGAACCGAAAAGTTCTTTGCTGATTTCAGGCATCAACCGCGGCAAGAGGGTTGCCAGCCGTGTATCGAAGGTGTTATCGATACGCAGGCCGCTTTCGATATCTTCTATCATTGCGCCGCCGATGCACTTTCTTTCTTTGATATCTTTTATTTTCGAGGATAATTCTTTATCTTTTTTAACTGCTTCTCTGACTTTTTCAATGTCGTTCGGTGCCACGTGAACGACTACTTCGCCGTCGCCGATGACCTGCATGCCTTCTTTAATCAGGTTAAATGTCAATGCGGTGTTTCCAGCCTGCCGGGTCAGGTTCGTCTTTATTTTCGAGATGATTCCATCGATAATCTCGTTTTTAACTTTCAAAAGCTCCAGCCGTACCGATATCGATGCTTGTCCCTGAATTCGGGAAGCTTCGTTACCAGCTTCTTTCAGGAGCCTGGCTCTTTCTTCTTCGAATCTCAGTGCCTGCTGCTGAAGGGCGTTCTCAACCCGTTCGCGGGCTTTTTCTTCCGCATCCCTGATAATTTCGTCGGATTCCGCCTGTACTTTTTCCAGTATCGCTTTACTGATTTTTTCCATCGTCATAATGTGTTTTCCTTACATCAAACCGAGCATTGACATCGAAACAATGGCGAATACGAAGCCAAGTACACCGAGAAGTTCGACGAAAACTGCCAGCATGACGGCATTAGTAAGAATCTTTCCTTTTGTCTTCGGGAGTAACGAAATTCCGGATGCGCATACGTGCCCCTGGTAGATTGCCGAGAAACATTCGGCTGCTGCAGTTATCAAGCCTATTCCGAGAATCATTGCTCCGGCACCTTCACCGACCTCAGCAACAATCGGAGCCATATTCGAAGCTGCCCCGGTAAGAATAAGGATAAGAACGATAAAGCCGTAGAAAGTTTGCGTCATCGGCAGCGATGCCAGAATGATAACGTTTCGAAACTGGCTTGAATCCTCGGAGAGAGTCGCAGCACCCGCAGAACCGGCAATACCAATACCGATTGACGAGCCGACCAGACCGCCGATAAGAGCCAGGGCGGCGCCTATAGTCGCCAGAGACGCAGGTTCGAATAACATAGTTTCCTCCTTTAGTGACTTATGACTTGATTGATAAAGTGACTCGTGTCCGTTTTTTAAACTTGAATGGTTGATACTCAGTTCCGCCGCCTTCATAGAACTTGAACAAAAACTCGACGAAACAAAGCCTGAGCGAATGCATGAATCCGGTGATTGCTGTTAAAACGAGGTTTATCGTATGCCCTAAGGCGATAATGATAACAGAAAGGAGGATACCAAGAACCAATCCGACCGGTGAGCTGCCAAGTAAATCCCTGAAAATCGTTGTCATCAGGTTAAAGGTATACGCCAGGTAAAATGTGGCAAGGCCGACACCCGCAAGGCGGGCGTATGACATGACATCTCCGAGAAGGTTGGTGATATCGAATATCCAGAGTATAGCGCCAAGACCTTTATTGATAAGGATACTCGAAACGAATATCAGAACGATACCCAGCATCATCACCCATGAAAAGAGCGAGTAAAGCTGTGGCGTGAAACCAGGGATATCAACTTTCAGTATCGAATGCAGTATGCCCGGAATTCCCAGTTCGAGCATGAACAACCCTATTTTCCCGAGAATAGTGAACTTGTCTCTTTGTTTTATCGCCTGGACGAGGGCGATAATGTGGCTCATATTGATATGGACAAACCCAATCAACAGAGCGATGATGATAAAGTCGAGCGGATCCTGCAGGGCCTCCTGCACCCCGGTAACGAGAGCCAGGTTCTCAATGCCGAAAAGAGTATAGATATCGCCGAAATATTGACCTGTCATCAGGCCACCGATAAGAGCTACGCCCGCACAGGTATACAAGAGCCTTTGAAATTGCTTGAACGTATCGGATTCGGGGTCGTCCGCAAATTTCTTTAAAGCGAACTTTGCCAGCAGGAAAAGGCCGATGGCATAGAGAACATCGCATACCATCAAGCCGAAGAAAAACGCAAATGAATAGGTAACTACCGGTGTAGGATCCCACTGCCGGTATTTCGGTGTAGAGAACATATTGACTACTATCTGAAAAGGTCGAAAACCGGCTGGATTTCTGTACTTTGTCGGTGGTTCTTCTTCAGGGGCCGGTTTCCTTGTCTCAATATAGGCATAATCAATAACTTCTTTTACCTGGGAAGTGGTTGCTTCGACGGTGTTCTCCGGTATCCAGCCCTCGATGAGATTTACGTACTTTGCTTCGGCTGCTTTCTCCAGAACCGCCAGTTTGTTATTCTCAGCCGCCAGCGCTTCCCTGAGAAGAACGAGTTTTTTCAGGTCACTTCCGATAACATCATTTAATTCATTAGTCAATTTGTTTCGCTCATCGGTGAGTTTGGTCAGATTTTGCGAACCGGAATCGAGGAAATTGCTGAGAGTCGTATCTTCTCTGGGGATATTCAGAATCATACCGCTGTAATTTGAAACGGCGGATTCGATTTTTTCCCGGTATCGGGCGTGGGCAACCAGGTGCAGTACCGTTTCGTTCTCAACTGTCGCAGCGATGTTTTCTGTTATGTAATCTTCATATTCTTCTTCGCCTAAAAGTTGATATTTTTTGAATTGGCTTTCGCCGCCGTCGATTACAACATAGTTATTGAAATAAATAACTTGTTCCAAATCTTTCAATGTCATATCAAGAAGTAAACCCAAATAACTTGGAATCCCTTTCAAGAACCAGATATGGCTTACAGGGGCAGCAAGTTTAATATGTCCCATACGGTGTCTTCTTACTTTTGAATCAGTAACTTCAACTCCGCATCGTTCACAAATTATACC
>CAYXEG010000021.1:15664-22254 GCA_964463875.1 uncultured Dehalococcoidales bacterium
ACGTTCGAAAATCCTGAAGGGATTCATTCGAAACGATGACGACTCTCGAGATCAGGTACTTCCCGGTATAATTCAGTTCTTTAATCTTGACATCTTCACCGGCAGCGAGAGGCCGGAGATACTTGATTGAGTTCTGCAGAGCCATGTATTCGTTATCGACTGCTTCGATTTTCTCCTGGAGCCGGCTCGTCCTGTTGTAGATAGTTTTAATCTCATCTCTGATTTCAGAAAAGGGCCGGGTATAAATTACTTCGATATCTTCGTCGATGGTTACCGAATCATTTCGGTGAAGATAGCTCAATATTTTTGTAATGTGATTGTGGAGTTCGTTGACTTCCCGGTGTTCCTGTTCGAGCGAGGTTCTATCGACAGGCTGAAGCTCACTGCTTTCTTCAACGTGGAGAACGCCTATTTTCTGAAGAAGTCCCAGAGTCTTTTCCGTATCATCTTTGACCGTTACCACTTTAAGCCTGGTCATCGGGGTGGCTGAATTTACAAAAATTGGTAGCATTTGTTGATTATGCCTCGGTAATCAATCGGGTCAGGCGGTCTGCGATATCATCGACCTTTTGAATAGCTGTTTTCTTCAGATTTTCCGCTTCCTGTTTCGAAGCAAGGACTTTACTCTCGGAATCCGATTTCGCTTTGCTGATTACCTCTGCGCACTCGGATTTAACCTGGTCGAGATTCATCGGTGAAGAGAGGATTTTCTGGCTTTCCTGAGTAGCTTTCGTCAGGATTTCCACAGCTTTCGCTTTCGCGTTCTCGAGCGATTTTTCGGCTTCGTTTTCCAGATTTTCAATACTGGTATTTACTTTTTCCACAGTGACAGCCTCCTGGCATACTTTCGGGAGCAAGAGTAAGACCGGCGTCGTACCTGTCAAAAATCTCTTTTCTACTACACGGGAGAGAGCTCGCACTAACGTAGCCTGATACAACCGGGGGATGCTGTTCCGGATTCATGTACGAGACCAACGCCCCCATTATAACAAAATGTTTTTCATGAGAAAAGTTTATCCAATCTGCTTTTCAGCCGTGTTTGAGACTGCAAGATTGATATTACTGATGTTTTTTCGAAAAATCAGGTGAAAACTCCTATAAAAAGGCTGAATATCGACGGGTAATTCTACGTGAACAATCATAAACATTTAATTGTACCAAAGTACTAGAACCCGATACCCGCACAAAGAGTATATGCCCCGAAGAGGTAAAGTCCGGTAAGGCGAAGACCGTAGCAACTCGAAAACACGGAACTTAACCCAGACCAAGGTTGAAGCCTCCTGTACTTCACGTTCCTGGCCAGGATACCGATTCAATGCCGGCTGTCGATTAACCGTTAACCGATTCGAGATACTCCCTGTACCAATTGAGGTGACGAAGTACCCGGGCAGCCCGCTGCGGTTGCGGGTAAACGAGCGACCCTTCTTTATGATAGGTCACGTAAGCCCGTATATCGGCTTCCGAATTCGGATATCCTCCGACCATCATCAAAGGTATGCCGTAGCTCTTTACCTGTCGGTTAAAGTCACGGGCATCCTGTTCTTCCGACACCTCTTCCTGCCCGGCGTGCGGCCGTCCGTCCGAAATCCTTCCCGGCCCCATGCGCCGGCCCATCCTGCCGAGCCAGGCATTGGCTATAACCGCGTCAAGGTTTTTATCTTCGAGCAGTATCCAGAGTGTCTTGATGATTTCGGGGCTGTGAGCGACATCGGAACCCACCAGGTCAACCGGATTGGCATGCGACCATCGCGCCGGAAGCAGTGCGTTCAGTTTTTCAATGGTCGCCTGTTCGAGGTCGGCGATTTCCAGCCCTTCCTTTTCGCAGGCTTCCGTGGCGACAACCCCCAGGCCGCCGCCCATGGTCAGGATGCCGACCCTTCTCCCTCTCGGTAGAGGCTGGTTAAGCAGGGCGATACAGACATCGCAAAGTTCGTCATCATCCCGCACCCGGATAACACCCGCCTGCCTGAAAGCAGCATCGTAGACTTCGTCGGAACCGGTCATCGCCCCGACGTGGGAGCGTGACGCCCGAGCGGCGCTTTTCGTACCGCCGGTTTTCAGGACGACAATCGGTTTTTTCTTCGTTATTTCTTTCGCGGTTTTTAAGAACCGCCGGGCATCCCGGAGGCCTTCGAGATAGAGCATGATGACATCGGTATGCGGTTCAGCGGCAAAATATTCGAGGTAGTCCTCCATATATATGTTTGCCTCGTTGCCGCAGCAGACAAACCGGCTGAAACCTATCCCGTACCGGTCGGCGTTTTGAATGATACGGGTTCCCATGTTCCCGCTCTGAGCAATCAGAGCAACCCTGCCCGGAGGCATTGCGTCGATGAATGACAGGGTGTTAAGGCCGGCGTAGGCGTCGAGGTGCCCCATGGTGTTCGGCCCGATGAAACGGATACCCCCTTGCTTCGCTATCTCAAGGACTTCCGCTTCCCGTTTCGCTCCGGCGTTGTCGGTCTCTCTGAAACCTCCCGATACTATGAGGGCAGCCCCGATACCCTTTTTAACACAGTCTCTCATGGCATCAGGCACCAGTTCGGCCCGAACGATAATAGCCGCTAAATCGACCGGCTCAGGGATATCGAGGATACTGGTATAGGCTTTCTGCCCCATGACTTCGGACGACGACGGATTGACCGGGTATATCGGACGGTTGCCCGGAAGCAGCAGGTGGTTCATGATGCGCCCTCCCCAACTGCCGGGATTATTCGAGGCGCCGATTACCGCAACGGAATCGGGCGAAAACAGGCTTTTCCACACATTGACAGGTACCACTTTAGTCTCCTTTCCTGATTAGGCAGAAGCGAGAGATTAAAAGGACTCCGCCTCGTGAAAAATCATATCAGTTTCCTGAACGTGCGGTCAAACAGCCTCCGGTTTCGGTTACTGAATACTTATTATTAGTACTCTTCATGAAGATTGAACTTCCTGGGATAAAAGCGGTATTCGAACATTCTTGTTATTACGCCGTGATTTCACCTATAATATTCGGTAATTGTTTAAAGGAGAATTACACCATGACACAAAACCCGGATGATACACAAAAACTCGTCGATGAGATTCAAAAAAGACACGGAAAAACTATCGAGGAAATCGTCCTCGAAAGAGAAAAAAGAGTCAGAGATGCCATCGAACTGAAGGTACCTGACAGAGTGCCCGTTACCATCGGAACCGGCCGATTTGCCACGAGTTATGTCGGCATCAAAGCCTCCGCCGAATACTACGACCAGGCCGCTTACCGCCAGGCCTGCAAGAAAACGCTGCTCGATTTCGAGCCGGACAACGGTATGATGTATGGGAGCGTCTCGGGAACCTTCCTCGACCTGCTGCAGGAAAAACAGTACAAATATCCGGGCGGAACGCTGCCGGATGACGTTTCGATGCAGTATTCCGAAGCCGAATACATGAAATCCAATGAATATGATTTGTTTCTCGACGACCCCTCGGACTTCATCATGCGGTACTATCTTCCCAGAATCTGCGGCCTGCTGGCGCCGTTACCGAAAATCAATCCCATCAGGAATATGATTTTCGAAAACCTCGGCGGCCTCCAAGGGCTGGCCGGCGTCCTCACCTCCCCTGAATTCAAGCATATCGGTGAAACGCTCGATAAGGCAATCAAAGCCCAGGAACAGCAACGGGTAGAAGACCAGAAATTCGCCGAAGAAATGTCCCGTCTCGGTTTCCCGTCCCAGGGTTTCGGCGGACGTTCCATCATGTTCACCCCCTTCGATACGATTTCCGACAAGCTGCGGGGTATGAGGGGTATTTTCACCGATTTATACCGCCAGCCGGATAAAGTACTCGAAGCCTGTAAACGGGTAATGGTCTGGTGGAAAAACCAGTGCACCCCTGCCATCCCTGATCCGAGGGGCAATCCGAGGAGAGCCGGCATGCCGCTGCACCGGGGTTCGGATGGTTTCATGTCCAAAGAGCAATTCGAAAAATTCTACTGGCCCGAACTGAAGGAATGCATCAATTTCAATATCAGCCTCGGCTATATCGCGGCTCCTTTCTGGGAAGGTATCTGGGATAAACGACTCGAGTATTTACTGGAGCTTCCCAAAGGCAAGGTGATATTCCATTGCGAAAAGACAGATGTTTTCAAAGCCAAGGAAATCATCGGCGACCACATGTGCATCCAGGGCGGCGTTCCTGCGACGCTTCTCCAGGCAGGCTCGCCTCAGGACGTCGAAGAATACTGCAAAAAACTGATTAAGGTTGTCGGGAAGAACGGCGGCTACATCATGGGCGCCGGCAGTTCTATCGATTACGCCAAACCGGAGAATATCAAGGCAATGATTGACACCGCCAAGAAATACGGCTGGAACTAAAATAAACCAGGATATAAGGAGAGAATACATGAGTAAATATGGATTGTTCGATTTAACAGGCAGGGTAGCCATCGTCACCGGGGCAAGCCAGGGAATCGGAAAATCGATTGCCGAAGCCTTCGCCGCCTACGGCGCCGATGTCTGCTGCGCCGCCAGAAACGAAGAAAAGTTGGCGCAGACGGCCGAGATTTGCCGGAAACATGGAACCAGGGCAATCGCTGTCAAAACAGATATCACCAAAGTAGATGATATTAAGAACATGGTAGCCCAGACCGTTAAACAACTCGGGAAAGTCGATATCCTGGTGAATAACGCCGGCGTTAAAGCCGGGAAAAAACCGATTCATGAGACGCCCGATGACGATTGGGAAAGCGTCATTCGGACCAACCTGACAAGTGTCTTTCTCTGCATGAAATACGCGATTCCTGAAATGCTGAAGAACGAGAAAAGCAACATTATCAATATTTCCTCGATTGCCGGTATGAGGGCTGAGGTACCGGAAATCGGACACCTCGCCTACGGCGCCTCGAAAGCGGCCATTCACAATATGACGCAGGTTGCCGCCATGCAGTACGCCCGCCAGGGGTTGAGAGTCAACTGCATCGCTCCCGGTATGCATATGCCGGATGAGGGAATGCAGGCGCCGCCTCGCAATCCCAATATGGATCCCAAAGTGTTGGAAGAGATGATGAAATCGATGGAAGGATATACGGAAACGTACATCCCGATGGGCAGAGTCGCCAAAACCAGTGAACTCGGCGGCCTGGCGGTTTTCCTCGCCTCCGAAGCCAGCAGCTACATGACCGGGCAGATAATCTGTTCGGACGGTGGACAGGAAGCACGATTATAGATAACTGACGATATGTAAAAAAGGCCGGCTAAAATGCCGGCCTTTTTTCGTTAGCAGCCGACTAGTCAATCGGTGCCGGTTTATGGTAGAATTTTGAGGCTAAGGAGAGGTGTCCGAGTGGTTGATGGTGCCGCTCTCGAAAAGCGGTCTCCGGTTATACCGGAGCGTGGGTTCGAATCCCACCCTCTCCGCCAGTCTTCGCTAACGCTATGGCTGGTAAACCAGCCGTAAAAAGTCTGAATTAACCACGGCTTTTAACCTTCTATAGTATAATAGTTACCGTCCGGAGAGGTGCTGGAGTGGACGATCAGGCTCGCCTGGAAAGCGGGTGTAGTGCAAGCTACCGAGGGTTCGAATCCCTCCCTCTCCGCCAGCCTGCGCTAAAGCTTCGGCTGGTAAACCAGCCATCATCAACCGGCCTCGGAGATACTGTATGACTTTCCCCAACTACATAGATAAGTATTCAAGCAAACCGGTCTTTTCTCCTGATGATTCATGGAAATACCGCAAGGATACCGGCAGGGAAATCACCCATTCTCCTCTCGACGGGCTTATCATCGGTTACGCCGCTCAGCTTGGCGATTATCTCTCGGAGAAATATGCACCAATAATCAAGCAGGGACATTACGGAAGTACCTTTTATTTTTTCGAGCATGCCGGAAAATCTATCTGCATAATCGTAAACTCCGGTTTTGGAGCTCCGATTGCCGTTACCCTCATCGAGCGTTTTATCAGCCGTGGCGTCAACGCTATCATAAATCTAGGCATTGCCGGCACCCTGCAACCTTATATCAATATTGGCGATATCATCGTCTGCGATAAAGCAATCCGGGACGAAGGCACCTCCTACCATTACCTGCCGGCAGCCCGCTACGCGCAGGCTTCACCCGAACTGACGACAGCAATTCGGAAACAACTGGAGAAACAGACTATCCCCTATCACTCAGGGGCGAGCTGGACAACAGACGCCCCCTACCGTGAAACGGCATATGAAGTAAAGCATTATCAGTCAGAAGGTATCCTGACGGTAGACATGGAGGCTTCCGCCCTGTTTGCCCTGGCTGAGTTTCGCAACGTGCGAATGGGTTCGATATTCACTATCAGCGATTCACTGGCTGACTTGAAATGGAAACCTGCATTCCAGTCGGAAAGAACCTCTGCCGGACTTGAGACAATATTGAAAACCAGTATCGATGTGCTGTCTTCGTTAGACTGATAACACCCTCTCCAGTACCACCGCCACCCCGTCCTCGTCGTTACTTGCCGTCTCCCAGGCACAGGAGGCTTTTACTTCGGGGAAAGCGTTATCCATAGCAACACCAAACCCGCAGGCAGTCAGCATATCGACATCCGGCAGGTCGTCACCGGGGGCGTCAGGCCCGATCGCTACACCGTCGCCG
>CAYXEG010000021.1:22264-28111 GCA_964463875.1 uncultured Dehalococcoidales bacterium
TGTTTACCAGCGATTTGCCGACTGGTTCGAGCAGCCTTCGTAGAGCGGATGTCTTCGAAACGCCGGGGCTGGTGATATTGAGCAAAGGACGCCACATCAGCGCCGGTACCATCGACATCGGCGTCTCCAGCTTGTTTCTCAACAGCTCCATAAGGTCTATCACGTCACGGTCGATACCGCCGAGGGCAATTTTGCTCGGCTGCTTCTTTATCGATTCTTCGACGGGAAGTACCATGTCAGGAGTCGCCGAGTTATTTTTCCAGAGCGTCTCAGCATCGGCTGTCCAGTTGGCGCCGAACTCGAAGCCATCAATCTCAATGGTGATTCTCAGATTCGGGTACGCGGCCAGTGATATCTCGAGTATCTCCCGCACGATATCCTCCGGAATCGGTTCTTTGTAGTAGCCGGATAGCGGTGGATTACCGCCGGCGATCGCTCCGTTCATGACCGTATAGGAGACTCTTTCTCCCAGGCCTTCCGGTAAAACCCGGTGAAACAGGCGGGCAGGCCGTGAGGTAGCGAGGATGACTGGTATACCTGTATCGATACACCGGTTAAGAGCGTCGAGGTTCCTCGGTGAAATCCGCTGCTCGCTGTTGAACAACGTGCCGTCAAGGTCGAGCACGACAGCGTCAGGTGTTTTCTCGAATTCCGGTAATCTCATATCGTGGAATTATACCATGGAAAAGTACCATTTTTAAAAGAAATAACCGGAAAACACGTACGTAGTACTCATGTTAAAGGCATGTTTACCGTGTTATAATAACTTTGAGCTGCGTTGAAAAAGCGCAATAGTCTTATATGTTTTGGAGGTATATATGACAGTAAGAATTGGTATCAACGGGTTTGGCCGTATAGGCCGGTGTGTGTTCAAACAGTGCATTGCCAGAGAAGGGCTTGAAGTCGTCGCCGTCAATGACCTTTCGGATATAGGTGACCTTGCTTATCTGTTGAAGTACGACTCCGTTCATGGCTGGTATCCGAGGAAGATTTCGAACGATGATTCGCATATCAAAGTCGGCGACCATTCTGTTTCATTCACGTCTATCTCAGACCCATCAAAAATCCCCTGGAAAGAAGCCGGGGCCGATGTCGTTATCGAAAGTACCGGGGCTTTTCGTACCCGTAAAAAAGCCGCCGGCCACCTCGAAGGCGGAGCAAAAAGAGTCATCATCTCGGCGCCCTCGGATGATGCCGACCTGGTGCTTGTCCTCGGCGTCAACGATAAGATGTATGACCCGGACAAGCATCAGATTATTTCTCTTGCTTCCTGCACGACCAACAGCCTGGCGCCGGTAGCAAAGGTACTTAACGATTCATTCGGTATCGAAAACCTGATGTTCACCACCATCCACGCCTACACTTCGAGCCAGTCTCTCATGGATACGCCGGCCCGACATCGTCGAAGGGGCAGGGCAGCCGCTGTATCGATTATCCCAACCACGACCGGCGCTGCCAGCGCCGTCGAGAAAGTGCTCCCGGAACTTACCGGAAGAACGACCGGTATCGCCATGAGAGTCCCGGTACCTGACGGCTCAATAACCGATATCGTAGCGACCGTCAAGAGAGACGTTACTGCTGATGAAGTCAACACCGCCATGATACAGGCTTCGAGACGTCCCGAGCTTAAAAATATCCTCAGGGTCAGCGACGAAGCACTCGTCTCCCGCGATATCATCGGAGACTTTCATTCGGCCATCATCGATATCGAAAACACCACCGTCTTACGAAAACGCATCGTGAAACTTCTTTCCTGGTACGATAACGAGTGGGGTTACTCATCGAGGCTGGTTGATTTCGCGTCCCGCGCCGCGAACACGTTAATCTAGTTGTTGATACTTTAGCGGGGCATGATTAACTCATGCCCCGCTATTTTGTTGCTGTCGAAGGTTACTTGTAAACGCCGTACTCTTTCGTGAAGTCTATCATGACGTGTATGTGCTCAGCGGTTCCCTCGTCCGGTACTACCCTCGGGCACACCAGCAAGCCGCCGTCTTTTCCGACAACGTCAATGAGCGTTTTTATATAGTTTCTCACGTCATCGGCAGTTCCCGCTCTGAGTAACGTCGCCGGAACATTGCCGCGGATGCACATGTTATTTTTCAGCACGTCTTTCGCCCTGAAAATATCGGTAGTATCGAAATGCCCGAGTACTTTTCCCGGCGGCAGTTCGGCGAGATATTCAAGCCGCTGTGTCCAGTTGCCTTCAAAGAATATCCCGGGTACCCAGCCTTTATCGACGATTGCCAGAATTACCGCCTTCAGCCCCGGCCAGTAGAATTCTTCGAACTGTTTCAATGACATGAACCCGTCAGACCCCCGGTGCAGAGCCATGAACACTCTCGGATTATCATTCCGCTGGGGTAAGGCTTTGATTCTCTCCAGCGTCTTTTCCAGGATTTCGTCATGGGCTTTCATGAGCTTATCCGGCTGCCGGAACATGTCGAGCATGGCGCCGGTCATTCCCCTGATATTGTCGGAAATGACATCGAAAGGCGCCCCGCCGGGCCCCATGCCCGTCATCGGGAATCCGAGTTCCTGGATTTCCTTGTCGAACGCAATCATCTTTTCAAAATAGGTATCAAGTTCTTTCCCCGCTTTCTGAAGCATGGTAATACTCTCAGCTATATCCGGACGGGCAAGGGCGCGGGCTAATGTCATGACACCCTGGAAACCGTACCCGAGTTCAGAGAGGTTCGGCAAATTCCTGAACGACTCCATTACGCCGCTCAAACGGGGATAGTACGTCCGGAGCATATAGTCGGCCCTGTCTCTGAAATACTCCCCGTATTCATCCCCTTTCATCCATTCGCCTTCGACCGCCTGGTGCCCTGAAGTATCCGGGAGATTATACCCGGGCCATCTCATCGAACGGGGCTCGAGGTACTCCATCGCCAGTCCCGGAGAAATACCCTGCACATGGCACAGGGCATCCGGCTCGAAATCAAGGATAGTCTTCTTCGTCGCCGTCAGCCAGGTATCGAAATCATAGTATGCAGGCTTGCAGGTTACCCCGGTATATTTGGCAGGGAAATAGCCGAACGACATTTCGACAGGCACCCGGTCGGGTATCTTCAACTGAATAGCTTCGCTGACTCTCTTCTCCCGTTCTCTGAACAGCTCTTCTTTACTTTTTCCTTCCAACCTTTTGACCTCCGGTATATAGTATTGCCAAGTCTACCATTTCGAAGCTACTTTTGCCAGACTCCGTGTCCCCTCCTCCGTAAAGCTTCAGCCATCGCTTTCTCCATCCTGACCGCTTTCCGGTACGACATCGGATTGAACCTTTCGAATATCTCAGGAACAAGATGGGTACCATACTTGTGGGCTATCCGGCTGGATTTATAGTTTTTCTTATGGTTCGCGAACCTTTTTTCCGGCGATAATCCGGTCATCCCGACGTAGTAACAGGGTAGAAACGGATTGAAGCCCCGGTTTGCTTCGCAGAACTTCCTGTTTCTGACAACCGAAGGCGAAAGCTCGATAACATAAATAGAATAGTGCTGTTTTACCTGGCTCATCGTTTTCCCCGTAAGAGAAGTATCCCCTGTCGCAGATGTAAGGATACCGTGACCGTTTCAGAAAAGCAACGCCATTATACCTCGGCAGGTTGATAGAACGAAAAGAGAGCCGGCGATTAGCCGGCTCTCCTGATGTTCTTTTTTATTTATTTGAAGCTTATTGTGCGCCGTGGACCAGGACATCGACGACCGACGGATCGGCCAGCGTGCTGGTATCGCCAAGATTCTTGACATCGCCGGCAGCAATCTTGGTCAGGATTCTTCTCATAATCTTGCCGCTTCGCGTCTTCGGCAAAGCATCAGCGAACTGAATCTTGTCGGGCGAGGCGATAGGACCGATTTCTTTACGGACATGAGCGACCAGCTCTTTCTTCAGGGCATCCGTTCCATCGACCCCTGTATTCAGCGTTACGTAGGCATAGATACCCTGGCCTTTGATTTCATGAGGCATGCCGACAACGGCTGCTTCGGCGACTTTCGGATGAGAAACCAGGGCGCTTTCGACTTCCGCTGTTCCCATGCGATGACCTGAAACGTTGATAACATCATCGATGCGACCCATCAGCCAGTAGTACCCTTCCGGGTCTTTCCTCGCACCGTCACCGGTAGTATAGACGCCCGGGTACTGGACGAAATAGGTATTCTTGAATCGTTCCGGATCGCCGTAGACGGTTCTCATCAGTCCCGGCCAGGGTTTCTTGATAACAAGGTAACCGCCTTCGTTAATATCGGCTTCGGATCCGTCTTCTCTCAGGATAGCCGGGGCGACGCCGAAGAACGGAACGGTCGCCGAGCCGGGTTTGATGGGAGTTGCTCCCGGGAACGGGGTGATGAGGAAGCCGCCGGTTTCTGTCTGCCAGTAGGTATCGACAATCGGGCAGCGGCTCTTTCCAATTACTTCGTAGTACCACATCCAGGCTTCGGGGTTAATCGGTTCGCCGACCGAGCCGAGGATTTTCAGTGAGCTCATGTCATGTTTGTTCGGCCAGTCGTTGCCTTCCCTCATGATTGAGCGGAGAGCCGTCGGAGCGGTGTAGAAAATGTTAACGCGGTATTTCTCGATGATGTCCCAGAACCTGTCCGGTTTCGGATAGTTGGGAACGCCTTCGAACATGATGCTGGTCGCGCCCTGTCCGAGAGGTCCGTAAACGATATAGCTGTGTCCGGTGACCCAGCCTATATCAGCGGTGCACCAGAACGTGTCTTCTTCCTTAACATCGAAAACCCATTTAAAGGTTAACATGGTATACAGCAGGTAGCCTGCCTGGGTGTGAAGCACGCCCTTGGGTTTTCCGGTACTGCCGCTGGTGTAAAGAATGAACAGCGGGTCTTCCGCATCCATCCATTCGGGTTCGCAAATCGAGCTGATATCATCGGCCTTCATCTCCGCATCCCAGGAATGTTCGAGGCCTTCTTTAAGATTCATTTCAATATTGCAGCGGTTAACGACAATTACTGTTTTAACATCCGGGCACTGAGCCAGAGCGGCGTCAGCATTGCCTTTGCTGTTGATGACCTTGCCGGCGCGATAGTAACCATCGACGCAAATGAGAACCTTCGATTTACAGTCGATAATTCTGTCCCTGAGAGCATCTGCGCTGAATCCGCCGAAGACGATGCTGTGAATGGCACCTATTCTGGCGCAGGCCAGCATGGCGATGGGCAATTCGAGAATCATCGGCAGGTATATAGAGACCCTGTCTCCCTTTTTAACGCCGTGTTTCTTTAAAACATTGGCGAATCTGCATACTTCCGTAAGTAACTGCTGGTAGGTGAGTGTCCTGGTTTCGCCATCGTCACCTTCCCATAATAAAGCTGCCTTATTTTTGCGCCAGGTTTTAACCTGTCTGTCAAGGCAGTTATAGCTGACGTTCAGTTTACCGCCGACAAACCACTGGTGTTTGGCATTATTGAAATCTTCGACAAGGACCTGGTCCCATTTCTTGAACCAGTCGATTTCTTTTTCGGCCAGTTCTCCCCAGAACTCTTCCGGTTCGTTGATTGATTTCTCGTACATCTGGCGGTATTCGTCCAGACTTTTGATGTGAGCTTTCTCGGTAAGCTCCTTGGGAGGATAAAAAACTCTATCCTCTGCCATCATCGAGGTAATCTTGTTATCCTGCGACATGCAAACAAATCTCCTCTAACAATATTTTTTGGGGTAGTACAGGCATGATTCCACAGCCATGCTTCACCCACGCTATTCCCCTATCTATATTACCCTTTATCGAATTTGACTCCACCCGTTACAACACTCTTTTTGCGAACAATATTCACGCCGGATAACTAAGTGATATCGCAGAATATCCGGGTAATCTAGGATTTT
>CAYXEG010000022.1:0-27803 GCA_964463875.1 uncultured Dehalococcoidales bacterium
CCAGTATATCCTCTACATCGGGATGATGGCCGGGTTCGTTTCGCGCCTGGGAAACCTGGCGAACATGATATCCCGAACCCTTTCGGCCGGACAGCGCATTTTCGAGATTCTCGATACCGAGCCGCTCGTACAGGACAAACCGGGAGCTGTCGAACTTGGCAGGGTGAAGGGCGAAGTGACGTTTCATGACGTCAGCTTCAGCTACACCGCCGGCACGCCGCTGCTCCGGAATGTGAGTTTCGAAATAAAACCCGGGCAACTGGTGGCCCTGGCGGGCGGGTCGGGGAGCGGTAAAACGACTATCGTCAACCTGATAGCCCGATTCTACGACGTTACCGGCGGCAGCATTACCATCGACGGCACCGATATCCGGGACGTGACGCTGGCATCCCTGCGGAAAAATGTTGTCATCGCCCAGCAGGATGTCTTCCTGTTTTCAGCGACCCTCCGCGATAACATCGCTTACGGTTCTCCCGGGGCGACCCGCCGGCAAATCGAAGAGGCTGCCGAAAACGCTCAGATACACGATTTTATCATGAGCCTGCCCGAAGGGTACGATACCTGGGTAGGGGAACGCGGGATAACGCTTTCGGGCGGGGAGAAACAGAGAATCGTCATCGCCCGGACGTTGCTGGTCGACCCGAGCATACTGATTCTCGATGATTCGACATCGAGCGTCGATACCGGAACCGAAGACTTGATTCTTAAAGCTTTACATAAACTTATCGAAGGCAGGACTACCTTTGTCATTACGCACCGGCTGCCGATTATCCGGAATGCGGATGTCATCCTGGTGGTGAAAGACGGGCGCATCGCCGAGCAGGGCACCCATGACGAACTGATGTCGCTGGGCGGCCTGTACCGGGAAACCTGGCGGGGGCAGATGGAAGGAGCCGGGAAACCTGAAAATCGGCCCGAAGGAGAGAAGCATGGTTAGCGGTACCGGTTCCGAAGGAAGCCGGCAGCTCCGGGGAGCAATCGATTCCGGAAATCCGGACGATATTCTGGGAAAGTTTTACGATTACGGTATCATAAAACGGGTGGTCGGGTTCCTTATGGAGGCGAAGACCCATCTGCTCATCGGCGCCCTCGGGGTAGCCTTGCGAACGGCGGCCAACCTGGTAACGCCGCTCGTCGTCGCCTGGGCGACGAACCGGATTGTCGAAGGCAACGTGAACGGCCTGACGGTTGCCGCCCTGGTGTATATTGCTATTCTCTTCGTTATCTGGGGCGCCCAGTACCTGGAAACGCTCCATTTTTCGTATACGGCTCAGACTGTCCTGCTGCGCATGCGGACGGGGATGTTCCGGCATCTGCATGAGCTGTCTCTCGGCTTTTTCGACCACAACAAAATCGGTAAAATCATGTCCCGCGTGCAGAACGATGTCGACCAGCTTCAGAACCTGGTATCGCAGGATATCATCATGATTGCCGTTAACCTGGTGACGCTGATTGGTATTGCCGTCATCATGTTCGTTCTCAACTGGAAACTGGCGCTCCTTTCCTTCGTGACGCTGCCGGTCCTGATAGTGGCGATGATTATCTGGCAGAAGTCAGCCCGACGGGCATTTGTCCTGGCGCGACAGGCGATTGCCGCCGTCAACGACAATCTCCAGGAGAGCATTTCAGGCGTGAGGGTAACGCAAAATCTCTCCCGGGAAAAGGAAAATGTCCGGCAATTCGACGCCATCAACAAAGCCAACCTGGAGGCAAATAAAAGAGCGGCCCTCCTCCAGTCCGTCATCATGCCCGTAACACAGATGTTGACGGACGGCTCCTACGTCATCGTCCTCATTTTCGGGGGTTTTCAGGTGCTCGAAGGCACCATGCCGGTCGGCTTTCTTTTGGCGTTTCTCCTGTATATCCAGCGCATCGGGCAGCCGATTCAGCAACTGGCGACGATGTATACGGAAATCCAGCGGGCCATGGCGTCAGGCGCCAGGATATTCGAACTGATTGACGTTCAGCCTGACATTATCGATTCGCCTTCGGCAATCGAACTGACGGAGGGGAAAGGCGAAATCGCATTCAGAAACGTGCATTTTTCCTATCAGTCAGGTTCGGAGATACTGCCCGGCCTCAGCTTTACCGTCAAGCCGGGAGAGACGGTGGCGATCGCCGGGAGGACCGGAGCCGGAAAGAGCAGTATTGCCAGCTTGATTACCCGGTTTTACGAGCCGGAGAGCGGCGAGATACTGCTTGACGGGCACGATGTATCCCGGATTACCCGGCAGTCGTTGAGGAGAAACATCCGACTCGTGCCCCAGGACCCGTTCCTTTTTTCGGGAACTATCGAGGATAATATCCGGGACGGAAAACTGGAGGCTACCCTTGACGAAGTAACCGCCGCGGCAAAAGCCGCCGGCGCTCACGAGATAATCATGCGCATGACGGCAGGATACGAGACGCAGGCAGGGGAACGGGGCGGCAACCTCAGCCCCGGGCAGCGCCAGCTTATCTGCCTGGCCAGAGCTGTCCTGGCGAATCCGCCGGTCCTGATTCTGGATGAAGCCACGTCGAATATCGATACCGATACCGAGCGAATAATTCAGCGTTCCCTGGGCGTGGTGACGAAAGGCAGAACCACCATTATTATCGCCCACCGGCTATCGACGGTCGTCAATGCTGATAGAATCATCGTTCTCGAGCATGGCAGGATAATCGAAGAAGGCTCGCACCCGGAACTGATGAAGAAGCAGGGCGCCTATTACCGGATGTACACCACGTCGGCTGCCAACTAGACTGAAGCCTGTTTTTTACATGGTAAATTTGAGTATTTACTGAAGAGTAACTGTCAATGCCGCGGATATCAGTAACAGGTTCCCGGAAACAATCGATTTAATCTAAATCCAGGTGCTCTTTAATCGCGGTTTGTATTTCGTTCCGTATCATTTCATCATTCAAATGTCCGGTTATTTTCCCCAATCTCTGTTTAGAAATCGTCTTTATCTGATGTGCCATGATAATGGAGTCCAATGGTTGCCCGGCTATCCCGACCGGTATTTTAACCTCCGAGGGATACAAACGGCGTTGCGTCGAGGTGAGAGGCAGAACGGTAACATTCGGAACAATCTGGTTAAAGTCTTCATTGCTGATTATCAGCACCGGGTGTGCACCTCTTTGTTCCGTACCAATCGCCGGATCGAGGTTTGCCTGCATTACAGCCCATTGATAGTCCGTCATCGGTCAATCTCCCTGGCGATTTCAGCGTCGGCATAACGGAAATCCTTTTCGATATCTTCCATATCTTTCACAAATAAAGGGTCCTTGACGGCTTCCAGCCACAGATTTTTCCTTTGCTTCCGTTTCAATGTTGTCTCCTCAGAAGATGACTCTGGTTGCGAATGCAATCCTGTTCGCCCTTGACTTGAGATTCTGAAGAACCCGTAAATATTTACTTTGCCAGTATGTGCTGATATATGTGAATATGGTACTGTAAATGCTTCTTTCGGAGGTTTGCTCATGGTTATTCCCCAGGAATGGTTTACCGTGGAAGAAGCTGCCGTTTCTTCTTTCTTTTATCTCACGCTTTCGCCTGCTCCGTTACCTGCGGCACCAGTAAATAGGAATCGTACTTTCCGCCGGTACGAATGATATGACGTCCTTTATTTATCGTGACCGGACCGGGCATGGCCATGCCGCCGGGTCCGCCTTTTCTGAACCGGTTCATCGGGTTACAACCGGCGATGATGAGTTCGAGTTTTTCACCTTTGTGCCAGCGCATGCCAACCGGACGAATATCGATATCGAGAGAGACCGCCTGTCCGGGTTCGAGCAATTCCTCACTTTCATGAGCATGGTAAGGGAACCAGGGAGTCGAACGCGACGCATCCAGCCGGCGGTGAGATGCCCGTAACCTGCCGTCCGGCCCGGTGAACCCGTATCCTCCCGGCACGTGACGGCCGGCGGCATCCAGCTTGTGGAGCAGAACGAAAATATCGGCGTCGTCGGCGATATCGGTCTCTACCCACAGATGCAAACTTACATACCCGGCGTACTCCGTATCTTCATCACATTCGATAGTAAACCGTGCTTCATCCCGGGTATCATCGCTCTTGTAACTGGCAGACGATTCACCTGCCGGGGCTTCCGGAGAGAGCGAATTACCGGCAGCGTCCAGGTAGAGCTTCCGGTACTGTGTCCGCTCGAGCGGCCATGCTTTTTCCGGACGGTTAACCGTATCGGTCCCGCCGGGGTCCAGGATAGAGAGTCGTACCGCCGGCGTTGCCGGCCAATCGTTTTTCTCGCCTTTCAGATAGTAATCGAAGAATTTCCGGAGGTCGTCGGCGTATTCATAGTAGTCCGGCCACTCGCCGGTATTGTGCACCCGAAGCCACTTGTCTTTCGAAGAAATCCGGCGGAAGGCATCTATCGTCTGATGCCCTCCCCAGCTTGCCACGATATAGGCGGGTACGGTGATGTTCTCCAGTTCGGGAGCTTTATCCCTCCAGTAGGCGTTCATCAGCGGGTACTTCTCCGCCATGACCGCCATATCTTCAATAAGGTTTTTTCCTATCTGGGTTCCGGTATTGAAATCATTGAAAGCGGTGTCCTGTATGCCGCCCCGCCGGACATCACAGCGATAGAGGTCGACATGTCCTTCCCAGGGAGCGATGGCCGCCAGGTGGGGCGGATTTTGTGCGGTAGCATGCCACTGGATTATCCCGAGCCAGGAATTCCCTGACATGCCTGCTTTACCGTTGCACCAGGGTTGAGCGGCTGTCCACTGGATGAAGTCGTTACAATCATTGGCGGACATGGTTCCCCACATGTACATATCACCTTCGGAGAAAAACGAGCCTCGGGCATCCACGTTGATGACAGCATAGCCGTGGTCGCACCAGTAAGCGGGGTCGGGGCCTTCGAATTTCTGCAAACCGGAAACCACGCCGGGGCCGACTCCCGGAGGAGGTGGCTGGGGGACTGTTTTGCCGTAGGGACTCCAGCTCAGCAGCGCCGGAAACCTGTCGGGACCGGCCGGCAGGTAGATATCCGCATAGATAGTCGTCCCGTCCCGCATCCTGACCCCGGTATCCCGGTGCCGGACGATATCGCAGGGGAGCGGAATCCCGTCTTCGATGAAGGTCATGCCTTTTTTAAGGACAGTTACTTCGGGTTTGAACTCGATTGGGGCAACAGTCTGCAACTCGATACCACGATTTTTCGTATCGAGCGGCTGAGCTTTCCGGAACGCCACCTCGATTGTTTCGGCGCCGAACTGCATGGTTTTATATGAAGTATCTCTTTTCATTTTTCGTCGACTGTCCTGATGTAGTCAAGGGCGCTTCGCGCGGCGATACGGCCGGTGCCGAAGGAAAATCCCATGGCGTTGCCGGGCAGTATATTGGGGTAAATATCCTTGTACAGGTTGCATATCATATCTCCGCCGGCAGCATACAGGCCGGGAATCACCGAGAAATCTTCGGTAAGGACCTCGGTCCGGTAATTGACCTTTACCCCTTCCGGCGTCCCCGTATTCCCCATGCTCCGGCTGGCGTAGAATTTCGGCCGTTTCACCGGCATCAGGTATTTCGCTTTTTTATTGAATAGAACGTCCCGGCCTGTTTCACAGCACCGGTTATACTCCTCGACGGTCTTTTTCAGGCCTTCTCTATCGATACCGGTCTTTTCAGCCAGTTCATCGAGCGTCTCCGTCACGAATACCATGTTGGAGCCTTTCTCGAGAACCTTTGCCGCTTCAGCCTCGAATTCTTCCCGGTTGACTTTCGTCGAGGGTGTCCCCGCCTGGGCGATGCCGAAACCCATGGGGAAATCCAGCCCGTTCCTGATGAAGTATTCTTTGGTATCTTCATCGAAAATGCGAAAGGCGGCGCGTCCCTTCTGAAGCGATACGGCATTGCTGCCGAAAGGAGTCGTTACCGCGACTTCTTCGTTGATAAACCGCTCGCCAAGGATATTCACTATCAGATGAGGGTGGCCGAACGCTGCGGTGAAAGGATTCATCAGGTTTGCCGCCGAAGCCTGGTGTTCGCCTCCGAACGGTGGCGGCAACGTGCCTTCGGTAACATCAGCCCCGACTTCTCTCGCCATCCTGAGGCCTTCCCCAATCAGCCCCGGTATGCCGAAGGGAGCGCGGTGATGGCCGCCGAACCCGCCGGTAGCCAGGATGACTGCCTTTCCGTTGACCCGGATAACCTCTCCATCGGCGCTTTCGGCTTCGACTCCCGTTATCCGGCCGTTCTCTTTAATCAGCTTTTTGGCGGTTGTTTTAAAAATGAACTGCACGCCCAGCTTATCGGCTTTTTCTCTCAGTTTACGCATTATCGTTGCCGCTCCGCCCAGTCCGGGCTGGGGAGGGTCCGGTTTAATGATGTGCGCCGTATAGTACCCGCCCGGGCCGTGAGACGTCAGATCCGTAAACTCCACCCCCATGTCTTCGAACCACTCCATCGTTTCCGTCGACATGTCGATGAGCGTTTTTACGAGGCGGGCGTTCACCGACCACTGCATGAAATCCATGTAAAGGCGGAACGCCTCATCCTTGGTCAGCGAGTATTGCTTGATTCTCTGGAGCCGGCTTTCGACCGCAAATAACTGGTTTGCCCGGAGGGCGGTACCCCCGGTATGGTTCGTTTTTTCGATGGCGATAACGCTCGCCCCGCCTTCGGCGGCTGTTACCGCCGCCGCCAGTCCGGCTGTCCCGGCAGAAAGGACGACAACATCGGATTGATACTGTTTCATTTCAGGACTCCTTCTTTTTACGGTTTCAGGTACGTTCCCCAGGCATTGTACTGCTTTATTTTTTCCTGTGTTTCCGGCATCGCGGTTTGAGGCCCTTCCTCGGTGCGGTGCCTCATTATCCATTCCAGGTGGTGTTTCTGTTTCGAGGCGGAGAAGCGGGGATTTTTAATATCGTCCTCATTCCAGGCAACTGTGCATTTCCCGTCGACAATCGTAACTTTCCCGTGTACCTGGCAGGTGGGGCACATGATATCCGGGAGCCCTTTATCGAGGTAAAAAACATCGCAGTGGCAGACCGGGCAGGAGATGGGCGAATCTTCTCCCAGGTATTTTACCTGCTCGAAGGGCAGGTCCATCGATTTTGCCAGGTTGTGTCCGAGTTGCCGGCTTCTCTCTATCGCCCACTCGTTATCGGGCGTCAGGGCGGCGCCTTTATCGGCGCAGTGGTTTATCTGGACCTGGTCGACAAGGGTTGAAAAGTGCTGTATCAGTAAGTGAACGGTGGGTAAGCCGAGGGCTGTCCAGCCGTCGTACCCGGACCCGCCTACCGAAATTGCCGCCGAGAGTTTCCTGCGGTCATGGACGTAGGGGTTTTTCATGAAGACGTGGTTCACTTTTTCACTGACGCACATCAGCGTTCCCGGTGCCCTGATATGGTACACCGGTGCGGCAATTATCAGGCCGGAGTCTCCCAGCATGGTGTTTTCGAGAATCCAGTCTGAGTCATCGTGAGGGCATTTCGAGTCTTTGAAACAGGCGCCGCAACTGGTGCAGGGCAGTATCTTGAAATCCAGTGCCCGGATGATTTCAGTCTCGACTCCGTCTTCTTCGGCGGCCATCAGCGCCGCTTTCAGAAATGCCTCGCAGTTGCTGTTTTTCCTGCCGAATGACAAACCGATAATCTTTTTCACTGTCGTATCTCCGTTCTTCTCCATAATATTTCTGATTCTATATTTCCGCCCCTGCCATGGGTATTGGAAAAAATTGAAAAAACCCCCGGGTGAAATAACCTGAAAATATATGGGACATCATATAAGAATTCTTATATAGCAAGAATGGCCGGTAAATGTCAAGTGATAACCGAAAAACTTACTTGCAACTTATCGTAGTGGAGTAATGCCTAAATGATACGAGAAGTTGCAAGAAACGAACGAAGTTAGCTGTTAATTAACACCTTAATAAATCTTAAACGATAGAGGACATACAGCACATTTCCCATCACGGGACCGATGCTGATGTCTCTGGGGCAGAATCTCCTGCCGGGGAATTCATCGGCTCCTCCGACCGACCGTTCTTCAGTACCAGCCCAGGGTGCCTTCTTTTTTCGAACGGTTGACGCCCCAGCGAAGTGTATAGTAGCCCACCGGTAACAGAATCACGGCGAACAGCAGGCCTTTCAGGAAATCGAACAGCACTGCCGAATCAGACAGAGAGGCGTTGGTCAGCATCGACAGGCGGCAGAGGTGATAGACCCAGGTCTGGGGCAGGAACCAGGAAAAGGTCGATACACCGGGGAAGAGGATTTCATCGAGGTAGACCACCGGAAAAGCCACCCCGGCGAGCAGGTTCTGGAGCACGTTAATCGCCCAGGTTATGGGGTCGGTTGACTTGGTGACTATCCGGATACCGGTGGAGATAAAAGCCAGGCTAATCATGATGGTTGCTGAAATGAGGAAGGCAACTATCGTTGAAACGATATTGACGTTCAGTTGCGCTCCGAAGACGTAAATGCCGATAAGCAGGTAGGGGATAAAGGTGAGCGCGGAGAATATGTAGTTCCAGGAAATGTTTCCGATAACGAAGACGGGTATTTTTATCCCGGTCATGAGGACCGTTTCAAGGGTCCAGGGGTTAAGCTGCCGTTCCACACCCTGGACGAGGGGCATGACAAGATTGCTGATAGCGATACCGACGACGAGGAACGAGATGTAATCGCTCTGGTACATTTCTGAAACGGGCCGCTGGACGTAGGAGGCGGTCACGCCCCAGGAGAAGACGCCAATCAGAATATTTATCAACTGGGTAGTCATGGCGGTGCGGTAACTTATCCAGTTAATGAAATCACGTCTGGTAAAGGCTATAATTTGTCGAAGCTGCATCGGCATCATCATGCTGTTACCTCCTCTGTTCCCGGCGGGTGATTCTCATAAAGACTTCTTCGAGGCTTGGTTCGGAGGTAGTGATACTGAGGATTCCTGGAGTACGGCTGACGATGAGTTCCAAAATACCGGAGAGGTTCATTTCTTTATCCACACGAACGGAGATAGCGCGAAGGTTCCTCTCACGGCCGATATCGAAGGTAATTTCTCTGACACCTGGCCGAAGGCGTAGCGCCGAAAGCATCTCCTGTTCCTGACCGGTATCGAAATACCCTTCGGAGCAGGTGATATCGAGGATTTTTTCCCCGATGACCGTCCGCTTGATATTGGCGGGGGTATCACAGGCGGTTATCCTGCCTTTTTCGAGAATGGCAATCCTGTCACATATTTCCTGGGCCTCGTAGAGGTTATGGGTGCTCATCAGGATAGTGGTTCCTTCTTCGCGGGCGAGCTTATCCCGGACCAGCGAACGGAAATCGGCCGCGGCGAGCGGGTCAAGTCCGGCGGTCGGTTCATCGAAGAGGAGAATCGAGGTGTCCCGGAGGAGGGCACGGCAGAGCAGGAGCCTTCTCTGCATTCCGGTGGAATACCGCTGGTAACTGTCATCGGCCCGGTCGGCGAGGCCGGTCAAACCGAGAAGGTAACTAATCCTTTCCCTGGCTTCTTTTTCACCAATGCCGTAGAGCAGGGCGTAAAAGGCAAGATTCTGCCTTCCCGAAAGTCGCCAGTTGAAGCCCCGGCTCTCCGGCAGTACCGCCTGGAGATTTCTCACCACCCGCGAGGGGTCTTTTTTCAGGTTGATGCCATTGACGAAAACTTCTCCTTCGTCGTGAATGACGAGGGTGCAGAGTATCTTAATCAGGGTAGTTTTACCGGCGCCGTTCGGTCCGAGCAGCCCGAAGACCTCGCCTTTAGGAATCTGCAGGTTGATGCCGCGCAGGGCTTCCATATACGAGCGTTTTTTTCGGCTGAATAGTCCTCTCAGGCCGCTGAAGGAATCGATTCCCCGGGCTCCCCCGCCGGGGCCTCCGCCGCGCCCTCTGCCCTGGTTTGAGTCTCCTGACACGGAGGGATAGCGCTTGACGACATCGATTGTTTCGATTGCGTATTCCCGAACCATAGTAACTCCTTAAACCGAGGGCGATTCAGACTGTTTTTCATCGATGGGATTTTCCGACCGGCGATGAGCGGCATATTCCTGTAAAAAGCGTTCCATCTGGTTTTTGATGGCTTCGATATCACCTGCGATTTTTTTCAAAGCTTCGGTGCCGGAGTCCGTCAGGGTGTAGAGACGCCTGGGGGGGCCTTCGCCTTCGGTATCCCAGGACGAATCTATCACGCCTTCGCTTTCCATGAAGCGGAGGGTACGGTAGAGAAAACCGGGGTCGATATCGGTGATACTGTATTCTTCCGCCAGCTTTCCCATCAGTTCGTAGCCGTGCCCCGGTTTTTGGGCAAGGAGGAGGAGCATCCAGGCCTGGAGAGGCCAGGGCTTGTGGCGGGATTTCCGGTGGGGATGGTGTTCGCCGTGATGGTGGTGTTCGTGTTCATTTATCGTCATTTACTATTCGCATATAGAGACTATTTACATATAGATAGACTAAAACATATAAAAGTCAGAATGTCAATTGCGCGTTCAGTGTTATGGTTTCCCGGAAAAGAAGGTAGAGGTAACGGTCAGGTGTTGTCGGGGGAGATATATCGAATCGGGTATTATTTTTACATTGAAGATACATGGAGAAAGCGAGATTCTCGACTCACTTCACAGGCATCCATTACTGTTTTCGTTTTGGTTTCATTATGGTCTCCTCAGACCGAGGGTAACGGTACTTTTTTCAGGCAGGGCGGGAAGAGAGTCGATTATTTTTCCATCGGGCTGCCAGAGTGAATGCCAAAACAGATGAGATTACTCCGGCTTTCTTGCCGCCGGCCCTGTCTCAGGCAGGAGGATGCCGGCGAGCAGGAGGATATACGAAAGCCCGATGAAGGTGATGAACCCCGGCAGGTAGGAACCGGTGATATCGACGAGATACCCGACAACGAGCGGGCTGATAAAGTTGCCGAGGTTACCGCCGACCAGCATCATGGCGACGACGATGACCCCGAAGCGTATCGGTATCTTCGGGATTTCCATGGGTATGGTCATGATACTGGACATGTAGAACGGTCCGAAAATGCCGAGCAGTGTCACTCCCGTGTAAATCACCGCCGGAATATTGAAGAGAATCGAAACCAGTCCGGTTACCCCGGTGAGAACTCCCGAAACAATCAGGAACGGCTTGCGGCGGCCGATTCTCGTGCCGAGGATTCCCCCGACGACCGAACCGGCGATACCCCCGATTTTCGAAAAGGCCATAATCGAACTTGCCTCGCCGAGCGGAATATTGAAAACGTTGTAGTAGTAGTCCGGCAGCCATGAATTCAGGGCGTTCTGGCAGCCCCATGAAACCATGACGGAAAGCGTCAGGAGAATCGCGTACCGGTTGGTGAGAATCTGTTTCAGGCTGATGTCCGGTTCATCGTTCTCCGATTCCTGTTTAGCCCGTTCGAAGGCTTTCCGGCTGTTCCCGTGGTTTCGGCCGAATACCACCCAGGCAAGGGCGCATACCAGGGTGAAAGCCCCGTAAACGATTATCGGGGCGTCCCATGAAATGGCTGTGGCTATCGGAATGGCGGTCGCGAAGGCGAGGCCGTGGCCGAGGTTGGCGAAACTCATCGAAATTCCATTGATGATGGGAAGGTTACGGGTGCCGAACCAGTCGGCGGTGATAGCGGTAGCGGCCGGAACGACCAGAGCGGTACCGATGGCAAAAATCGCCCGTAAAACCAGCAGCAGCAGGTAATCCGAGGTAAAGAGAGCCAGTGTTCCCGTTCCCATCATCAGGGCGCCGATGGCAAATGTCTTTTTCAGGCCGAGCCGGACGCTGACCATGTTCAAAGGTAGCGAGACCAGGGCGATGGATAGAGGAGCGATTGACGCGTACCACCCGGCGGAACTGCGGCTGATACCGAAATTTTCGATAATCAACGGGATAAGCGGCCCTGCCAGTGCCCAGTTAAGGCCGAGGCAGGTCCGGATGAGGACGACTAAACTCAGGATGACATATCGGTATCTGCTGTTATCTTTCAAATGCCGGCAGCTCTTCACCAACGTTTGCGGATTGTAACGATAATGATACTACGGAGGCACTGCTGAGGGCAATCTATTATAATCGAAAAAAAAGAAGGGGAAATGGTATTTGACCGTTTCCCCTTTTGCCATGAATGTTACGATTAAGGCACTAATACTCGAATTCGGTCGTGACGTCGTTCACCTTCAGGGTGTACGTGGCTCCTTCAGTGAAGTCGCTGCCGAGATTGAGGTACTCCTCGCCGAACCGGTAAGCCATATCGCAGATGGCCTCGACCGGACGCTGGGTCGTTATCTCGATGGTAATCACGTTTCCGTCCCTCGTTACCGACGAGTCATGGAAGGAGGTGCAGCCGTCTCTCAGTCCGTATTCAATCTGAACGCCGACCTGGACAGGGAAGGATTCCATGAAAACGACTTCGACATTATGTATCGGGGCGGGGCTGACCAGCGTTTCCTCGTTATCTGTCTGCACCTGCCGCAGCATGTCCCATTTACCGTCCATGACGGCGCTTTTCACTTCCTCGCCCTCGATGGTAATGACCGCTTCGTGAGGAGTAATCACTTCGGCAACCATCATGCCGGTTCGGTCACCATATCCGGCGTGAGCGCTCTCGAATCGGTACGTAAATTGCCAGCAGGCGGGCTTTACGGACGACTCAAAGGAGACAGTAACAGGACACATATCCGAGCTTGCCAGTTCGAGGGTTTCTTCGATGCCGTCGAAAACAAAGGTCGGGCTTTTCCTGACGAATTCCTCGGCTTTCTGGCGGGCCTGTTCCTCGGTAAGCGCCGGATTTTCGCCGGTTTCTTTCGGGCCGCACGAGGCGGCGACCAGAGCCAGAGCGGCAATAATCAGTAGTACGAGATACCTGAATGTTTTCATTTCCAGTCTCCTTTCGAATTTCGGTGTCTCAGTCAATATAACGAACTGGACGGTGAATGGTTAGGCGTTCGAGGCAAAACAAGGAGGTAACAGGCAGAAACCTGACTTTTCTTCGGTTACTCTTCTATATGCGGCGGCATAACTGCCGATCGGATTATTTCTTTTTCAGGAAGTTGACCTCACAGACGGGAGCGCCTTCAGCGATAGTGGTGCCGAGAGCGAACCCGACGCCGACGGTACCGGCGATATTCCGGTCGCCGTCCATAGCGATATCGCAGAGGAGCGGGATGTCCTCGACGGGGACACCGGCTTTCAGCCAGCCGGCGACCAGCGGGCAGTAGCGGAAGCGGATTTCCAGGGCGTCGGCGTTTTTCGCGGCGAATTCCATTTCGAAGGTACCGATTGCCACCGGCGAGAGGAAAGCGTCGGCGAATTTGTCGAGCCTGACCGGTTCGGAAAGGTTCTCTTTAATCTTTATTCCATGGAGGCATCCGGTTTTCGCGACCGCCTGGCGAAAAATAGCTTCGGCGTCGGCTCCGGCTTCCCTGGCGGCAAGGAAAGCGAGCCCCATCCAGGTTGCCCGGTGCTCGATAGCGCTCCGGTTGATATTGATTTTCTCATCGGCCGTTATCGCCGGGGTGTTCTTGATGTCGCTCATTTTTTCTCTCCTAGTTTCGTTCCGGGTTTCCCCGATTATACGACAGGAAGAACCGGGTACTCAAAGGGTCTACCGGTTTTTCTTGTTATGTCCCCGAAAGATGTTGTAAGATAGTTTACTTTTCACAACAACGAAAGGTGTCTGACAAGGCAATCAGGCGCCTTTTTCTTATGCAAACAGGAAAGGACCGTACATGGCAACAGCGACACGTAACACGCAGGAAGTCGCCAGACAGACCAGTATCTGGGGACGGAATCTGATTATCCTGGCAGTAGCGATTTTTCTCATGGGCCTCGGCACCGGCTTGCAGAACGGCATCAATACCAACTTCATGAAGGACCTGAACCTGACTGACGCCCAAGTGTTGATGCAGTCGGGCATCCGGGAAATACCCGGCTTGGGGTTGATGTTCATCGCGGCTCTTCTCGTTCGCCTGCCGTTAACCTGGCGGGCGGTTGCTTCGGTGGTGGTAATGGGTGTCGGCTATGCACTTTATGCAACGGTGAATTCCTGGTCGGCACTGGTCGTCATGTCACTGATGGCAAGTATCGGTTTTCACCTCTTCATGCCGCTTCAGAACGCGCTGGCGCTCGGTCTCGTGAGTAAAGAACAGTCCGGCCGGGTTCTCGGCACGCTTGCTTCAGTCGGTGCGCTGGCTTCCATCGCCGGCATCGGCAGTATCCTGCTCTTTACCCAGTGGTTCGATTTGCGTTTCCTGGCGGCGCTCGCCGGTATCATCATCGTCGTGTCTGCCATTGTTCTTTCCCGTCTGCCGAAAAATATCGGAGAAACCGCCAAACCGCAGCCCCGGCTCCTCTTCAGGAAACGATACTGGCTATACTATGTACTTCTGCTTTTCGAAGGTTCCCGCACTCAGGTTTTTTCGGCCTTCAATATCATGGTGCTCGTCTACTACTTCAATCTGACGGCCTTCCAGATAAGCCTCCTGCTGCTGACAAGCGGGCTGGTTAACTTCCTTTTAGCCCAGAAAATGGGGCAGTTACTGGACATCATCGGCGAGCGAAAAACTTTGACAGTAGGATACGGAGCGTTAGCTCTGTGTTTCGTCGGGTACGCTCTCGTCGAGAACGTGTGGTTCCTTTGCGTGATGGTGGTATTCATCAACCTGCTCGTCACCCTCAGCATGGGATTGAGCACCTATGTCAACCGGATTGCACCGGCGGAAGAACTTACTCCGACCCTTACTACCGGTGTCAGCGTCAATCATATTACGTCGGTCGGGATGTCTTTCCTGGCCGGGGCGCTGCTGCCGATTGTCGGTTATAAAGCGCTCGCGTGGGGTGTCGTCGTCATCGTCCTACTTTCGATTCCTTTTACGCTTACCATGCGTAGCCGTTCTGCCGAGGGATATCCGGTTGAAGTGAAATGAAATCTTTTCAGAAGTCACTGATGATATCATATATGAAGCTGCCGCTCATCTGATTCGGAAGAGGCCGGTATTTTCAAGCAAAAATAACGGGGTATTACTTGATACCTTTGTTAAAAATGGAATATAATCAGGTACATTTCGGATTTCCAACGGCGGGATATTGTTCGGGATATCCGATGCCTTTAGTAAAGAACCGGCAGGAGTAATTTGGCAAAGAAAAAGATGATATGTCCGTTTTCGGACAGGATGTGTCAGAACTGCTCCCTTTATATCGGCCGGCACTACCGGCTGTGCGACAGCGGTCATTACCGGGGCATTCTCGAAAACGATGAATCCTGTAACGGCAGGAAATCTTTCAGCAATTCTTCAGGAAAGAAGGACTTATCCGTTCCGGAGCTTAAGTATATCGAGGAACTTGACCCGTTTATTGATTTACTATGACAGAAATCGACCAACCGATACAGTTAGAAGAGAGGTAGCGATATGAAACTGGAAGGCGGCTTCAAACTGAAAGCGTCCCGCCAGGCGGTGTGGGATGTTGTTCTCGAACCGGGCACTTTAGCGTCCTGCGTTCCGGGAGCGCAAAAAATCGAACAGAAAGACGAAAAAACCTACGAATGCCTGGTAAAACAGTCGGTGGGGCCGATTTCGGTTTCATTACAATTTACCGTCATTCTCACCGAACTGGAACCGCCGAGCCATGTCAAGGCTGAAGGCAGGGGGGAAGCCCTCGGGAAAATGGGGACGTTTACCATGAACCTGGAAGTGAACCTTACCGAGGCGGACGGCATGGTCGAAGTTGCCTATGTCACCGATGTCAATATCGTCGGCAAGCTGGCAACCTTCGGCGAACGGATAATGCGGGCTAAAGCCAAAACGGTCAGCGAGGACTTCGGGAAAAATCTCCAGAAGAAACTCGAAGAACTGACCGCCGGTTAATGAACATTTTTCTCCAGGGACAGGAGGCATTATTATGATATATGATTTCGACTATGTACCGGCTACGACACTTAAAGAAGCGCTGGCGTTGCTCGCAGAACACCCTGATGACAGCAAGGTTATCTGCGGCGGCCAGTCGCTGCTCATTATTCTCAGGCAGGGGTTGATTCAACCGGAATATCTCATCGATATCAAGGGCGTGAAAGAACTCTGCTATATCGAAGAGGACGAAAACGGAGGAGTGAGGATAGGCGCTACCACCACCCATACCATGATTGAGAAATCGCCGCTGATACGGAAATCGTTCAGTGTCCTTTCCAACATGGAACACCGGCTCGCCTCGGTACAGACCCGGAACTGGGGAACCATCGGAGGGAATATCGCCCATGCCGACCCCGCCGGAGATCCGGCGCCGGTGCTGATTGCCCTTGGCTCGACGCTGACGATAGCCGGGCCGAACGGCGAACGAAGCCTGCCGGTCGAGGATTTCTTCCTCGACTATTTCGAGACTGTCCTCGGACATGATGAACTGCTCTCCGGGATACGGATTCCGGCAATTACCGAGAGGACCGGCGTCGCCTATACGAAATTCAATGTCATCGAGAGTGAAATGCCGACCGTCAGCGCCGCAGTCTCACTGCGGTTGAACCCTGACGAAACCGTCGCCGATGCCCGGATTGCTCTCGGCGCCGCCGCTCCGATACCCCTGAGAGCCAGGGATGCCGAAGATATGCTCAAGGGGAATAAGGTGACGGAGAAACTGCTCAAAGACGCCGGAGAAGCCGCGGCTTCAGCGGCCGACCCGATTTCCGATATCCACGCTTCCGAGGAATACCGGCGCGAATTGGTGAAAATCCTGGTTAAACGAGTCGGCACGGAAGCCCTGGCGAAAGCCCTGAATTAAAAACACCTGGTTGGGGAGGTACGATATGACAATCCGGGAAAAATCGAAACTGAAAGAACTGACATTTACCGTCAACGGACAACTCCGTACGTTATATGTTCAACCCAACGCGTTGCTGGTCGATGTGCTGAGAAAAGACCTTGGCATGACGGCCACCAAGCGGGGCTGTGAAAGCGCCGCCTGCGGTGCCTGCACGGTGGTGCTGAACGGCCTGGCGGTAAAATCCTGCTCGATACTGGCGGTTCAGGTGAACGGCGGCGAAGTACGGACCCTCGAAGGCATGGCCGAGGGGGGAAAACTTCATCCGCTCCAGCGGGCTTTCCTCGATTACGGAGCCTACCAGTGCGGCTTCTGCACGTCCGGCATGCTGAACTCGCTCCGGGCGCTGCTCGAGGAAAATCCGAAACCCACCGAAGATGAGATTAAGACGGCCATCGATGGCAATATCTGCCGATGTACCGGCTATATCGCCATTATCCGGGCGGTCAACGCGGTGGCGAACGGCGAGTACAAGGAGGACGAACAATGAGCGAGAAGTATTCGGTAATCGGCAAGTCCCACGTCAGGGTGGACGGTACAGCCAAGGTCACCGGTTCTGCCAAGTATACCTTCGATATCGTTCTCCCCAATATGCTCTACGGGAAAATTCTTCGAAGCCCATACCCGCACGCCCGCATTCTCAGTATCGATACATCGGCAGCGCTGAAACTGCCGGGAGTCAAAGGAGTCGTAACCGGAGCGGATACGCTGGGTAAGAAAAACGGTATCTGGCGCCGGTTCCCCGAGTTGTGTGATGAAGAAATCCTCTGCCGTGAAAAGGTCAGGTACATCGGCGACCCGGTGGCGGCGGTAGCGGCGGTCGATGAAGCGACCGCCGAAGCAGCCCTCGATTTAATCGAGGTTGAATACGAACCGTTACCGGCAGTCTTCGACCCCCGCGAAGCCATGCAGGAAGGCGCGCCTCAGATTCATGACCATGCCGAGCGAAACATCAATAATACCCGGCATATCGAATGGGGAAATGTCGATGAAGATTTCGAGAAATGCGATGTGGTACTGGAAGAACAGTTTTACAGTTCTCCCCAGGCTCATGTTTGCATGGAAACCCACGGAGCGGTTTCTGATTTCAGCCATGATGGAAAATTAACAGTCTATACTTCGACTCAGTCGAACTATATGATTCAGGTCATGCTTTCCGATATCCTCGGGATACGGGAAGGGGATGTCAGGGTTATCAAGCCACCGAGCGGCGGCGGATTCGGTAGTAAAATTGAAATCGATTCAGGCCAGTTCTGCTCCGCGCTCCTTTCCCAGAAACTCAAGCAGCCGGTCAAGATAATCCTTACCCGCGAAGAAGAATTCACCGCTACCAAGCGCAAGACCCCGATGTACTACTCGGTCCGGATGGGAGCCATGAAGGACGGCACCCTGGTGGCAAAAGAAGTGAGAGTCGTCACCGAAGGCGGCGCCTATACCGGTATGGGGGCAACCGCTCTCTACCTGGCGGGTTTCTACTCCTGCCTTCCCTACAAGTGGAAGAGTTACCGCTATGACGGCTACCGGGTCTATTCGAATTCCATGCCGGCTTCCGCCCTGCGCGGTTTCGGTGCCCCGCAGGCGTATTTTGTCGGTGAATCCATGATAGATATGATGGCGGAGAAGCTGGGCATGGATTCACTCGAGATTCGCCGGAAAAACGCCGTCGGCCCCGGCCACGAAGTTCCCGGGCAGGCTTTGATGCAAAGTTGCGGCCTGAAAGAGTGTTATGACGCGATTGAGAAACACATTAATGAGCGGGGCGAACTGCCGCCAAACCGGGCGATTGGCATCGCCAACTACGGGTTCATGTCCGGCGGTATCTTCAACTGGTTCAATACGCCGTATGCTTTTGCAGCGGCGATGGTCAAGATAAACGTCGACGGGAAAGTCGATTTATTCACGGGCGCCTGCGATACCGGCCAGGGTTCCGATACCACCCTCAGCATGATTTGCGCCGAGGAACTGGGGGTTCACCTGGACGATATCCGGGTTCACGCCGAAGATACGGCCATCAGCCCGGTTGACCTCGGTTCGTGGGGCAGCCGTGAAACGCTGATGAACGGCAACGCCGTCAAGATGGCGGCAGCCGATGCCAAACAGCAACTGTTGAAATACGCCTATGCCAAGATGGGGCCGAATATCGTCTACGACCTGGATATTAAAGACCACAAGGTGTTTATCGCCGACCGGCCGGAACGAAGCATTTCCTACTTCGACGTCGTGAAAGACGCTATTCGGGGCAATGAAGGTCAGACGATTATCGGACGCGGTCATTACACGCCGCACCGCAAAGGCATGGTATCGCCGGCCTTCGGTTTCGGTGTCCAGGCGGCCGAGGTGGAAGTCGACCCGGAAACGGGCAAGGTGAAACTGATAGAGATAGTCACCGCCCATGATTGCGGCCAGGTTATTAACCCGATAGCGGTACTGGGACAGGTGGAAGGAGCTACCCATATGGCTGCCGGCGCGGTTGTCTGCGAAGACCAGCCGGCTGATAACGGAAAGATTTTAAATCCGTCTATCGGTGACTATAAAATACTCCGGGCGCTCGACATGCCGAGCACGATTGGTATCGAAGTCGATACCTACGAACCGGAAGGCCCGTTCGGGGCGAAGGAAGCCGGAGAAGGACTGACCAGTCCCACCGGCGGAGCAATTGCCAACGCTGTCTACAAGGCTTCCGGAGTGCGCATCAAAGACCTTCCGATTACTCCGGAAAAGATGTTCAATGCCTTACGGGAAAAGGAAAAAGGAGCGAAATAGAAAAATAACCGTCATTGATTTCCCATTCCGGGGCATCCCGGGATCCCCGATTTGACATAAAGTAAAAATGTTAACGGAGGCTGTCATGAGTTATCAATGTCCGGTATGCAATAAGGTATCTTCAAGCCCGCGCGATTTGGTACGGCACATGATGGGGAGAGGCGATAAAGAACACCGGGATTGGATTAATTCCAAGGGGTTCAGTTATTCGAAGATGCTGTACGAACAATCTATATCCTTCGGCGGAGAAGAATATACCCGATTTGCAGAGGTACTGGAAAAGGAGACGGAAGTCGCCGTGTAGGCCTGGTTTTCAGAAGTAAGGGTTCCGGTAATCGAACAGCACCTTAGCTAAATTGACATTCGTGTTTCGCTATAATGGAGTTCCGGCAGGGACGGGACAACTCTCATTGTATTCATTTTTCGTTTCTTCTTTTACCCGCCCGCTCGTTTCAGAGAGCGGGTAAAATCATGATTTTCATTGGAAGGCAAAAATCATTTATAATGTGTCCATCGGATTACACAATCGGAGGAGGTAGTTTACAGTGGCCGAATCGATTTTCAGGCAATTGAATGCCCCGGACAGGATTTTAATGGGCCCCGGCCCGAGTAATATTCATCCCCGGGTACAGATGGCGATGCTCTCGCCGATGATTGGGCATCTCGACCCCTATTTCGTCAGGGTCATGGAAGATACGGTGAAACTTTTAAGAAAGGTTTTCCGTACCGAAAATACCCTGACCTTTCCCATATCCGGCACCGGTTCGGCCGGTATGGAGGCCGGATTCTCCAATTTCCTCGAACCGGGCGATGTTGCCGTTATCGGCGTCAGCGGCCTTTTCGGGCAACGGATGGTCGATAATGCGGTTCGTTGCGGCGCCCGGGTGGTTGAGGTGAACGCCGAGTGGGGCGATATCGTCGACCCGGCCGGTATCGAAGCCGCCCTCAAAGCTGAAAAAAAGGTCAGGATGGTGGCGGTTGTTCACGCTGAGACATCAACCGGCGCGCTTCAGCCGCTTGAAGAAATCTCGAAGCTGGCGAAGCGATATGGCGCTCTCTACCTGGTCGATACCGTGACCTCGCTGGCCGGTACCGAAGTGGCGGTCGATGACTGGGGAATCGATATCTGCTACAGCGGCACCCAGAAATGTATCAGTTGCCCTCCCGGACTGGCTCCGTTTACCGCCAACAAAAAAGCCCTCGATATCCTGGCGGCGCGTAAAACTAAAGTTCCGAGCTGGTACCTCGATCTTTCCCTCCTTTCCTCCTATTGGGGAAGCGACCGGTTTTACCATCATACCGCCCCGATTTCGATGGTCTATGCCCTTTACGAATCGTTGCGGCTTATCGACGAGGAAGGCCTTGACGAGAGAATTCTGCGTCATAAGAAACACGGCGATGCTCTCAAAGCCGGGCTGGAAGCGATGGGCCTTGTGCTCCATGCCCGGGAGGGATACCGTCTGCCCATGCTGACGACGGTTCGGATTCCGGAAGGGGTGAATGACGCCGCTGTCCGGAAGAACCTTCTCGAAGGCTTCAACCTTGAAATTGGCGGCGGCCTGGGACCACTGAAGGGGAAAGTCTGGCGCCTCGGTCTGATGGGGCATTCTTCGACAGCCGAGAACGTGCTGCTGGCCCTCGCCAGCCTTGAAAAAGTCCTGACCTCCCAGGGGTACAGGGCAGAACCCGGCGCAGGCGTGAAAGCAGCCGTCGAACAGCTTGAAAAATAACAGGATGACCGGTGAATATGAGTAAATGTATCGATAAACTGAACAGGATTGCTAAAGGGGAAACCGCTCCAATCGGGTTTCGGAGAGCCGGTTCGGAATCGCTGAAAAAACGAATTCAGCTTGTGGCAATTATCTCCGAACTTGCTGAAGTTGCCGGAGCAGATGCTGTCCTCATCGAGGTATCGGGGCAAACCGGGATTGAGGCGTTTAAAAATGTTCCGGCGAACGTTCCCTGGGGAGCCTGGCTGAAAAACGGCAACGACCGGGTAAAACAGCTCGAAGAGTCCGGGTGCGATTTCGTGGTTTTCTCTCCGGATACGCCGGTAACCCTCATTGAAGGTAAAGATACCGGCAAGATTCTTGAAGCTGATATCGCCATTCCGGATGCTGCCTTGCGGGCGCTGATGAGTTTACCGGTGGAAGCGGTTTTAATTTCTTTACCGGTGACCGCCGCCTTGACCTGGCAGGATGTAATTACGGTTCAGAAGTTCGGTTCCATTCCCGGCAAGCCATTGTTCGTTAAGGTTGCTTCGAAACTGACTGCCAAAGAAATCGAAGCCCTCTGGAATGCCGGCGCTAACGCCCTGGTTATTGAAGGCGAACTCGAAGAAACGTGCAAAGAGATAGAAAAGGCCGATTTCACCCTCAGGCGGAAAAACGACCGGAGCGAACCGGTGCTGCGACAGATTGATAACGGTAACTTTGACGATCTCGACGATGAAGACGACGAATAAGTAAGAAAAACGGACGAATCGGGTTGTTTCGTGATTCGTCCGTTTTTTTATTTCCAGAATTCTTTCGCTGCTTAATGAGCCTGGGCTATCTGCCATGACTTGCCCTCGGTAGTGATTGCCGGGGCGATAACCATTTCCGCTTTATGCATTTCCCGGATGTTGGCTGCACCGCAAAGTCCCATGGCATTGCGGAGAGCGCCGACCAGGTTATGGCTGCCATTCGTTACCGAGGATGGGCCGAACAGTATCTGTTCCAGCGTTCCCGAGGTACCGACATGAATGCGGGTGCCTCTCGGCAGTGCCGCGTGAGGGGCGGCCATACCCCAGTGGTAACCCCCGCCGGGCGATTCCTTGGCCTGGGCGAAAATCGAACCAATCATGACGCCGTCAGCGCCGGCAGCGATGGCTTTGCAGATATCGCCGCCCTTGCGGAAGCCTCCGTCAGTGATTATCGGGACATACCGCCCGGATTCTTTCTGGTAGGTGTCCCTGGCGGCGGCGCAATCGATGGTCGCCGTTATCTGGGGAACACCCATTCCCAAGACTTCCCGGGTGGTACAGGCGGCGCCGGGACCGACCCCGATGAGTACACCATGAATTCCGGTTCTCATCAGTTCGAGACAGGCGGTGTAGCTGACACAGTTTCCGACGACGACCGGGACAGAGACGGATTTAACCAGTTCTTCGAATATCAGTCCCCGGACGCTTTTCGAGACGTGCCGGGCAGAGGTAACGGTTGACATGACGGTCAGGATATCGACTCCCGCTTCTTCGGCAAGGGGAGCGAACCGTTTCGTGTTGGCGGGAAGGGCGGCGACGGCTGCGATACCGCCGAGTTTCTTAATTTCCTCGATTCGCTGGCCGATGAGATTTTCCTTAATCGGCTGGGAATATATCTTTTGTAAAAGGGGAGTGGCTTCCTGGGGTGTCGCTTTCGAGATTGTTTTGAGAACTTCGTCCGGATTTTCATAGCGTGTCTGGACGCCTTCAAGATGGAGCACGCCAAGCCCGCCCATCTTGCTTAGCATGGCGGCGAACTTGACATCGACAACTCCGTCCATGGCTGATGCCATGATAGGAATATCCATAACGTGGTCGCCTATTTTCAGGTCAACATTAGTCTGTTCGGGATTGAGGGTTACATCACCGGGAACGATTGCTACTTCATCGAATCCGTAGGAACGTCTGAGTTCTTTGCGTTTGGCTTCAGCCATTTTTTCACCCCTTTTAATAGAAAATATATCAGAGGTAGCGATGTAAATCAAGGAAAACCGGGTGGCCGAAATGCTTATTTTTTTACGGTATATCGCAATAGTAACAATCAGGGTGAAGGAATGCGAAATTCTGGACAGCTTTTCATCAGGTGGACTATAATAGCGAAGGCCTGCCGGAGGGTAATATCTTCCCGCGGCGCTGAGCAGGAGGAAAGCTGGTCCGATGCCCACCCTCTACGTTGTTGCAACGCCGATAGGTAACCTTGAGGATATTACCCTGAGGGCGGTGCGGGTACTGAAGGAAGTGACGCTTATAGCCGCGGAGGATACCCGGAAAACGAAACGGCTTCTCAATGCCTATGATATCAGTACCCCGATGACCAGCTACTACGAACATAACAAACTTACCAAGCTGGAGTATATCCTGGAGTGCCTTGAGAAGGGTGATGTTGCCCTCGTTTCGGAAGCCGGTATGCCGGGGATTTCCGACCCCGGGTACGAACTGGTGGTGGCTGCCGCCGGGCGGCATATTCCCGTCGTGGCGGTGCCCGGAGCCTCGGCAGTGGTTTCGGCGTTAAGCGTTTCGGGGTTGGCGACCGACCGGTTTACCTTCATCGGATTTTTACCCCGGAAAGCCGGAGCAAGGCAGAAACTGCTCGATTCGGTGAAAACCGACCCGGGTACCCTGATACTCTATGAGTCGCCTCACCGGGTAGCGGAGACCTTCGGGCAGTTGCTGGAAACCCTGGGCGACCGGCGCATCGCTGTCTGCCGCGAGCTGACCAAGCTCCATGAGGAAGTGTTTCGGGGAACGATAAACGAGGCGCTTGGCTATTTTACCGAACCGAGAGGCGAATTTACCCTTGTCGTCGAAGGCTTCCGGGAAAGCAGTGAACCGGAGCTCACCGGAGATGTCGAAACGGAATTGGCGGCCTTGCGGAAATCGGGCATGACTGCCCGGGAAGCGATAGCTAAAGTATCGGAGAAAACCGGCCTTTCGAGAAAAGAGTTGTATCAGGCCTGGCTAAAGCAGGACAGGTTTTAGAGTATAATGTTTTCAGGAGGATGAAGACGATGCGAAGAGGTAATATTTCTTTAGGTGATATTTACTGTAAAGAATGCGGTGTGAACGTACCGCATAGCGAACGGTACCTGGTTCTGGAAGAAGAGAACGGCGAGGAAGTGGAAGAAGGCGGAGAAACCGTCTATTACTGCGTCGAATGCGCCGTTAAAAAAGGATACGCCCATTACAAGGAAGAAAAAGACGAGCGGGTGCTGACTTTCTTCCCCGATACCGGATTTTAAAACAACGAACGACAGGGTGTGAACTGATGAGAAAAAAAATTTTTATCGGTGTTGGCTGGCCTTACGCGAACGGTCTGCTGCACCTGGGACACCTGGCCGGAGCCAACCTGCCGGCGGATATTTTCGCCCGGTACAACCGGATAGCGGGGAACGATGTCCTGATGGTATCCGGTTCCGACCAGCACGGCACGCCGATAACTATCAAGGCGGAACAGGAAGGGAAAAACCCGGCGGAAATTGCCGCCCGGTACCATGAAGCGTTTAACGAGTCATGGCGCGGTTTGGGAATCTCCTGGGACCTTTATACCACCACCGGTACTCCGAACCATGCCGCGGTGACCCATGATATGTTCTTGACCCTCCAGAAAAACGGGTATATCTATAAAGCCAGTTCCTCTCAGCCGTACTGCCCGAGCTGCTCCCGGTTTCTACCCGACCGTTACGTTGAAGGTACCTGTCCGTTTTGCGGCGATACGGGAGCGCGCGGAGATCAATGCGAAATATGTGGAAAACCGCTCAGCGCCGCCGAGCTTGTTTCTCCCCGCTGCCGCCACTGCGGTACACCGCCGGAATTCCGGGAGACGGAACACTTTTTCCTGAAGCTCAGCGCCTTTGAGGAGCGGCTGAAAGACTGGGTGCAAGCGCAGTCAGAATGGCGTGCCAACGTTAAAAATTTCACCCTGGGATTTCTCAATGAAGGCTTGAACGACCGGGCAATTACCCGCGATATTGACTGGGGTGTTCCGGTGCCGGTCGAAGGATTCGAAAACAAGCGTTTTTACGTCTGGTTCGAGAACATCATCGGCTATCTTTCCGCCAGCAAGGAATGGGCACAGAGGCAGGGAGACCCGGAAAAGTGGCGGGAATTCTGGGAAGGAGACGCGAAGAGTTATTACTTCATCGGTAAGGATAACATCGTCTTCCATACCATGAACTGGCCGGCCATGCTGATGGGCTACGAAGGCCTTAATCTGCCCTACGATGTTCCTGCCAACCAGTTTCTGACAATCGAAAGTAAAAAAGGTTCCAAGAGCCATAACTGGGCAATCTGGGTCAATGATTACCTCGAACGTTATGACCCGGACCCGCTGCGTTACGTTTTATCGATTAATATGCCGGAAACGAGTGACAGCGATTTCTCCTGGGACGAATTTGTCCGGCGTAATAATGATGAACTGGTAGCCACCTGGGGTAACCTCGTTAACCGGGTGCTGACCTTCACTTTCAAGAATTTCAACGGGTGCGTCCCGGCAGGGGATGATATGGGTGCTTTGAACGGAGCTTTACCCTTCGACGCGAAGGATAGGGAACTCCTCGATATGTCGGTGAGAATTTTCAAAGAAGTGACGGAGGACGATGGGCTGCTGGCCCGTTGCCGGTTCAAGCAGGCGATTGCCTCGGCAATGGGGCTGGCCCATGAAGCGAACCGTTATCTCGATGAAAAGGAACCCTGGAAAGTAATAAAGGAAAACCGAGCAAGAGCGGCCCTCAGCCTTTATGTGGTTATCGGCATCATCTCCCGCTTGAAAACCCTTTTCTACCCCTTCCTGCCGTTCAGTTCGCAGAGGGTGCACGAATTTCTCGGTTATGCGGGCAGGATAGAGGCCGACGGACTGGGAACTGATATACCGGCGCCCGGACAACCGCTCGTCAAACCGACGCCGCTCTTTATCAAGCTTGACCCGGAAATTGCCGAGCAGGAGCGAGTAAAGCTGGGACGGTGATGCCTTTCTCCCCGGAAAAGCCGAATTCGCCGAAAGGAAGGAATCGTGGAGCTAACCGATATCTATGCCCCTGTTAAACATGAACTGGAAATGGTCGCGGGAAAACTCGCTACGCTTGCGGATGTTGACTTTCCTCACCTTTCCGAGCTTGTTCGCTACAGCCTCACCAGTTCGGGCAAGATGATTCGCCCGGCTTTGACTTTTCTTTCCGGCAAGTTTTACGAATACGAAAAGAATCTGGATATGATTGTCGGCATGGCTGCGGCAGTCGAAGTCATGCATATCGCTACGCTGGTTCATGACGATGCTATCGACCACTCCGATACGAGACGTGGCCGCACCACGGTCTACAAGCTCTGGGGCGAAGAACAGGCGGTACTGCTCGGCGATTACCTGTTCGCCGTCTCCGGCCAGATGACAGCCGATACCGGTAACCTGAGGGTCATCCGAAAATTCTCGGCGACGCTGGAAACGATTTCTCACGGGGAAATAAGCCAGGCCTACTACTCGTTTAACCTGCATCAGTGTCTGGATAACTATTACGAAAGAATCGCCCGGAAGACAGGCGCGTTATTCTGCCTTTCGACCGAATCCGGGTCGGTCTTGAGCGAGGCTCCGGAACCATCTATCCAGGCGCTCGTCAGCTATGCTGATAACCTCGGCATCGGATTCCAGATTGTCGATGATATCCTCGATTTCACCAGTACCGAGGAGCAGTTGGGAAAACCGGTCGGTTCCGATTTACGGCAGGGAACGATGACCCTGCCTGCTTTCATGCTCCTCGAAAAATACCCGAACGATAACCCGATAAAGAACCTGTTTGAAAACCGGGGCGGACAGGCGGAAATCGACCGGGCAATCGAGATGGTGAAAAACTCAACGATTATCGAGGAATGTTACGCTACCGCCCGACAATACTGCGATAAGGCGATTGCCGCCCTGAAAATCCTGCCGGCGACGCAGACGCGGAATTGCCTCGAAAACATGGCAAACTACGTCATGGTCAGGAACCGGTAGCCTGCGACTATTCGGAAACTGAAATATTCGTACTGCCGTCGATGTAGGTTTCTACCTTGTGTGTCGGCAATTGTTCCTTGAAGAGATTAACCGTCTTCTGGCAGGCGGCAAAGGCTTCTCCCCGGTGGGCGGCAGAAATGGCGATGATGATGTTGATATCCCCCGGTCGGAGCTTCCCGATGCGGTGGTAGAAGGACATATCGTTAATCGGGAATTCGCTCCCTATCTCTTCAACGAGCCTTTTCAGTCCCTCTTCGGCGTTTCCATCGGGGTCGGAATATTCTACCGATTCTACCGGTTTGCCGTTCGAATTGTCCCGGATAAGGCCGACATAGGAGATAACGCAGCCGCTGGCGGTGTTTTTTACTTCTTCGATTACCGTTTCGGGTGAAAGGGCGTCACGGGTAATTTTTATCATGCGTTATCTCCGTTCGTGTTTGATTTGTTCCCGCTAGGGAGCATCGGGAATCGGGGGCAGCCGGTCCTGCATCGGGTCCGGCAGGACCGAAGGCTTCCGGCTTCGTTGCCGGGCTTTCGGCTTTTCAAGCTGAGTTTCGGCGGTAATTTCC
>CAYXEG010000023.1:0-1558 GCA_964463875.1 uncultured Dehalococcoidales bacterium
CTGTCAGCATGAACGATTGAACGGTTGTCCCTCCGTCTTCGTCAGCCGCGGTTACCGTGACCGACTGGCTCTGAGTCGGGCCATCAACAGCCTCGAACGTCCAGTTCCAGGTGCCGTCACTGTTCTTCGTCACCGTGCCGGCCGAAACACTGAGCGTCACGACATCATCGCCCGGGTCGCTCCATTCGCCTGAATTGACCGCTGTCTGGCCTTCATCGATGATGACATCACCATCGATTGCCAAACCGGGGGCAACGTTGTCGATTGTTACCGTCGCGGTATACTCGGTAACGCCGCCGTCTTTATCCTGAATGGTCGCTTTGACGGTGCGAGTGCCGTTATCATCCGTACCAAAAACGGCGCTGTCGGCAGAACCGAATGCTCCATACCCGTTACCGTCACCTCCGTCGAAAGCAAAGGTAAACCCGGCGGCCGTATCGGCAGTTCCGGGGTCGGTCGGGTTCGCCAGCGTCAGGGTATATGGTGACCCTTCTTCGACCGGCGATGAAACCATGAATACCGCTTCAGGTGCAATGTTCCCAACCGTAACCTCCGCCGTCGCAACGTCCGTCGCTCCGTCCGCATCGGTCACCGTCAGGGTGACGGTATAGACGCCGTTATCGGCATAAATGTGCGCCGGTTGTACGCCGGCCGCCGTTCCGCCGTCACCGAAATCCCAGTGGTACGAAAGCGTCCCGGCCTCGGCATCAGATGAGCCGCTGCCATCGAAGACGATTGCCGAACCTTCGTCGCCGGTATAAGGGCCGCCGGCAACCGCCGTCGGAACATCATTGACCGGCCTGACCGTTATCGTCACCATGGCGCCAATCGAGTCCGCCTGCCCGTCACCGACAGTATACAAGAAAGAATCGGTACCGGAAAAATCAGCATCCGGTATGTAAGTAAACGAACCGTCTGAATTCAGAGTCACTACCCCGTGGTCGGTACCGTCGTAAAGGTGCGCTGAAAGGATGTCCCCATCGATATCCGAATCATTCCCCAGCACGCCGGGGGCAGGAACGATGAGAACGGTATCTTCATCGATAGCATAGAAGTCAATTTCAGCCGCCGGCCGGTCATTGACCGCTTGAACGGTGACCGTCACGCTGCCCGATAACGTCAGATTCGAATCGCCGGGCATGCCGCCGTATTCCACCACGTATCCCTGGATACTGCTGTTCGTATTGGAAAAATCGTTCCAGGTGCCGTTGGTATAGAAATGTCCGTAATCTTCGGCATGATTACCCGGGTACGCCCCGCCGTAATCGTTGGGTTCGGTCGATGCCCAGTTTACGTACATGCCGTTCACCGGCTGTCCGGTGTTGGCGCTGTAAGTACCTGTTTTTAACTGGTTGGAAAACTGGGTACCGGCTTCAGGTCCGGTCACCCATTTCCAGATTCCCTCTCCGGCTGCGTCACTGGCGCCAATCCATCCCATCCCCTGTAACTTGGAGGTAACGAAATTATTCTCTCCCGGTGAGGTGATGGTCGCAAGGTACCCCTTCAGCCCGTAGAAAGACCGGCTTTCGGCATTCGCTTTCGCGTTCGTCCAGTAAAT
>CAYXEG010000023.1:1568-27229 GCA_964463875.1 uncultured Dehalococcoidales bacterium
CCCGCATAGTAGAGAGACGTCTCTCCGATTGAGAAGGTAATAGTACGGGGAGCGGTGTTCGGATTTTCGCTGGTATTTTTATAGGTTACCCGGCGGAGCACCTTCTGATAGGTATCCGTACTTGCCGTACCGGATAAACTCATCACCCCGGTTGCCGCATTATAGTTCCAGGCGATGCCGCTGTCTGTGCCGCTGGCGCCGCTCTGCCCGTGAATGCCGAGGTAATCCTGCCCGGAGACGAAATTACCGGCTACAGAGACCTTGCAGCCGTCAATCATCACACCCCGCAGTATCAGTGACGGAGCAACAATGACCGGGGCGGCATTCTCGGTGTACCCGGCTTCTCCCGATACGCTCAGGTTCAATTCCGGATTGACGGTAACCGTCGTGCCGGCAGTCGCTGAAAGGCCTCTCAGGGTAAGTGACAGGTTGTTGATTCCGAAGAACTCGGAACCCGAATTGTCCCCCCAGGCAAACCCACTCGCCATGAAACGGATTGTATACGTTCCCGGATTGAGAGACAGAGAACCGAAAGACACGGTACTGGCCGCTCCGTAGTTGCCCGAATTTATCGCCAGCGGACTGCCGATATTGCTGTACCCGCTGCCCGAACCGATTTGCAGTTGTACGGTATACCCGTTTGCCGTCGGATATCCGGGATTGTGATTATGGTAATGGGAAAATGACAGGTTCTCCAGGTAAAGGGATTCGGTCGTCGTGAACCGGATGTAGGGATAATTCACCGGCCCGAACGAGCGAGTCATCATGAGAATACCGATGGTACCCCCGAAATTTTCAACCGGTCCGCCGCCGGTCTGTGAGGCAATGCCGGACACAGTGGTCCCGCTGCTCAGCCCGGCAGCAGTCGATATGCCTCCGCTGCTGGTAGCGTTTTCGAAATCCCAGAACAACGAGGGGTTTTCCGTCACCTTCAGGGACACCGGATGAACGCTCGGCCCGGTTATCCCGGCGGCGCTGAAAACAGGGCTGGCAACCCAGGCATCATCGTACTGGCCGTCATTGTCGAGGTCCCAGGCAAAGGATAACGCCTCGCCTTCCGGGTCCGTCCCCGAACCGTTCAGGATAACCGACCCTCCTTCGACAACGGTATACGGGCCACCGGCGCCGGCGGTCGGCGGCGTACTAACTTTTCCGTATATCCGGAAAGCCATATCCTTCCCCGATTGAGGGTATGTACCCAGCCAGTATTGGATTCCTCCCGGGTATACATCCGACGAACTCTGAGCAAACGCTCCGCTGTACGTACTCAGCCGGGTTAATATAAAGGTATAGGCATGATTCGCCTGAAGGTTGATTCCGGACGGGAAGGTATAATCGTACCAGCCTTCAACACTCGCCGGATTTGCATCCCTTCCATACATACTGACGGTGCCGGAGGTACCCAGGATTGCACCGCCGCTCCCTTCACCATCCCGAAGTACGATGTTATAGCTGGTTGTATAATACAGTTCCGGCCGTATGTAGATACTGATTTTCGTCAGTTCGGCTTGATTATCTACCTTGAAGCTCTGGCCGATGGCGTTATTGATTGCAGTGTTTGCTGAGAATTGCGCCATGGTATCGACATGCACGAGCATGGACTCGGAGGCGCCCAGCGCCGCACTGCCGGGTATGCCGCAAAGCATCCCCACGGCCAGTGCCGCCATAAGCATGATACGGAGTAGTTTTTTCATCTTTTTCATGTCTCTTTCGTTATGTATTAAGAATACTGAAGTATCGAATGTCTCTTTTCATTAAAAAAAAGGCAGGAAAACCGGGGCGTTAACACGTCCGGTTTTCCTGCCTTTACGAGCTGTCGGAGTAATCGGGAAGATATGACAAGATTTCGCCTTAGAATTATTAGTTAAACAGGGTTCTTCAGCTTGATTGGTGATATTATAACATAAGTAAATTGAGTGTTAAATGAAATTTACCTTCAAACACGCGAAGATAAATATTATTTAACCCACTCTTTCAAGGTAACGAAAAAAGGAGAGTCATGACTCTCCTTTTTTACGGCTGATGGTTCTGCTGAAAAGTAACCCTTTCAGCTCCAGTCAGGAAACCGTCCCTCGGCTACCCGACTAGACTTCCATGTTCTTGTACTTCTCGGGTACGTCACCGACGAACTTGAGCGGCCAATGCGCCTCGCCGAACCGGGCATCGATGAAAATGAGCGGCTTGCCCACCCGGATAATCTTCAACGGCTCATGGCTCATCCCCGCCGGAATATAGGCATAGAAAGGATAATCGATTTTCCGCCACTCATCGTCGAGGTAGAACTCCACGTCGGCATCGAACTCCACGAAATTCTGCGCCCCGAAGAGGAATATCCACTGGTCGCGGTCCGGGTGAATGTGAGGCGCCATGCCAATCTCGTCTTCCGGTTTATCGATATAGGCGAATCCCAGCATCAGTTGTGAGCCGGGGAAGTCTTTCTCGCCCATCGCCGTAATCATCGGCATGGTGATGCTCTTGTGTATCGATTTCCAGGGCTTGAACTCAACCAGGTTCGATTCGTGCCGCAAGTTTCCCATTTTTATCTTGTCTGCCATTGATGGTACCTCCCATACTGTTATTTGTGTACCATTATCTGCTTATTTTTTGTACGGTTCAAGGATAATGACAACCAGAATCGTTTGACAATTCAGGCTATGTTAACTATTATTATAGTATAAATAGCCATAGAGGTGAAAAACGTGCCGAATTCGGTGAACAGAACAAGATACTTTCTGGATATTGAACCGGAACTACGGAATCGTTTCAAAGCTGTTGCCGCTTTACAGGGAAAGACAATGAAAGAATGGCTCACCGAAGCAATCATCGCCAAGCTTGAAGACGAAATCGATGCCGCCGAAGGACTGGCAGCTCTGGTCGATACCGAAGGTTCGATGTCGCTCGAAGCCTACCTTGAATCCCGGAAAAGCTGACCGACGCAATGTACAAGATTGAGCTGAGACGCCAGGCGCAGCGTTCGCTGGACAAATTACCGGGGCATGTTTTCAAGGCGATTATCGAAGATATTAAGAAACTGGCGGAGACGCCCAGGCCGAGAGGTATCGAGAAGATAAAGAATACGGGGCTGTGGAGGATACGGCAAGGCGATTACCGGATAGTTTTCAGCATCGATGACCGTCAGGAAACCGTCATTATCGTCCGTATCGGCCATCGTCGGGAAATATACCGGTCACTTTAATCCGAATAGTGAACCGCTCTCATGATGGCGTGTATTTCAAACCCTGCAGGGCAGCTTTTATTCTATTGACGGGCAAATTGCCAACCTTCATCTATTCACCAAGCGCTTTACGGTCGTAGGTAAAGGTAAAACCATCGTCGCCCTCCCGGGCAAAACCCCCTGTTCCCCGGTAGAGCGCTACCGCCGCCCGGTTGTTTTTGCCGGTCTGAAGGAACATCTTGTAACAGTTATGCGTCCGGGCAATCTCCTTTAATTGCTGCATCAGGATTGTACCGATTCCCCGTCGCCGGAAAGGTTCGAAGACATCGATTGAATAGAGGTACATCATCGGCTCCGGCCTCTCCGGCCGCAGCAGAAGGTACGCCCAGAGAAACCCGCTCTCCTCCCCACCGGTGCGGGCAACCAGCATGATGTTCTTTTCATCGCCGAAAAATCCCCTGTCAGGCTCCGGGCACGGCATCTCCGTCTTCTCGAAAAGACGCCTGATAAGCTCGCCGTCAAATTCGGTCATGCGGATTACTTCAGTATCCATTCGTTCCTTCCTTTATGTAAATAACATATTTTGTTCATAATTATGCATTTTACAAAAGCAGTAAGTCAATAGCAGATGATATTGTTATACCTGATTGACAAATCAACTCAATAATAGTATCTTCATTGTAGATACCATAGAGAGGACTATTATGAAAACGAAAGTTCAAAAATGGGGTAACAGCCTCGCGGTACGAATCCCGCAATCGTTCGCCGAAGAGGTTGGTTTTCAAAATGGCACTTCGGTTACGCTATCGATGGATGATGGGAAACTGGTGTTAACGCCCGTATCTTCCTCAAGCATAAAACTCGAATGTCTGCTTGAACAGATTACCGAAGCAAATCTCTACAGTGAAATTGAGACCGGTCAACCGTCAGGGAATGAAGTATGGTAAATCCGCTCGCGTATGTTCCCCAACGGGGCGATGTCGTCTGGCTTACTTTCAATCCTCAGGCAGGTCACGAGGAAGCCGGACGTCGTCCGGCTCTGGTTCTTTCTCCGGAAGCATATAATGATAAGACCAGCCTGGCTGTTATGTGCCCGGTAACCAGCCAGGTTAAAGGTTACCCCTTCGAGGTTAAACTCCCGGCAGTATTACCCGTAACCGGTGTTATTCTGTCCGACCAGGTTAAAAACCTTGACTGGCGGGCAAGAAAAGCGGAGTTCGCATGCAGGGTGCCCAATGCGGTAATCGATGAAGTGACGGAAAAACTGAGCTTGCTGATAATAACAGGATGACGGGTATTTAAGGAATATACGAACCCAATCTAACGACCAACGTGTTCACTCGCTTTTCTTTAGTTTTCTCCTCAGGTCGATACACTCGTCGCATATCGAATAGTAGCCTCCAGGCTCGGGTTCAACCCCCTTCTCCCGGGCGAAACTGGCTAACCCCGCCACCCCGCCCCGGAGTATCGCCCGTATCGCTTCGATTTTGTACGGGTCGTACCCTTTCACGATATCGGCAACGTTATCCCGGGCAGCATTTCCGATAAACAGCTCGTTGCAGACCGAAACATTCCCGTCAGGTTCGATTGAAATACCGTTGAGCTGGTCCATCCGGCTTGTATAGGGAACGTCTTCGCAGCGCCCTTCCGGATTCGGTATTTTCGATGGCATGTATTCGCTCAGCCATTTCAGGGCATTGCCTTTCGGTTCGATGGCGTTCCCGTTATACGCGGTTACCGGCGGCACGGGCAGGTGGGCTAACTGCTTCAGAACCTCCCGCGTTCGCTCATTCCACGTGTTCTCGTCCGTCATGGAACCGACCCAGGCCGGATTCCAGAACACGGGTATCCCGGCATCGACGAGCGATTGCACGTTACGTTCGACAACCTTGACCGGGATGTATTCCTGGTGAAATACGTCCACCGAAACGTCAGCCCGCGTCACTCCGGCTTCGCCTAACCGGTTGGCAACCTCTCTGAATTCTGTTTCTGAGCGGGGATACCCGGCATTGGTGATTATCTCCCGCCAGGGAATGCCCTGTTCCTTCGCCGTCCGGTGAATGGCACACACAACCTCCGGAAACAGCAACGGCTCACCCCCGAAGGTCATGACCGAGGTCGGCGAGTATTCCCTTGTTATCTCGCGGATTATCCGGGTCGCCAGGTCGCTGCTTATCGATTTGGGCTTCAAGCCTCTCTTTTCGTCGCCGAGCATGCAGTGTTTACAGAAGGAATTGCATTCGTAAGTAACCATGTATTCGATTCGTTGAACATCTATGCAGTTCGTCATCATTCGCCTTTCATGATGGAAAATGGGTAATTGGAAATAGTCATCCCGAAATGAACAGAATATCCGGTAAATATCCGGCAGTTAACGAACATGCCGGGATAGAGCGGATTCTTTGGAATCCCGTGAACGAAAGGGCCGGTGGTACCCCGAAATAGTGTAGTGAGGATATGATTATACCGTGAATATCAGGACTAATCAATACCTCGTATTCCCTCATCTAAAATGTTACTAAAGGGCGTATTCACCCATGTAAAATGTTACTAAAGGGGGTATGATTCACTCTGATACTCCGAATTCAGCCCAATCTGCATGACAGCATACGGTTTATCGACCCGATTACAAGTAACCGGGCAGTGAGGAACCCCTTTCGGTATCGCAATCGCCGTCGGCAGGTCGAAGGTATGCTTTTCGTGTTCCTTCCCGATTTCGACCGTCATTTCCGCCCCAAGGTGGTTGATATCGGTCTGGTCGAGGCTGAAAAAGACCAGCACTTCATCATAAGAATGAACGTGAGCCGGCGCTGTCCACTGCCCGGGTTTATCGAAAAGGCTCATCGTTACATTAACATTCATTCCTTCAAAATCACTGCCGGCCATGGAAACGTACTGCCTGGCATCCGGCCCGCCTTGGCCGTTCACAACCACCATACTCTTAAAGAGGTGAGTGTAGGTATTGCCGTCGGTCGTACCTTCCTGTGCAACCCGTTTCTGGTCCTTTATGTACCGTTCGCCGAGAGCGATATGAAAATGGCCGAACGGCTGGTACACCTTTTTCGTTATCAACGGGCAGTGCGGCAGGTTTTTCGGCGCCACAACCACCACCGGACTGTCGAAGGCGTGCTTTTCCCGCTCCTTGCCCATCGAGAGTTCCATCTCCGACCCGAGATAATTCAAATCGTTCGAAAAACCGAAGAACACCAGCAGCTCATCGAATGGGTGGGTGTGAGCACCCCATTCCGGAGCCCAGTCTCCGGTGCTCTCGAAGACCCCGAGGATAAAATTAAGGTCGAACCCCTGTATCTTCTTCCCCGGCATGAAAACCTGTCGGGAGTTTTTCCCGCCCTCTTTGCCGTTCACTTTCCTTAAAACCAGCGTCGTAAACAGGTTCGAGTATAGTAAATCGGTCATTGTTACTCCTTTATTATTCAGATAATTCCGGAATCAATATCCGGCGATACTCTTAAATGATAAATATCGTTAACCATTATCATAAGTTTTCAATTCCCGACTCTTATCGTATCAATAATATGATTAAACCATTTCTCGTCTCTATCGTATAAATCCGGACTGGATTTCATAGTTATTGTCCAGATAAAACCTCGATAATTAAAGTATGCTCTCTTGTCGATTGTTTGAAGAGGAATGTCGAGCACTTCAACATCACCATCGATACTATCATATAAAACAGGATACCAACTGTATATCCTTTTCGTACGGTCTTTATACGAAAAAACGACCAGTTCTCCTCTACATCCTGAGATTCTGACAGGTTCACGAGAAATAACAAAAAAATCGTTCACCTTAGATTTCGACGGCACAGAATAGTATTGAATATCCTTTGTTAGTTTGTCTGCTGCGTTTATTCCTGGATATTCACCTGGTTCCCATACTTCAATTTCAACCATTGTACCTGCAATATTTCTACCTCCTCCGGGAGAATACCGATCTACCAGCGTTTCTCCGGTAAATGATGAATCACCCATATAAATACCTAGTGGTACGATGGTTTTTACTTCATCAACCTGATATGCATCTAATCTGAACTCTTGAGGATACTCGAATGACACTTTATAGTTACCCGTAGGGAGAATGAAGCTCTTGTATTCTTTTTCATCGTCATTCTCAGGGATAAGAAATTTAAAAGTGCTGATAATTTGATTGAGAGTTTTGCCAAGTGCATCAGCGTCTTGTTTGTCACTCGCAATAACGATATCCCAGAAATATGCCTCATAAGTAAAAATTGTTCTTATTCCGACGAAATAATCATCCGGGTTTTCTGATTCTGGTACTGATGTGCTTGTATATTTATATTGATATGCACTAATATTATCCACTAAAAGAATATCCCGTGAGATTAAGCTAAACCCTTTTGAACTACTCGCAAACCTTATAGCTTTATCTATTTCTGTACTCATAATGCGGTCATAATCATTAGAATCGATGCTAGTAAATCCATCCCTCTTATAGGCAGAGATATACACATGGTCATTGATTGATAACCAGAGAGTTGATGTAAATCCAGTAATCGTTCGAGACATCAGTACATCGATATAGTCTGCAACTATTATATGAGAGATTTGATAATCAGCAGGATAATCAAACTGAAAATGAGCAATTCCTTCGTTTAGTTTAAACGTGTTTGTACTTGTTGTATTCCAATAAATATATGTGCCGAATCCGATAAGTATAGTCACTACAATGAGTAGAAGTGGTGCTTTTTTCCAACTCACGGTAGAAATATACGTAGCAATTTTCAAAATATATTTAATCATTTTTTAATATCATACCTGTTTATGATATAGTACGACATTAAAAAGAAAGTATCACAAAAATGGATGATTGATTTCTACCTTTTTACTCATAGCATCCGTCACTTATGGGGATATCTGCCCGGCGATGCTTGTAGCTATTGATACCGCTTAAAGCTCATGCCGGTGAATCAGGATATAACAGTTCACTTCATTCACAGCTTGATATATAACCGAGTATTCTCCTTACCTGTTGTACCTGTCCGTAAGTCATCGTATCGTTGATGAGGTCCGTATCCCATCCGGAGGTATCCCGGAGATTGAACCACCTGACTTCAACGATGCCATACAAACTCGATGCATCAGCCTCAGGTTCGAAACCGGGTTTGGCTTCACCCTGTACCGGTTCGCAAAGATATGTTTTCCTGAACCGGTACACGCCTCCCGGGATATCAGGTTCGTTCATCAGTAACGATGTGATTGTCACATCGAGGTTGGTCTCCTCCTGTAACTCCCGCCGGACGCATTCTTCTTCGGATTCACCCGGTTCGATACCGCCTCCGGGCAATATCCAGTAGCTGCGACCGCTTTCATGCTCCCGGTGTTGTATCAGCAGGATTTGATGATTTCGAACAATCGCCCCCTGATAACGCGTTTCCCGTTGTTTCACCTTTACGTCCTTCACTCCCGGTTATCGAATTCCTTGTCCGCTTATGGGTAGCGCCGCCTCATACCCGTCAGCCGCTATCCGTTTCATTAATTCTTCTCTGTATCATTGTGGCTCCAGTATACCATACTCTATAATACAATCAGGTAATATCGCCGGTGTAAGAGGAGTTTTCATGAAATACAGAAGAGTCGGTATTGTCCGTTCGTCCGTCAAAGAAGGTGTGGATAAGAACTGGGGTTCCGTCATATCGGAGATTCATATCGAGAAAGAACTTGCCGACGGTTTACAGGGCATCGATTCCTTTTCTCACATCATCGTCGTTTTCGAGATGCACCATTCCAGTTGGATTCCTTCTAGCGACCTTGTTCGCCGTCCCCAGGGACGTTCCGATATGCCGCTCACCGGTATCTTCGCCCAGCGGGCAAAGCACCGCCCCAACCCGATTGGCATCACCTCGGTAAAACTGCTGGCTGTGCAGGAAAACATCCTGACGGTCCAGGGACTCGACGCCATCGATGAAACCCCGGTGCTCGATATCAAGCCGTACTATCCATGTTTCGACCTGGTCTCCGAATCGCACCATCCGGAATGGGTCGACCGGCTGATGAAGGGGTATTTTTAATATGGAATCCGACATAGGCGGTTATCTTTCCGCCTGCTGCCGTCAGCGGTGAATCTTCTTCTGTAGATATCCATCATTTGTCGTCTCTTGTTCGCTCAAGCCGGCAACTTCATAAATAACGCCCCGTACCAGTCAAGCGTTTCGAAGTCGGTATCGCCGGACGCACTGTTCCTGTTCGTATGCCAGAGAGCGTCCATATTGTGGTATGAAACGAATTCAAACCCGTTATCACGCAGGATAGACTCCACGTCCTTTTTCAGAAGCGGGTAATACCTGGGCGCCACCGTGGCACTCTCTCTGACATGCACGCCGTTTTCGTCGGTTGAGGTAACGAAGATGAATGTGACGGAACCGTCGGCATTCCACTGAAATAGCTGATACAGGCTTTCATGCTTTTCAGCCGTCATGACGAAAGGGTCCCGCGCCGCAAATACCGGTCTCTCCCGTATAATTTTATCCCAGTTGCGGATATCAAAATACAGGTAACCGTTTGGTCGCAGGCATTTACGGGCTGACTTGACGAAGGATGTGAAACCGACCGTATCCACATGCGGCAGCGAATTCCCGGTGGACATGATGATGTCGAACCCGGTATCAAGGTATTCGTCCAGCCTGGTAAAATCGGCCTGAAACAAATGAATTGAGTAACCTGCCGAGGCAAAATTCTCCTTTGCTTTCTCCAGCAGGTTCCGGCTCAGGTCAGAACCGGAAACCTCGTACCCGAGTTCAGCCATCGGCAGGGTGGTTCCCCCGGCTCCGATTGAGCAGTCATGGACTCTGCCGGACGGGCAACATGCAAAAACTTCAGCGTAATACTTCCTGAAAGCTTCACGGCTTTGCAGGTCCATGTTCTGCATGTATAGTGCGCCGGTGTCATACAGGTCATATTGTTTCATATCGATATCCTAATAAATGATGAATCATATTGATGATTTCGTTGAAGTACCTTCGAGGACATAAAAATAATCCGGGGAGAAAATAACTCTTAGTAATTATCTCCTTACGACATGTATATAATACACAAATAACTACTTATTCTTGTCTACTCCGAATCTCAGAATATGCTCAAACCGTTCAAGGTTGTTTCTGACTTTGCCAAAGTCCCATACGGTACTCAATAGTATTGCGTCACTTTCGATAGTAAGGTTCGAGGTTCTTCCTTCTCCTTGAGTTAATTGAACGTCTAATATTGTACCACTGATGGCAACTCGTATATGTGAATGTTTTTCTAGTAAAATGGTCGAATATCCCAATTCACCTGCTATCAACTTAATAGCTTCCCAAGAGTTAATATAGTTAGTGCTAATAACTCCCGGAAATGTGCTAGTTGCACAACGGTATTTTCTACTCTTACCTATTTTGTAATACTTTGTATAATCTTGAATAGTAATTGTGAAAAATATGGCTGGAATTCCTAATATTACTAAAAAGTAAACAATCCAATTCCAAGTTAGCATATTAACATTGTTTTCAATACTAATAACTATTATCCATATACCATAAATCAGAATAAGTGATGCAGCTAATAAAATCACGATATCAAATATTAGTTGTGGGCGTCGTTTTGGTTCTTGTTTTTTAATTGATATTGCTTTATCACTAGATACAATGACTAACTGTTCTATTGAATGTTTCACTTCCTTGTGTGATGAGTAAAACCTCAATACCAACATGGGAATAACAAAACTTACAAAGCCAACTACAATACATAAACACCTGATAGTATCCCGCATTGGAGTTAATGATGTTATCGAGGTGATGATACCTGCAATACAAAAACTCAATATGAAATCAAGTTGCCAAATCCTTAATTTTGGGAATCTCATCGGCAATACTCCCACAGCAATTGTGGCGAATACTCCGATGAGCAGTATTGGTATAGTGTCTTGCATTGAATCCTATGCTTCTTTTGCTTGCTACTTAATCTGATAAGTATAGGAAGTATAATTGATTTACTTCGTACAAAGCAATCTGGCTCGTAAATGTTATGAAGGGATAATCGCCTAACTTTGTTACAATTTAGCTTTATGGTTTCAGATCTTTGTACTCTGACCTCGTTTTATTGATTTCTTCCTTAAGTAAACAACTTTCTTGCAGGTCAATCCCATAGAGATTTGCCAAAGCCAGGACATAGTAGAAAACATCGTAGAGTTCTTCTTCTATCGTGCCTTTTATATCGCAATCTCCGCCAAGTCTTTTATCGTTTCTGATTACTTCGGCCAGTTCGCCAACCTCTTCCACGAGTTTCAGGAAGTAACCTTCTTTTAATCCCGGATTAAAGTCTTTGGCTTTGATGTACTCTTGCAGCTCCCGGAGTGTAAAGTTATCGTTCAGTTGCTTCAATTCTTGCCTCCATGCTGGCTGTGACGGCACATCGCCTGATAATATCATCAAATATTTTCTGATAACATGCTTCCTTCAATACTCTGATGCAATTATCAAGATGTCTGTCCGGTAACGTGAAAAGCCGGCTGATACCGTTTTAGTTTCTGATTATGAACCGAAAAATAAAGAAATGCGATTATCCTATCAGCGAACCCACCACTTTCGCCATTCGCTCCTGTTCATCCTGCGGAGTATTCTTATACCCTTCGATTGCATCGAGCACCCTGAAACAATATCTCCCCATGCTCATGAGATGAGCGTGTTTCGGAATGAGGTGAAAATGAGTATGGTATACCATATCTGCAATCGAAAGCAGGTATGTTTTCCTGACGCCATAGTGGTGTTCGAGAGCTTTTGATACCTTTGTAATAAGCTCGAAAACAGGAGTATATTCCTCCGGTTTTAACTCGGAAAATGACTCGATATGCCGCTTGACCCAGATACTGCAATGTCCTTCACGATAGTAACCTTCGAATAAGGCGACAGCGAATTCATTTTCAAGTATTAGATTAGGAAAAGAACCGGTTTTCAATTGCTCACAGAAAAAACATTCTCCTTCCTTCATATTCAACCTCCTTAATGGTATAGGTTATAGTCAGATCATATCATTCACATTAGTTCATTGTGGCTCCAGTATAGCACGCGCCGTGATACAGGTAAGTAAGAAACGAAAATGACCGTAGTTCTTATTCTGAGGTACCTTCTGCCTGCCTCCAGGCTGTCTTTCGGGCTTTATCCCACTCTTCACCCGGGATGACCGTTGTCCTGGTATACAGTGCCAAGCTTCCTTGTAACTATTTCCGGTGCTCAGGCGGAATGAAATATATCTCGACCTGGTCGTCAACCAGCCGCTGCAAAGCCACCCACCCCGGTTCTACCCCGAGACGATCTCGGATTTCTTTTTCGATAACTATCTGCCCTTTGGATCCTACTCTATTGTTCATTATAATACTTTTATTTTTAGTATAACTACACTACTTTAAGCAATACATTTCGTCAAGTAACACACCGGGCCGGATACCCATTTTCAGAACGAATACCCGGCCCCTTCATAAACCTTACTTCCGTCCGACTGCAATCAATTGTCTCGCCGTCTGGTTATACGGGTTCCCGTCCAGATCGCCGTAGATATCGACTCGCCCGAAACCGCAGCCGCTCAGAAGCGCGGCTACTTCCGTTCCTGCGTAGAGGCGATGGGTTATTTCCGCTTCTATTCTCTCGTTTCCCTTGAGGAGAATCCACCGGTTCCAGACCCAGCTCCAGTTGTTTCTCACCTCTCGTTCCTCGAGTACTATCGAACCGTCTTCCCGCCGGCTCCACCCTCTTTCCTGGAATATTTTCGCGAGGGTTTCCTTGCCGTGCGTCTGTATAATGAAGACTCCGCCCGGCTTCAGCGAAGCGTATGCGTTGAGCATAACCTGCCTGTCCTCCTCCGGGTCTTCGAAATAACTCCATGATGTGTACATGCTGATGATGCCGTCGAAAGAGTCAGGTCGGACGAAGTTCCGCATGTCATCCTGTATGAAGTCGATATCGAGTCTTCCATCTTCAGCCTTTTTCTTTGCCTGTTCGAGGTACCCGGCGGTGCGGTCGACCCCCGTCACCTCGAATCCCCGCCGGGCCAGCGCCAGCGAGCAGCGCCCGATACCGCAGCATAAATCGAGTACCTTCGCTCCCGGCGCCAGTCCCGCCAGGCCGATTACCTTTGCCATTTCCTCTTCCGCTGCCGCAATTCGTCGGGGGGTAAACAGCACCGGCCCCCAGTTTTCCCAGAACGAGTCATCCTCGTGCCATTTCTTTATCGTTTCCATTTTTCTCTCCTATTGATTAACGCACTGTTATCATTCGGTTGGTCAGGTCGCTTTTGCGAGATTCGCCGTCAATCCCGATACTCAATTGTGTAGTTTCGAAAAGGTAATCGGGAAACCGAAGCAATCTCCATTGATTTTAAGGTTGTTCGAAAATCCCTCTCCGGAAGTGTGAAGGGAGGTAGACGGTTCAGTCTCTCCCTTTCGTAAAGGGAGATTAAGAGAGATTTAGCGTTCTTTGACTGCTGTTTCTTCATGCATTCCAACTGAAACTGAACCAAAACACATCTATTTCAATAGCCTCCTTCATTGTTTTTCACTAAAACGAAAAAGCCCGGGGGGTTTACCTCCCGGGCTTCGGTTTGTTTCTTTATCTTTTATCTACTGTTGCTTCATTCCGTCAAACTGGAAACGCCCTCCGTCCGGTAAGGTAACCCTTCCGGGATAATAACAGTGACGGTATGAGGTTGTGCGTTTAAGAAAAACTTATTCATTTTCGAATCGGTTCCAGTCCCTGCATTATAAGGCGGAACTAAAAAACTGTCAATGGTCATTTTTTCTGTTTGTCAACGATTGAGAGCAGTATCATTGCAAATGAAGCAAACCTGTCCCGGTTTTCTCCCTTTCGTAAAGGGAGATTAAGAGGGATTTAGTAAATTTTTTACCTGGTTTTTGTATGCTGGTACCTGGTAACTAGAACCGTACAAAACCCTTTTCCATTATCCACCCTCATTACCCCGGCTTCAGGATAACTCACCTGAAGTCCTCCTTGAAGCCGGATTCCGATTATCCTTTAGAAGCCGTTATAATCTCATGGCGGTTCTCCATCCAGACACAATCGGCGAACGGGAACCCCGCTTCTTTCAGGTCCCTGAACATATCCTGCATCGTCCCCGGTTTGTCTCCCTGGTCGATTGCCCGCCGTGTATGCGTCTCTTTCACCTGCTCGAACGTCCTTTCTATTCCCAGTTTGCTTTTCGCCTGGCCGACAATCCAGGTTATCAGGCGGTTCAGTTCCCACTCTCTTACTGCCGGGGACTCCCTGAGAACGATATCCCCATTGATGAATAATCCGTCCTCATCGAGGACCCGGAAAACATCCGCGTACAGCCCCACTCTTCTCTCGAACTCGAGGTGATGGAGCGCAAAACACGAGGTAACGACGTCGAACTTCTCCGGTAACAGTTCCTTCGGAATCCCGTCGTTCAGGTCATGCCGGAGTATCCGGACGTTCTTTGCATCCCGAAAACGCTCGCCGGCAAGCTCGAGCATGCCTTCGAAAAAATCCAGCATGCAGATTGTCGCCTCTGGCCTTAATCCGAGTATCTCCCCGGCGATATCTCCGGTACCGCAACCGAGGTCGAGCACCCGGAGTCTCCGGGGAAATTGAGATGTTGCCAGTTCGGCAATGGTTGCCAGCATTTCCCTTCGCTTCGGAATCGTGATATCCGCCGTCCGCTGGTAGTGGAGGATTGTCTCGCTCCGTTTCCAGGCCTGGTTTTCTTTCATTTTTTGTGCCCTCCTTCAACCGGAAACAAAAAGCCCGGGGTGAATATTCCCCGGGCTTGAGTTGAATAGTGATGCGTCTTTGCGTCTAAATCGGAGTCAATTCCGAATCAACGACCTGCCAAGCCCTTCGAAAAGGACAAATCAAAAGGCTGTTTCTAAGCTCTGGCATCTTGCGCCGATTCATCATCATTTCCCGATTCTTACTTAATAATATACGAATTATAGTGAATATTCCCGTTCCTGTCAATGTATGAGTGTTTTCCCGTTCACCCTGAGCCTGCTTCTCCGTTCATCCTGAGCCTGTCGAAAGATGAACCAGGTAAAAAACCACCTCTACGGATTCATATTTTCCAGAACCCCCGTATCCAGGTCGAGCCGCCGGTAGTAGCAGTTTCGCGCCTCGCCTTTGGCGTTATGGGTATGGCAGATATCCTGACCTCTCGGCGTCACCCGGTAGACAAGCGAGTTCTGCTCGCAGTTGACATACACTTCATTCAATTCGAAATGGTTCCCCGAGGTCTCTCCCTTTATCCAGAGTTCGTTTCTCGAGGTACTCCAGAAAGTAGCAATGCGGCTGCGGATGCTTCTCTCGAACGCTTCCCGGTTGGTGTAGGCTATCAGTATCACTTCATTCGTGCGGGCGTTCTGAACCGCCACCGGAATCACTCCCCGGCTCTGCGCCGCCACCTTGTTCAGCTTCTCGAAGTCCAGCCGAAGTTCAGTACCCTCTTCGAGTTCCCGTGCGGACAGTTCGTTATTGTTCATTTATATACCCCTGATAAATATCTGATTCTCGTAAAAAATTGTACCACAAGCCGCAGGGAATCAGATAGCCATCAATTTAAAAAACCGGTAACCGTGAGACATCAGTCAGAAGGCGAAACGGGCGTCAAGCCTGCTTGAAATAGATATCTGAAGCTGTTATCGTTTCATTTTCCTGCTGGCGGACGAAACATGAATCGCCAGATTCTCCGCATCATCGCTATTGTCGGTACTCCAAAGACCCACGTGACCCACCAGAAACGGCCTTGTTTTCGGACCCATGTCCAAAATATCAAACGATATTCGCTCCCGTCACCGTGATAATACAAAGGAGGAAGTTTCAAATGGTTCTCCATGCGGAGAAGTATTTCAAAAAAACCTCTGGGCTTTTTAGTTATGTGTATCTCCTTGAATGCAATATCACCTTTAATAGGTTCTGATTCTGTATCTGTTTAACCGTACCATAGATTAACAACCTGATAACGACAAGGTTGTGAATGACATGAGAAAAAGCCTCAGGGCAACACCTCCAAGCTTCAGAATTCACGCACCACATCATCGAGCGGCATGCGCGGCCTCGGCTCCGGGCGTTCGTCTGCATATCCCAGGGAAACTGCGGCCATAAGAGTGTTTTCCTCTCCCAGCCAATCACTCAGTTTTTCAGAAGCAATTAATACATCGGCAATCCAGAGTGACCCGAGTCCCAGATTCCGGGCTGCCAGCAACATATTTTGAATGCAGGCTCCGATAGCCTGAATGTCTACAACAGCTCTGGCAATCTGGTCTTCTGTGTACAGATGTCCTTGTCTTTTAAGATACGGATACACCACGAAAATCGTTACCGGCGCCTGCTCCATGACCGCAGCCGTGGGTTCACAACTGCCTGTATCTCTGCCCTGAGCTTTCCAGATTTCTATTTCGTTCCTGAAAATTCGTACCATTTCGGCTCTCTTCTCATTTGAAACGACAATGAAACGCCAGGGCTGGCTGTTTTTTGAGGACGGAGCCTGAATAGCCGCCGTAAGGATTGCCTGAATGATATCTTCATGTACCGGTATATCTTTAAAGGCTCTGATACTCCGGCGCGCTGCTATGACTTCGAGAGTGTTCATCTCATTCTCCATCCCTTTTTCCAGGCTGAAAACGATTACAGGAAACGATACTCCTTTCAACCTCTTCCACATTAGCCTCGAACATTTCCGCCGCTTTCGCCACTCCCCGTCTGATATCCTCGATGGTGTCAATCCTGACCAGTTCTTCCAGCTTCAGTACCACCTCGCCGGGAAGGTCACGGTTGATGTGTTTGAAAAAATGGTCGTACTTGCCGGGAGCGTATTTAATACGCAGCAGCTCGACCAGCGGCTGCAGCGTCCACTTCGAATAGTAGCTCCAGGCTTCGAGGAAATCGCCTCGTTCGACCTTCGCCAGCACCCGGAACTGCTGGGTAAAAGTATGCCTGAGGTGATAGAGCCTGTCAGTGAAAAGCTCGTAAAAATCCGTCTCGTCGGCATCGCGGAAAAGCATCCCACCCCGATTGAAGATAACCAGAGGGTCGTCGCCGATTCCCCTGACGAACTCATAATCGCGGCTGTGGCTCTGGATGCAGATATCGATTACCAGGTACTCGGGCGTGCCCTCCAGGTGGAGTTCCTTCTGTTTGATGAGCGGGTGGGATTGCTCCGGCTGGTACGAAAAATCGATGTTTCCCAGCCCGGAAAGCGCCTTCTCAATAGCATCGAATACCGCTGCTTCCTCTCCGTCCTGAACGTCCAGCCAGACATCGATATCCGAATACGCATCGACCCTGCCGGTCGAATCCGCTCCCTCCAGCCAGAAAGCGAACACTGCCGGATTGTTCTTCAACCCGTCCTCTATCGCCTTGATAATATCTGTTCGGTCAATCGTCATAGGTAAACCGCCTCACATTATGTAATACTAATATCGAGGTAAGGAGTATTCTATTATATTGAGAACGTTTATTTTAAGGAACATCCGATTAATACCACATAACGCCGATAAAATTTTCCTCTCCCTTGACGGGAGAGGCTAGGTGAGGGTGAATAATGGGTTCTTGCTTAGCTCCTCACCCTGACAATCTCTCGCTGTGGGGAGAGTGAGTTTGTTCAGAGATTCTCTTGTTATCCGGGGCAGCTACCGGGAATTCCTCGGTAGTTGCTGTTTCAACCAATTCGTGTTTGCATATTTGTTTTTCATGTGTATGGGTATCCGGTAATGCATAGTATTCGATTCGGTACAGCTTGAAAAGTCAGAATTGACGGAACAGGGTTCGGTTTAAATCTGTGAATCCGAGCTTTTCCCAGAATGAAGCAGCCATCTGATTTCGTGTCATCACATCAAGTTCTACTCGGTCGATTTCATTTGATGTAAACCACGTGATAATTTCGTTGTACAACATTTGTCCGATACCTGCCCGACGATATTGCGAGGTTATAAACATGTCATGAATAATACCGTATCTTTTTCGTTTTACCAGATTTGAACGTTTCGTAATAAAGGAATATGCATAGCCAACGGCTTCATTTTCAGCCAGCGCCACCAGGACCAGACTGTCCTCTGCTTCTATAGCCGGTCGGAGATACTCGTTGATATATATCGGGATTGCATTATCTTCCGGTTCATGAATAGCCTCGATACGTTGACTATAACGCATGAATTCCATCCATAATTTCCCTAATGATGGAACATGTTGTTCATTCGCTTTGGTTATTTCGATATCCACGGTCATGACTCCATGATATCATGTTAATATCAGACGCATAATCTTTCATCTACCTCGATAACATCGCCGATTATCTTCACCTTATCTCCATCGATAACGATGCCCCCGCTGTCCTTCGCGACATAGACACGCGTATGTTTCTCCTGCGAGTATCGTTTGATGTCATCAAGCGTGGCAGCAATATCCCCGAAATGCGGCAGAAAGGAAAAATCGACGAGACCCAGGCCAGCGAAATCAATCATCCCTTCCGGCACTTCGTCTCCGCATACCGCCGAGGTGGAGATATCCGGCGTCATCAGTATCGAACCGGCGCTGACGCCAATCAGGACACCCCCTTTCTCGACGTAGTCAACCAGGAAATCAATCATGTTTCGCCGGCGGAGCCAGACGAGAAACGAATACGTATTCCCGCCGGAGAGGTGAATAGCGTCACAATCGAAAAGAACCTCCCTCTGCCGGGGATTCCATTCGATACCGAGATCGAAATAAACCGCCAGGTTCATCCCGAGCCGGGAGTAAAAGGCTTTCCGGTCGTTGAAATACTTCCGTTCCGTGTCTGAAGCGGACGGTATGAAACCGATACGCGGCTCTGCCTTCCCGAACAGGTTCTTGAGTTCCCGGTCGATTTCATCGGTCAAGGGCGGTATCTGGTCGCTGTATAATACGAGCTTCTTCATATCTATTGTTCTTTCATGATGCTGAAGCATACCATATCCGTGAAGAAGCAACAATCTGTTGCAGGCCGGGTTTCTTCGAAATCCGGGAAATCCGTTCTGCAGGATTGCTTTCTGGTGAATAATAAAAAGAAGGAGCGTTTTTTACTCCTTCTTTACTACTGTGTCAGTACTGAGATTTCTTCCAGATGACTGCTGTTACACCGGCTTCACCGCTTTCATCACCAGGTACCGCGGGAACACCGTCTCCAGCCGCTCTTCTTCATTCTTTACCTTGGTATGCAGAACTCTCAACTCATGCATTTTTTCGATTCTGAAACCGCAGGCAGCCAGCTCATTTATATAGAATTCGAGCGGATGAGGAAACGAGGTAAAGGTAAAATCATCCCCGTGTTCCCATTTCCAGGTTTCCGGCCTCTCATCGGAGTAATCCGTGCTTTCTTTTTCCTCTTTCCAAATGGTTGTATAGGCTGCCGTGTAGAAAGCCGGATGATTCGTGCTGAATATCAGCGCTCCTCCCGGAACCAGGTGACGGTAGATGTTTTGAAATACCCGGCTCAGGTTGTCCACGTACTGAAAGGCGCAGATTGAGATTACCATGTCAAAATCGTTTCTGAACCGGTAATCTTCGATTGTCGCCACCTGGAAACTGAGACGAACACCTTCCCGCTTCGCTTCTTCTATCGCGTAATCTATCTGCTGCTCTGAGATGTCGATAGCCGTAACTACCCCGCCTCTTTTCGCCAGGTTGATACTGATGTTCGCTCCCCCGCAGCCAAGCTCGAGTATCCGTTTCAGGTTGACATCGCCGACAAGGTTCAAATCGTCGTCCGTTAAACACCTCGTATCCCCGAAATCAAGGACATCGTTCCGGAATGTCGCCTTTGCCAGATACCTCTTCGATTGCCTGTCCCAGGCAAAAGCGTTCTGTTTGGAATAACTAACTTTGTTCTCTGTCGTCATCGCAGTTCACCATTGTGTGGAAATCTCGAGGGTCATTGCGCTGTCAGTATGGCTTGATAGTACCGACGAAGCGCCCCGCCGGTCCTGAGGGTAATCTCAGTATAATAGTCACATGGTAATGCAGAAAACGTCATTTGTCAATACTTTTTTCGTCTATACATGAAGATTTATGAAAGAATTAACCGTATTGTAACTAATCATCCCGGGAGATGAAGTTCCTCAGGCTTATAACACCGGCAGGAATAAAAAAACCTCCGTCATTAACGGAGGTTTTTTTATGTCATGAAGATAACCTCGCCCGTTCTTCGCTGCCGGATTTCTCTACCCGAAGGAACGTGGAAAATCCGTTACCGTATTTGTGCTGTCTATTCGATGGTAGTGACGATTCTTTCCCGGCTTAAAAACCTCGTCAGGAACCCGGCAACACCGAGCAATCCCACCGAAGCGCCGAGAAATATCAGGACATGGCTCCACGAAACGCTCAGTCCCCCGGCAACCGCGAACCCCGACCCGTACAGGGCAGCAAAGGCCGGCATGAAAACGATAAAGCTCAGCAGCCGGTTCTCTTTCATCCCGAGCAGGAGCTGCCCGAACCCCACCAACCCGATGAAGGCGGCGATGAAGACCGGCACCGTCACCAGGACGTGAAACATCACGGCTATATCCGGAATAATCACCGCTTCGGCCTTTACGCTGGATAAACCGACCAGCAGCAATACGGCGAGTATCGAAGTGACCCAGGCAGGCACCAGCCCGGCCACCGTCTTGCCTGCCCATATCTGGCGGAGACTGACCGGAGCGCACATCAGCGTCTCGATAACCCCTTCCCTCTTCTCCAGGAGAAATACCTGGGCGGTGGCGGTGTAGGCAACGAACAGGGCAATCGAAAGGCTCAGGAAAAAGGCCGCCCCGTCAATAGCGCCTTCCCCGTTACTGACGACATTCTGCGAGTACATGAAAGCGAAAAATCCGGCGAATACCACCCCCAGGATGAGAGACGACCTGGCTTTCAGGAGTTCCTTGACTTCTTTTTCAGCGATGACGAGTATTTTCCCCATTACTCCTCCTCCTGGTGCATTATCCCGATGTAGATGTCTTCGAGCGACTGCCGGGTAACGGTAATCTCTTCGACGCTCACCCCCTGCCCGACCAGGTACGAAAGCAGGTCGGACGATTTCTTCCCTCCGTTCAGCCCGGCGGTAAGCGTGACAGCATTTTCCCGGCCGCGGAACGAGGCGAAATCAAGCCTCTCGAGAAAGCCCCTGGCCTTTTCGGCATGTGAACTGTCGGTGAGAACGATTCTCACCGATGTTTCTTCCGTCCTGCCCCTCAGGTTTTCGATAGTATCGAACGCCCGTATCTGCCCGTCCTGGATAATCGCCGCTTTCGAACAAATCCGCTGCACCTCGTCAAGGTCATGCGAATTCAGGAAAATGGTCATCTTTCTCTCGCCGGAGAGACGGAGCAGTAAATCCCTGACCATCTTCTGCGCTTCCGGGTCCAGCCCGGCCGTCGGCTCGTCGAGGAACAGCACCTCCGGGTCATGGATGAGCGCCCGGGCAAGCCCGAGCTTCCGTTTCATCCCTTTCGAAAAATTCCCTACCCGGTCGTTCTTTCGCCCGGTCAGGCCGGCAAACTCGAGCATCTCCTCGATTTTCCGGCGCCGGTCAGGCACACTGTAGAGCCGGGCGTAGTACTCAAGATTATCCCGGGCGGTAATCCTGTCGTAAAGGCCGTCCCGGTCAAGCAGCACCCCGACACTGTTCCGGGCAGCCGTATCTTTGGCAAGGTTTTTCCCGTCCACCAGCGCTTTTCCCGCACCCGGCTTCAGCAACCCGAGGATAATCCGCATCGTCGTCGTCTTGCCCGCTCCGTTCGGCCCCAGGTAACCGAATATGTCCCCCTGCGAGACGCTGAAACTGATATCCTTCAGCACCTCCCGCTTCCCCAGCCGCTTGCTGATACCCTCCAGTACAATCGTTTCGCTCATGGTCGGCGTTCTTACTCCTTCGTTTCCTCGTAGAGAAACAGGTCTTCTATTTTTACCCCGAACAGGCGGGCAATTTTAAAGGCCAGCGGCAGCGACGGGTCGTACTGGCCTTTCTCAATCGAAATGATGGTCTGCCGCGTCACACGCAGCTTCTGCGCCAGGTCTTCCTGCGTCATGTCATGCTCGGCCCGGTACACTTTCAGCCTGTTCTTCACGACTTTGTTATCCCTGATTTAAAATTTCCTCTCCCTTGATAAAAGAGTGAACTTCTTCAGAAGTCTGCTAATGTTTTCTGTCCTGGTAGAGATGGGTAATATTGAAAATAATCATCTGGCCACAGGCTGCATACGCCAGCACGTTCCCCGCCAGCTTCCAGTCGGGCGAAAAACGCCCACCCCACAGAATCAGTACCAGGGCAGTGATGACGACGAGCGGCATGGTAATACCGAAAGCCAGCCGGGCAGCCTTTTCAGCCACCAGATTGCTCCGCTCATCCTCCATCACTTCCTTTACCCGTTTCCTGCACAGATAACTCAATGCCATTGCTACGCCGATTCCCGCGAGCGGGATAAGCACGTTTACCTCAGCCGCCACTGACCACCCGACGAGTATCGCCACCGCGGCGGTAATAGCCATCCTGTACTTCCGGTACTGCGCTTTATTCATCCCCTGCCCTCGAACTCGGTTTCGTTACTCACTATTGTAAAACTTCCTTTTCTATATGTCAAGGTTACTATACATTATTGTTGTAATATACCAAATGTTTCGGTTCTTCCTGACATTGACGTACCTGGCTGCAACACGTATAATACACGTGTATAGAGGGATTATGCAGAAAAAACTAACGTTAACCATCGATGAAGAAGTATACGAAGGTCTCCGCAAGCATATCGGTCCGGGGAAGATAAGCAAGTTTATCGAAGACTTGGTACGACCTCACGTGGTGTACCCTGACATGGAAGAAGCATATCGCGAAATGTCCCGTGACGTGGTGAGAGAAGCGGAAGCCGAAGATTGGGCTGAAACCACCTTCAAGGATTTTACCAGTGAAACGGAGTGAAGTCTGGTGGGTCAACTTCGACCCGTCGGTCGGTGGTGAAATCAGGAAGAAGCGACCGGCGGTCATTCTCAGCAACGATTCATCGAACAGGTACCTGAACCGGGTTCAGGTCGTTCCTCTTACCAGCCATACGGAGAAATTATATCCCAGTGAAGCGCTGGTTACTTTTAACAGCACGCAGAGTAAAGCCATGGCCGACCAACTGGCAACGGTGAGTAAAATGCGGCTGATATCCTGCGCTGGCGCCATCTCCGGTGAAGACATGCGAAAAATCGAGGAAGCCGTCAGGATTCAACTTGGCATGGATTAGGAAATCTCCGTAATATTTCCGAGGCTGTCTGAAAATCCTTCTTCGGAAATATGAAGAGAGGCAGACGATGCAGCTTCTCCCTTTTGTAAAGGGAGATTGAGAGGGATTTAGAGATATCTACGAATTAATACAACCATTTCTATAGAGAGCATTCACTCTTTTCTTATTCATATTCCTATTTTCGGACAGCCTCGCTAGGTGAGGGTGAAAAGTCACGACTTCCACAGTGAAGACGCATGTTTAACCAGTATCAAGTGATATAATTCAGAGGTTCCTTAGTATTGAGTGAGGCCTCCGCTCTTTCCGAACGGAGGCCTTTATTTTACCAGATGGTTACGTTACCGGTTCTTCCACACCGGATTCCGCTTCTCCAGGTACGCCTTCAACCCCTCCTGCCCGTCTTCGGTACTCCAGCTTTCGATACCGAGTTCGACCGCCTTGTCCACTGACTTTATAAAGTCGGGTATCTCGGCACAGGTGTAAAATGCGTTCCTGACCAGCTTCACACTGAGGGCGCTTATCTTGAGAAACTGCCCGGCCATCGCTTCCGCCGCCGCGTCCAGCTCTTCAATCGGCACCACCTTGTTTACCAGCCCGAACCGTTCCGCATCGGCTGCCGTCATGTTCCCGCCGAGCAGCAGCATCTCGAAGGCCTTCTTCTCGCCCAGTATCCTCGGCAATGTCGGCGCCGCCACCGGAGCCAGGCCGCCGAGAACGATTTCCGGCTGCCCCATTTTCGCCTTCTCGCAGGCTACCGCCAGGTCGCACCCGAGAATCAGCTCGCAGCCACCCCCGAGGGCAATCCCGTTCACCACCGCGATGCTCGGCTTCCCCAGCCCCCGCAGCAGTTTGAACATCCGCCCGAATTCCTTCATCATCACTGGCATCTTGTCGCCCACATGGTCGCCCACTTCCACCCCGGCGCAGAACGCCCGCTCCCCCGCCCCCCGGATAAGCAGCACCCGCGTCTCCTCGTCCTTCGCCAGTTCCGTGAACGCGTCGCACATCTCACCGATGGTCGCCTGGTTCATCACGTTCACCGGAGGCCGGTCGATGATAAGTTTCGTTATCCCGTTATTTTTCTCTATTTTGATATTGGTGTATGCCATGGTCGCTTCTTCCCTCTTCCGTTATTTTTACCCCGGTTCGACTCCGAAAATACGGGTACTACGATACTAGTACCTCCCGGTAAGCTTTGTCAAACAAAGGTAATATGTCCTTTCAGTTGGTAATCCCTCTTCGAAAGTGTGAAGTGGGGTAGACAGGGCGATTTCTCCCTTTTGTAAAGGGAGATTAAGAGGGATTTAGTATCATCTACGAATATTTAAAGCCATTCAATGGAAATTGCTGTTTATACCAGCCAAACAGACCTTGAATGAAGAAAACCCGGCAAGTTTCCCCGCCGGGTTTCCCTGTTCGTTCGTTAGAACCGCCTATTGTTCTTTCGGTTTCGCCAGCACCTGCTCCATCAGGTCGTCGCTGTATTCGACGCCCTGCGCCACAAGCTGCCGGTATTTGATGTAATCGATGTTCCTCGTGCCGGTGATGCCCGACGTATTGAAAGCATTGAATCCGAGCCAGGCTTCGGTGTTCATGTTGGCCGCCAGCCAGTACATGGAGCCGACTTTCGCTTGATCCCAGAAGAATTTCTTCTTGGAGCGTATCTGTTCGACCGTCATCTGAAGGCAGAGCGGCATCAGGTTGGCAATCGTCCAGACCATACCGTCGACAAAAGCATCGAGTTTCGAGAAATCGGTCTTGAGTGTCTTCAGCAGGTCGAGGCCAGCCCTCAGGTCGGTGCCCTTCTTCATCTCGCCGTAGACAATCTCGCCATCCTCGACGTATTTATCGGTGATGACGCGCGGGTCTCTCACCCAGTTACCGGCCGCATCTTTCTTGATGGGTAACGCCTTGGTGATGAAACCGAGCCTTTCCATCTTATAGGCGCTCCACTGCTCGTTCGAGAAACAGTTCCACATCGCCAGTTCGGTCGTCGGAAGCTGCCACGGCAGGAAGTCGGTCGAACCGCCGGTCGGGGTCGAGCCATGAGCCGTTCCCGCCTGGCCGAACGTCGCGGTGTCAGCCGCCACAGTAAGGTCGCAGGCCTGGCCGATTTCCTGGCCGCCGGCAATTCTCATGCCGTTCGCCCGGCAGATAACCGGCACGCGGGCGGTCAGAATACTGTCGACCATGCCGTTGAACAAATCGATGTAGTCGGCATATTCCTTCGGCCGCT
>CAYXEG010000024.1:0-27134 GCA_964463875.1 uncultured Dehalococcoidales bacterium
TGTGACCGCTGGATTCGGTAACATAGTAGCCGAGGTGCCGGAACATTTCATTTCGAACGATTTCCTTATTGTATATTTCGGAATCAATAATGGCTTTCCGCAGCAGCGGATAGGCGTCTATTCCATTCCATTCGAATTTCAGATACCAGGCCAAATGGTTTATTCCGGCGCAGGTATAGGTAATTTCCTCCATCGGAGCAGCTATCCATTCTGCCAGCATCGCCGCTGTTCCCTGTACGCTGTGGCACAGACCGGTAGCTTTGACGGTTGACTCTCTCTGAATTGCCCGGCACACCATAGCCATCGGATTGGTGTAATTCAACAGTATAGCTTCCGGACAGTATCGTTCGGCGTCTTTGACAATATCCATCATGACGGGTATCGTTCGTAATGCCCGGAATACTCCTGCCGGCCCCCGGGTATCGCCGATATTGATATCCACTCCGTACTTCATCGGAATGGTGATATCATATTGCCAGATTTCCGTCCCCCCGGTAAGAATGGTGGTGATAACGGCATCAGCCCCTTTCAGCGCATCCGCCCGGTTCAGGGTAGCTTCGACCTTCGCCGGGTAGTTGCCCGAAGCAACGATTCGGTTGACCGCCTGTCTGGCATACTCCAGCCTCTCCGCATTAATATCCATCAAAGCAAGCGTGGCATTCCGGAGTAACGGAAAGGTCAGGATGTCTCTGACGAGATTATTGGTAAAAGTAAGACTTCCGGCGCCGATAAATGCAATCTTAACCATTTTTCTCCTTTGTAACAGGTTACTCTTTGATAAAACGGAAAACATTCCACGAAAGCTTCCTGACGGTCGCGCTTACCATGCCGTTGGTACATCTCGTTGTCGGACAAACGGACGGCACGATAACATCCGGGTGTTCGAACGAGTTCGCGGCGTTGATGTCATCGCTATATAGTTGCACGTGCTCCCGGAAACGGAACCCTTCGAATCCCCGAACATCGATTTCTACAGGCGTATCCTTTTCCCAGTTACGGTTTATGACGAAGATGGTGAGTGACCCGCCGCTTTCATCATACGCGCAGGCAGATTCGATGTACGGCACGTCTTTATGGGTGTCATACTGATGAAAATCGCTGGTTGCATATCCGGGGATATCATAGGTATCGCAATCCACTGATGGAAGGATAGATATACCCCGGGCATACTTTATGAGCTGCGTCAGGGGATAGTACGAGGCAGGTTTCCAGACGTGTTCCCGGTTCGTCGCTGCGAGGGCGTTCAATCCGCCGGTCATACAGCCGATTTTTATACGGTCGGCATGGCGCATGAAGAGGAGCATGACCGAGGCCGAGGTAAGCGCCTGAAGCAAATCGGAGGCACCTCCCGGGCCTTTCCGGGTTTCCCAGTTATCCGGGTCATGGTGAACATACGTGCTGTCCCGGTTAAATTCGTAGAAGGTGGAGATATTCTGATAACTGCCCCTCCCGTAGTGAATATCTCTGGCAGGCTCCATCATACTGCCGTACTCGTCGAATGACAGCATCATCTTTTTTGGCGAACGCAGTTTCGTCCGAACGAAATCACACAGGCCGATTTCCGTTCTGATATAGTCCTCGAACATCGCCGAACCGCCAAGAAGAGCGCCTAAGTCACCCGCAGGAGCGGAGTGGTAGTGATGAAGCGAGATAAAGTCGACTGTCTCATAACATTCCTGTAATACTTCGAGGTCCCATTGAGGATAGGTGTGGAGGAATGGTGAGGACGATACACAGGCAACGGTTTCGATTTTCGGACTGACCCACTTCATAGCCTTCGACACTTCATGAGCGAGTACCCCGTAGCCCTTCGGGTTTTTCTCCCATGAACTAATCTGCCAGGGGCCATCCATCTCGTTGCCAAGATACCAGGTCCGGACGTTGTACGGTTTTTCATGGCCATATTCACGGCGTAAATCCGACCAGTAAGTCCCGCTTTCATGGTTGGTATACTCGACGATACTGAGAGCGTCGTTAATATTGCCTGTGCCAAGGTTGATAGTGTACATTGGTTCGAATCCGACGCGCTCTGCCCACTGGAGGTACTCGTCATGGCCGATATCGTTCGGTATGTACTGGAACCAGGCGGGGTCAAGGTGGGCTTTTCTTTTCTCCTCAGGACCTACCGAATCCTTCCAGTCCCAGCCGGACACGAAATTACCGCCCGGCATGCGCACAGCCGGCAGGCCGGTATCTTTGAGAGCCTCGATGAAATCTTTTCGGAAACCTTTTTCATCAGCCGTCGGATGCTTTGGATTATACATACTGCCATTAACCATCGAGCCGATAGGCTCGAGAAAGGCTCCGAAGAGCCGAGGAGCAATGTCACCGATTTTAAATGCCGGATGAACGGTAATCTTCGCTGTCTGAATCATAAAAGTTACCTCCGTGAGTTGTTACTTGAAATACCGCATGAAACGTTACAAAGTATATATCACAGTTACTATTTGGGAGTAAATAGAAAGAATCAGCGAAACAGCGAGAGATGATTTACACTCACAGCCAAGCGCTGTTTTTTTGATTACCATCCTGAAGATAACTGAATCGAAGAAAGAATAATCCAGGCACTGATTCTTCAATGGGTGATGTCAACGCCATTGACCTGATTGAAAGGATTGAACAGGATTTCTTTCACCATATCAGAGCTGATGAAACCGACTCATACCACTCATCTTTTATTAACCTCAAAAAAAAGTCTTGACATATCAGCAAGGAACACTTATACTATTAGCCAAATTTTGCAATATCATATATGATAATACAATTATTCCAATGAGGTGAAAGTGTAGCTAGATGAAAGCTTGAAACAAGGTAAATAATGAATGCTAGCCTTGCCGGGAAAAAACGAGGAGCTGAGCACAAATAACTCTACTCAGCTTGATGCCGATTATACCCACTTCGTGTCCGGAGTACCGGTGGGTAATCTGGCCCAGCAGTAGAGTTAGCTCAGGAGGGTATAGATGAAATAATAGGAAACTTACCTATTCACACGACTCCACGATACTAGACTTCCCGGGTTGAATGATGTATTCGTCAAGGAGGCAACGTTGCAATGAAACACAAGTATATCTGGATACTGGTCAGTTGTTTGATGACATTGTTCTTAATCATGACCTCATGCAGTACTGAAACAACACCAAGTGTGAAGCAGGAAAAGGGATCGGATGAGGTAATAATAAAGGACACAACAAAGGAAACCGGCACCGTAACCAAACCCGATGAAGAAAAAGTTGTTTCTTCGGATGTGCCACAGTACGGAGGTACGCTCAATACCTTTATAACCGCTGATATATCCAGTTTTGACAGCGGTACCGGTGGTAGTGCCGGAGCCTTTATCAATATCGTGTACGACCAGTATATGGTCACAGACTGGCGGAGAGGTCCGGCCGGAAGCGGGGTAACGAATCTGCTGGCCGGAGCCGGAGCCGTCGAAGACTACTTCCAGCCCTGTCTTGCAGAAAGCTGGGAAATGCCCTCAATCGGTGTATGGGTACTTAATTTCCGCGAGGGAGTACACTGGCAGCCGGTGGACAGCGAAGCCGGAAGATTGATGAACGGACGTGAAGTTACGGCTGATGATATCGTCTCAAGCCTGAAAAGGCTTCTTGAAGCTCCCCGTTCCTGGATTAACATATCCAGGCCTAACCTTCTGGTAGGTTTGACCTACGAGAAAACAGGACCAATGCAGGTAACCATTACAACACCGACAGACCCGTGGACTTCCCATAACTGGATAATTCAGGGAGGCGGGTTTAACTGTCTCTATCCTCCTGAGGTGGTTGAAAAATACGGTGATATGGAAACAGACTGGCGAAAAGCCGTCGGGACAGGCCCGTTCATGATTACCGACTACGTAACCGGCAGTTTAATAACCTTCGAAAAAAATCCTACGTACTGGGAAACTGACCCGGTAGGGCCGGGTACAGGCAAGCAACTGCCATATATTGATGTGTATAAACAATTCATTATTCCCGATGTCTCAACGCAACTGGCCGGACTGAGAACCGGGAAACTCGACTTCATGTCCGGGATTGAGGCGCCGAGCGCCAAACCGCTCATACAGACGACTCCCGGACTCGAATACACGACCTATATGTCGAACACACCCTGGGTAATCGCCATGAACAGACTCGACTCGAGTAAACCGTTCCATGATGTCAGGGTACGACAGGCAATGATGCTGGCAACCGATTTTGAGGCTATAAAGAATGATTACTTTGAAGGTAACGCTGACATAAATGTCTGGCCGGTAAACAAACAAACGACGGCACTCTATGTGCCTATGGAAGAACTCCCTGCATCAGTACAGGAGTTGTACAGCCATAATATCGAAAAAGCAAAGCAACTATTAACGGATGCCGGATATCCGGACGGATTCAAGGCAAAAATCCTTGGGCCAAGTGACGCTCAACGTGTCGATGAACTCTCCATTTTCGTCGATCAATGGGCCGCAGTAGGCATCGAAATAGAACTAGACATAAGAGAATCGGGTGTCTACAATGGCATCAATATCGCCCGGAGTCATGAAGACCTGGTATACCGCTACTTGTGGGGAACCTTTACCCAGCAACTCTACCTTTCCGGCTTACGGGGAGGCAGCTGGTTTAACCCCAGTTTTGTCGGCGATGAGACAAAAGGAATGAAAGATCCGTTTATCGAATCGGTATTCGAAGCGGTTAATGCCAACATGTTTATCAATAACGAGCAGGCGTACACTGAGTATAAAAAAATTACCCCTTACGTTCTGGAACAAGCGTACTATATCGTCAGGCCGACTCCCTATACGTACAGCTTCTGGTGGCCGTGGGTGAAAAACTGTTATGGTCAGGGTGCCTTGTTTGCAAAACATTTCTGGATAGATAAAGACCTGAAGAAGTCGATGGGTTATTGAACCCGGTCTATCACGATATTAAAAAGCTGGCGAACCCGGGTTCGCCAGCTTTTTTCATTTCACGGATATTTACTCCAACGCGCCGCTTTGCAGGAGTTCGATGAACTGCTCATCTGTCAGCCCCAGGATTTCACGGCAAACATATTCATTATGTTCGCCCAGGCAGGGGGCTGCTTGACGGACTTCAACTGAAGATTCCGACAGTTTGAACGGCGGGTTGCTATAACAAGAGGGGCCGATTTCCGTATGTTTGAGCAGCGGATAATAGTTCCTGGCGGCAAGCTGCGGATTATTGTTCAGGTCTTCTCCGCTGGCTACCACGCCGGCAGCAATCCCGGCGCTCTGGAGTTTCTCCGCTACCATATCCGCGCTGTACTTCCGTGTCCACGCTTCGACAGCCGCATCAAGTCGGTCTTCGTTTTCTTTCCTTCCGGTGAGCGTTGCAAAGTCCGGGTCTTTCGTCCAATCGGGATTGCCCGTAACGCAGCAGAAAGCTTCCCATTCTTTGTCGGTGAATACGGTGATGGCGCACCAATGGTCGTCACCCTTGCAGCGGTAGCATCCGTGCGGAGCGGCGTGCAGTTCGCGGTTCGCCGCCTGGGGCATAGTCTCACCATTGGCGGTGTACTGCAGAACAGCCGGTGCCAGGAATTGGACGCCCGCCTCAAGCTGAGAATGGTCGAGATACTGACCCTTGCCGGTTCGCTTCCGGTAATCGATGGCAGCTAACAGCGCGGTAAGCAACCACTGGATGGAAACCATATCCGTATAGGCACCGAACGGGCCCATCGGTTTCCCATCTCCATAGCCGGTGATAAGGTGGTACCCGGCGATAGCCGCCGTCTGTACCCCAAACCCTTTATACCGTGCTATCGGCCCTTCTCTCCCCATCTGATTCGTGCTGAGCATGATTATCTCAGGGTTCAATTCTCTGATGTGCTCATAATCCAGTCCGAATTTGTCTATCATGCCGGGGACATTACTTTCGATGAACACATCTGCCCAGGCAACGAGGCGTTTCATCAAATCCAGGCCTTCCGGTTTCGAAAGGTCCAGGCTCATGCCAAGTTTATCCGGATTATACCGGGCAAAATAGGCGGCGCGGTTGATGCCGGGGATATTGTCCTGATAGGGGTAGGAAACCCTCATAAAATCGATGCGCTTCTGGCTTTCTACATGCACGACGGTTGCTCCGGCACTGCCGAGGAACCGGGCAACACCGGGACCGACAATTACCCTGGTCAATTCCAATACTTTCAATCCTTCGAGTGGCAGGTTCTTTTGCATCTAGATAACTCCGGCCTGTTTTAAAGAGGTTAACTCCTTGACGGAAAGCCCCAACTCGTCATGGTATATCACCCGGTTGTGTTCACCGATGAGCGGTGCCCGGTGACGGACGGTAACCGGTGTTTCACTCATCTTGACGAATGGTCCCGGATAGATGATAGTTTCACCCAGTTCGTCATGCTCCAGTTCTCTCCAGAATTCGCGGCTTTTCAGTTGCGGATTGACGAGCAGATCTCCGGTCGCATTGACCGGAGCGAGGAACAGTTCATTTTCCATCGCCCAGTCGAAAAGCTGTTTCTTGGTTTTATCGAGCAGAAACGGCGCGACTGCTTCAGCGAGATTGTCGAAAAACTTCTGGTCGACATTGGCGACATCGAGGTTTTGCCAGTCGAATCCCCTGAGCCAGTCAGGACATTTCCCTTCGGCTTCCATCCATTCGACCATCCGGTATTCGCCGACAGTAGCCATGGTGCCGCCGAGGAGAAACATCAGGACGTAGCCGTCTTTGCAGTCAAATATCAGCCGCATTCGTGATAGCCCCTGCTGTCGCCACGTTCCTTCGCGTTTGAGAAGTTTTTTCGGGGAGTACGACCACCACTCCGCGCTGCTGTAGTTCGACCAGGCGGCCGCTTCGAGCATGGAAACATCAACGTGCTGTCCTTCTCCGGTAGAATATCGTGCCATTAATGCCATCATGGCGCCTGAAGCTGCCCATGAACCGGCATGGAAAAATATCTGAGGAACCGGGATGCGGAGCGGTTGCTGTCCCGGTTCTCCGCTGAGATAGACAAGACCGCCCAGTGACATTTCGACAAGGTCGGAGCCTTTATAAGCCCGCCACGGACCTGTCTGACCGAAAGGGGTAATCGAGGTCATGACAAGCTGTGGGTTGACGCTCTTTAAATCTTCGTAACCGATGCCGAGACTCTCCATATATCCCGGAGACCAGGATTCAAAAAGGAAATCAGCCGTCTTTACCAGTTCCCTGAGCAGCCGTTTACCATCCTCGGTTCTGATATCCAGCGTGATGCCGCGTTTATTGGTATTGAGAGCGAACCACGTCAGGCTTTTTTCCGGATGGGGAATATTGTGGTAGAAAGGGCCGAGATTACGGGCATGGTTTCCTCCTGGCGGTTCGATAACGATGGTATCTGCGCCAAGGTCGGCAAGTATGCGTGCGGCGAGTAACCCGTTTTCGTCGGTAAGGTCAAGCACCCGGTAAGGACGTAACGAATCTTCCTGCATTATTTCCTGTTCTTTCCCGTTTTTTGCGGCTAGCATGTACCGTACAACCGCCGGGCTTCCTTTCTTAATTCGGCGCGATGGTCGGGATGGGCGATGGCGATAAGTTCATTGTTACGCTGACGAATCGTTTTACCGCGCAGTCTGGCGATGCCGTATTCCGTTACGACATAATCTGAGAACCCGCGGGGTATGGTGACGAAGGTACCCTCCGGCATGAACGGGACGATACGTGATTGTCCGTTGACCGAAACAGACGGTACCACGGTGATAGATTTTCCATTTTTTGCCTGAAGAGCGCCGAAGACGAATGAGGGCTGGCCTCCCGGCGACGAACGGATACGAAAGCCTATCGTCTCGGCGGTAATTTGACCGGCGAGGTCGATGAGCAAGGCGTTATTTATCGCTGTCATGTTGTCATTGGCGGCTATCGTTCGGAAATCTTCCAGCCATTCATGGTCCATCAGCATGAATATCGGGTTGTTATTCACCCATTCCATCTCTTCGGCAGTGCTTCCGCCTATCGAGGTAGCGACTACTTTACCGGGGAGAAGCGTCTTCCGGCGGCCGTTGATGACCCCTTCGCGAACGAGCGAGATGATGCCGGGAGGGGTTGCTTCGGTATGGACGCCGATATCGTGTTTGCCATCCAGGATACCGAGTTGTACCAGCGGTTCGGTGGTGCGCCCGACACCTATCTGTATGGTATCACCGTCCTTAATCAAAGAACCGACATAACCGGCGATATCTTTCAGGTACGGGTCCGGTTCGCGGCGTTCCCTGCCTGCCAGACTGCCGGATGCCTGAGAAAGGCCGGAAGAAACATGTTCGACGAAGTAATCGATTTCGGAGACATGGATATAGTTATCCCCAAAGGTCCTGAGGAGCTTCGGGTTGACTTCTGCGATGACCGGCCTGCCCTGAGAGCGCACCCGGGTTATCTGCTTCTTTTTATCCCAGACAGAATTTCCGAAGCTGCAGAAACCGTTTTCATCCGGAGCAGATATCTCCGTGAAGAGAATATCCGGGGTCCGTTCAAGGTACATCTGTTCAATCGGGGCGGTAACGAACATGTCTATCCGGCGGGTGTCGACCGCTTCCTGTGCGGTTCCGGTCGGCATGCCGATAATGACATGAAAAGAATCTTCCCATCCTTCGCCGTACCAGCCGAAATCATAGGTAGGAGTAAATGCGAGGACATCGACGTTTTTCAGGTCGCCCACACGGGCCGCCAGGGCAAAGCCGCAGGCAAAGGCTTCTCTGCCCATGGTGAAAGCGGCAAAATCACCGCTTTTGACCATTGAAGCTGCTTTTTCAGGAGATATAAAACGGCTCTGGTAATAGTCTCGCCAGTTTACCTGCATAATCCACCTCTATGGAAAATCTTTGGGGGTACTCTAAGATTGCCAAGTTTTCAAACTGTTGTAAATAATTTATAATGCGAATATCGCATTGTCAAGATAATACGATATTCGCATACAATATTTGCCCTGTGAAAATTACCCATACTGATAAGGAGCGTCATATGCTGGAAGACTACATATCAGAAATTGATGAAACAAAATGGGAGAAACACCCGAGAGTCAGGGTAAAAAAAGATTCAAAGGATGAAAAACCGTCTTCCGAATCCGGCCGGGTAACTCCTGAAATGCTGGAAAGAAGAAATTTCCGGATGAATAAACCGTTCATTCCGTCGGCGATTTACTTTAACAATGAAGCTACTGCCGACACGATTCGTCACTACGTTGACGGTATCGGCGATACCAATCCCTTGTTCAGAGATGACACGTATGCTGCAAAAACGAAATATGGAAAGATTGTCGCTCCGGGGACTTTTCTGTATACCCATCAGTGGACGGCCACCGGCAGCGGTTTGACCGGCATACACGGCTGGTATTCAGGCGGCGACTGGCAGTGGTACAAGCCGGTGTATGCGGGAACGAAACTGGCTTCCGTAGCCATCATTCGCGAGATGGCGGTAAAAGAAGGCCGTATGGCAGGTAAAGGCAATATTTACATTGACTATGGCGATATTGTGTACCTGAATGCGGAAACGCAGGAGATTCTGGGAAAAGAACTGTATCACATTGTGTGGGCTGAAAGAAGCGCCGCCGGTGGCGCAAAAAAGAATCGTGGACGCCCGAAGGAGTCCTACACAAAACAGGATTGGCTCCGTATACTCGAAGCATATGACCGGGAAGAAGTCAGAGGTGCAAATCCCCGGTACTGGGAAGATGTTAAGGTTGGAGACGTTGTCGGACCGCTCATCAAAGGGCCCCTGAGCGTTCGTGACGAACTCGTTTTCCTGATGGGCGCAGGGTCTCCTTACCTGAAAGCGCACAAGATAGAATTCAATTACGAAGCCAGACACCCGAATTTCCTAGAGCATGTCGAGGAAACCGGCGAGGATGATGTCCCCGAACTCGTTCATTACCTTGACCATTTTGCCAGGGCAATAGGTGTTGAAAGAGCCTATGATTACGGAAACCAGAGGATGAGCTGGATGTGCAACCTCTTTACCAACTGGATTGGCGATGATGGTTTCCTCTGGAAAATGAGCGGGGATGAAAGGGTCTTCAACATGATGGGCGATACCACAATCCTCGAAGGGAAGGTAACGAAAAAGTACAACGAAAACGGAAAATACTGCGTTGATATAGAAGCGTGGGTAAAAAACCAGCGCGGCGAAATGACGATGCCGCCGAATATGTCGGCAGCTATCCTGCCTTCACGGGAAAACGGCCCGGTTGTCTACCCGGACCCGGACCCGAAACTGGTGGATGAAGTCAGCCGGGCAAAACCGCTCGCCGAAATGATAGCCCGGGGATTGATATAACAACGCCTTGGAATATCCCCGGTCGGTTGAAAGAAGGACGTATGGAATTTACAAAAACCGAAGCGAAAGAATGGGCGAAAGAAAAATTAAAGGGGCTGGAAGCGGTCATCTTCCCTTCGTTTACTCCCGACCTTTCGGAACTTGACGAAGAAGGTATCAGGTACGATGTGCAGCACCTGGCGGACAACGGTTTTTTCTCGGTTCTCTGCGCTTCCGAGGTTTGCGGCATGACGTTTCAGGAGAGAGTCCGGTTTCTGGAGATAGTCTGTGACGAAGCCAGAGGGAAAATGAACACCTCGATAACGGTTATGCATGACACCGTTGAACAGGACATAGAAATGCTCCGGGCATACGAAAAAGCCGGAGGGTCGGTTGCCCTGGTGGGACACCCGCTCCAGTACTATCCTCGTTCGGAAGAAGACATCTACCGGGAATACAAGTATATTTGCGATTCGACCAATCTGGCGGTGATTTTCTACCCGGCACGGTTGAAAACAAAAACGCTAGACCCTGCCTACTTTCCTTTGCAGCTCATCCCGCGTATCGCCGAAATACCGAATGTGGTGTCTCTGAAAATAGGCGGGGGCAGTTCGCTGGCATTCACCGTCGAGTGCTTCGAGCTGGCAGGCGATATTCTGCTGGTGAACGACCCTATTCCGGAGCGATGGTTTTTTACCGTCCCTCATTACGGACAGCAGTGGTCCGGGCCTTCGCCGTTTTACATGTTGCAGACTCCTGAGACCCCCCGTATGGTCAGAATGTTCGATTTCCTGACAAAAGGTGAAATCGATAAAGCCCTGGCAATTCACTGGGAAACGGAACCGATTAACGCCTCATCGATGGGCATGTCGTCGGTATCGTATTTCGATACCGGAATAATATACTGCACCATGGACAAATACTATCACTGGTGCAACGGGGGAAACGGCGGCATGTTACGCCAGCCGGTTCCGAGACTTTACGATTATCATAAACAGGCAATAAGGAATGCCTTGAAAGCAGGCGGACTGACGCCTCGTGAAGCTCCTGAAGAAGAATTCTATGTCGGCAGAGTAAACTATGCCAAAGGAGCCAGACTGAAAAGGTACAGCTAAGGCTGAAGAATAGCGAGCTCGTTCTGGTAAAATGGTATAGAGGGAAATGTCTGGTGGAGGGAGAAAGATGGCGATTGATTCAAGCAGCAGGCCTGGTAAAGATATAGGTGCATGGCAGGAGGTATTCGGAGCCGTCCGTTCCGAACGGGTTGAAAAAGCCAGGAAGAGGGTGCGGAAAGAAGCTGAATTATGTCTGGAACGGGTGAGAGCCGAGGTAAAAGCTTATTCTCAGTATAAAGACAGTCCTTCGATTATTCAGCGAGCTCGTTTTCTTGAAATATTCCTCAGAGAAAAAAGCCGGATGATTCTTGAGGATGAACTTATCGTCGGAACCATTGGCAGCAAAACCCGTTCCGCTTTTATTACCACGGCAAATATCCCTTCCTTTGCCGAAGAGATGGATGACCCCGAAAAAGACTTCTCTACCCGGCCCTATGACAAAATTCGCATTCATCCTGAAGAGCGAAGAGAGTTAAAGGAAGAAATCATTCCCGCCGTTCAGAACGGCATCCCGTCTCTTTTCGATTACAATCTGAACCATGTCGATAAAGATATTCTCGACCATACTGCTCCGGGAGTTTCGGCATGCCCTCATATCCCCATTATCGGCGATGTTTCCATGACAAGAGAAGCCGGCCATATGTTCATCAATTTCGAAAAAGTTCTCTATAAGGGAATCAGAGGAGTCAGGGAAGAAGTTGAAAAGCAACTGGCGGAACTCGACCGGCCGTATCGGAAATTCGACCGGAAGCAAAGGCGTGAGTTCTACGAAGCGGTACTCATTACCCTCGATGCAGCCATAGATTATTTTCATAAGTATGCCGAACTGGCACATGACATGGCTGCCAAAGAAACCAACTCTCGGCGCAGGAAAGAGCTTGAGCGAATAGCCGAAGTCTGCACCCAGGTACCGGAACATCCCGCCCGCGACTGGTGGGAAGCTTTGCAAAGCATCTGGTTCATGTTCTCGATGACATGGATGGAACATGCTACATTTGCCGTTCATTTTCTCGGCCGTATCGACCAGATATTGTACCCGTTCTACCGGAAAACGGTGGAAGAAGAAAAGAAGATAACCCGTGAAGAGGCGCTGGAGCTTCTTGAATGCTTCCTGGTCAAATTCAACGAGCCTGCCTGGGCGCTCAACTACGAGTGGTCGCAATGGGCAACCGGACAGGGCCTGTCCCAGACGATGGTCATTGGCGGGCAGACGAGCGAAGGCAAAGATGCCTGCAATGAGGTTACCATGATGGTACTGGAGGCAATGGGTGATTTGCGCTTGAATCAGCCGGAATTTGCCATGAGGGTCTGGGAAGGGACACCGGATACCTACCTGAGAAAAGCCGCCGAACTCATTCGTCTCGGCCTCGGGTATCCGAAATTTATCGGTGACCGGAAAGGCATCCTGATGGCATCGAAAGCTTATCCCGACCTGACCGTCGAAGACTGGCGTCAGTTTACCGTTGCCGGGTGTTCGGAAATCGGTATTCCTTACATCACCATGGATAATGCGTATGAAGCAATCGCCCTCGCCTCCAAATGGGTGGAACTGGTGTTAAGCAACGGTAAATGCACCGTCTGCGGAAAACAGATAGGACCCGAAACCGGTGACCCCGGAACATTTACTTCGATGGATCAGGTGAAAGAAGCCTACCGTAAACAGGTGTTTTACTGGGGCGAATATATGGCGAAAGCTGAGAAAGTATTCAAGGAAAACCAGAGTGAATGGTACCCTGCTCCGTTCTGTTCGGCATTCGCCGAAGGACCGCTTGACCGGGGTCGCGACATCACCCGGGGAGGCGCCTGGTATACCCTGTACGGTTTCCTGCTGGCCAGTATCGCCGACGCAGCCGATTCATTAGGCGTTATCGATAAACTGATTTTCAAAGATAGAACAATTACCTGGGACCAGCTTATCGAGGCAGTGAAGGCCAACTGGGAAGGCAATGAGAACCTGCGGCAACTCTGTGTCAACGGTGTCCCTAAATACGGAAACGATGATGACTACGCCGACGGATGGGCAACCTGGATTGCCGATGTCTGGGCTGACCTTATCGACTGGCTCAATACCCGGAAAGACCTTATCCCGAAATGGGGAGGCAGGTACCTGGCGGGAGGGCTGGTAGCGATTGCCAGTACTCAATTCGGAGAAGCAATCGGGGCTACGCCGAACGGACGGAAACACCCTCAGCCGATAGCTGATACGTGCTCGCCGGTTCAGGGCGCCGACCGGAACGGCCCGAGTGCAGTGGTAAAGTCGTTCAGCAAGTTGCCGACCAACCGGTGGGCGCTGAGCGGCCTGATTAACCTCCGGTTGAACCCGAATCTCTTCAGTACCGATGCCGATATCGAAAGATTCGTCGCTTTCATCAGGTCGTGCGAGGAATTGGGACTCTACCATGTCCAGTTCAATATTATTTCCGCCGAACTGCTGCGTAATGCTATGAAAGAACCTGAGAAACACCGGGACCTGCTGGTTAGGGTGGCCAGTTACGTGGCTTATTTTGTCGAGCTCAGTCCCAACCAGCAACTCGACATTATCAACCGGACCGAACAGCAGGGCTGGTGACTATCCTGATACATGCCGGATAAGAGCGACGTGGTACATAAATCTGTGGCTGTTGTGAAGAAGCGTCTGGTGATTGATATCACCAGGATGACGGTTCACAATGGTCCCGGTATCCGAACGGTGATTTTTTTCAAAGGATGCCCTTTGCGCTGTTTGTGGTGTTCGACTCCGGAATCCCAGAAAGAAACCCCTGAAATAGCCTTGTTCCCTGAGAAGTGTATCGGTTGCGGAGACTGCCTTCCGGTCTGTCCCCGTGCAGCTCTGTCGCCGGAGGGAGAATCGGTCGTTCTGAACAGAAGCCTGTGCGATAATTGCGGAACGTGCGCTTCCGTCTGTTATGCGGAGGCTCTGAAAAAAATCGGGCATCCTTATACCGTTGACGAACTCGTCCGAGAAGTGATAAAAGATAAGGTCATCTACCGGCATTCGGGCGGTGGGGTCACCATCTCCGGTGGAGAGCCTTTGCTGTACCCGGATTTTACCTTTGATTTGTTGAAAGAACTTAAAAAGAATGGTATCGGTACCGGTGTGGATACCTGTGGTTTCGTTCCCAGAGAGAATATCGAATCGGTGCTTCCGTACGTTGATTTTTTTCTCTGGGATATCAAACACATGGATAGAGAAAAGCACATCGAATATACCGGTGTTTCGAATGACCTGATTCTTGATAACCTGCGATTTGTATCCGAAAAAGGCATTCCGGTGTACCTGCGATTACCGCTTATACCCGGGTATAACGATTCTGATGACAACCTTCTCGATATGTGCCAGCTTACTAAAAGCCTGCCTTCTCTGGTAGAGGTACACCTGCTACCCATGCACCATCTCGGGAGCGCCAGGTATGCGGCCCTCGGTCGTGAATATCCCATCGAAGGACTACCCTTGTTTCATCAGGATATCCTCACCCGGATGAAACGCCTGGTTGAATCGACCGGGCTTACCTGCAACATAGTTGGTTGAAAGGAGAGAAAAACGTATGCATAACCCCGATTTGGATGAACTGATTGCCGGCTCGATAGACATGCATCTGCATATCGGCCCCGACGAAATGGATACGCGGGTAACCGGTCTGGAGGCTGCCGAACAGGCTGCCGATGTTGGCATGAAAGCCATCGTCCTGAAAAATCACAGTTACCCGACGACACCGGTGGCAGCCGTGGTGAACGAGCTTGTACCGGATATAACAGTGTTCGGCGGTATCTGCCTTGATTATGAGATAGGCGGATTGAATATCGATGCTCTTGAAAAACATGCCCGTATCGGCGTGAAAGTAGCCTGGATGCCTACCTTCTCATCGACAAATTCCCGCGCGAAAATGAGAGCCCTGGGGCTGCAACTGGACGGCGAAGGTTTTTCTATCCTGACGAGCGAAGGAAAACTGGTTCCGGAAATCGCTCCGATTCTCGATATCATAAAAAAACATGATATGGTACTGGCCAGCGGTCACATGGCTCCGGCTGAGATTTTTGCCGTGGTCGAAGCTGCCAGAGAGAAGGGTATCGATAAGATTGTGATTACTCATCCTTCCGATGGCGAATTCATGGAAGTGACGCTGACGGTGGAGGAACTGAAGCGTTTAGCCGGAATGGGCGCTTATATCGAACAAACGACGGTCACTCTGTTGCCGACCGAATTTTGTCACAGCCCGAAGGAACGGGTTGACGTGATAAAGGCAATCGGTGCTGAGTATTGCATTATGAGTACTGACCTCGGTCAATACTGGAATATCTATCCCGCCGAAGGTTTCAGGTTTTTCATGGCTATCCTGCTCCGAAACGGAATGACTCCGGAAGAAATCGAGATAATGGCGAAGAGGAATCCTTCACGGTTGCTCGGGCTTGGATAAGAGTAAAAAAAATACTCCCTCCTGTGCAGTATCTTACTGTACAGGAGGGAGTAAGATGAAGAGGGCAACACTGGCTGGCTACAACCGTTTATTGCCCGATACCGGAGAAGCCGTCTCGTACTTCGAACGTATCGTGGACATTCATGTACTTGTCCGAGCTTTTCTCATATTCAGGCCATTCAGGAATCCCGTTCGCTGAAGGTTTACTATCCCTGGCGAAATTGACCCATAATTCCATCATTTTCTCCGAGACGTACCGGTCGACCTTGTCGAGTTGAGGATTAGCGGTCTTCACTCCCAGTTGACGAACGAACATCCCAATCGACTTCCACCAGCCTGATGAATTATCCCAGTCGCCGAACACGTAGGGTAACTCGATGGAATGGACTGAGACAGCACCTTCCTGTCGCCAGACAGCCGGTACCTGGTCGAAGATACAGGCATACCCCTTGCGCCCCTGTTTTTTCACGGATGCAAGCATCGAAGTATAAGCGGGAATAAGAGACGGAATGATAAGAGGTCCGGTCCCCGTTAATTCTCCCAGATTGGCGGAAACGAGAAGCGGAACAGGATTGGTACAACCGGCGGCAAATAACGTCTTCGGGTGGTCCGGTAACAGCCAGCCGTCAACGGCTGCGTCCCAGATAAACGACCTCGGCATTACAGGTTTACCGGTTGTTTCCATTACTTCGCTGGTTTCGACTATTTTCGAAAATGGCAACGAACGCGCCTCTTCAAGTGACTTTACCCCGAGTCTATCGAACAGTTGTTTTCCGTGATTTTCAAGCTCTTTCAAAGGCTTGCTCTCAAGGATAGCCAGTACCGTGCCGCTTTCGCAGATAGCCTGGTGGAACAATCCCTTCGCCAGAGGCGAAAGCATCATGAAGGCAACTTTAGCACCACCGCCAGACTCACCGAAGATAGTGACGTTATCCGGATTACCTCCGAATGCAGCGATATTGTTCTTTATCCACCGTAAAGAGGCAATGAGGTCGAGAAACAGGTAGTTGCCTGAAACACCCTCGGGTGATTCTTTTGAAAGCGCTTCGTGGGCAAAAAGACCGATTGGTCCGAGCCGGTGATTGAGCGTCACAACCAATGCTCCGTTCTGGGGGAGCCGGGGGCTATTCCAGATTTTGTCGTTACCGCAACCCGAGGCATATCCGCCGCCGTGCATCCAGACCAGCACCGGGAGTTTTTCATCGGGCTTCCGGGCAGGAGTCAGTACATTAAGATACAAGCAATCTTCATCGAGAACGAAACCTGAAACCATTCCCGCCGGTTCGACCTGCGGCGATATACTGCTGAAACGGGTACATTCTCTGATTCCATCCCACGGTTCCGCAGGCTGCGGAGGTTTCCAACGGAGTTCTCCCACCGGAGGAGCGGCAAACGGAATCCCGCGAAAAACAGAAACCTCTTTCCCCGGTTCACCGATAACGGTGCCGGATACGTAACCTTTATCTGTTTTTACAATCTGCATATATCTTACCTCTCCAAAATTGTTACCTGTTTCGGTTAACGTCCGGATTTGGTTAACACAGCATCTTTGATTAGTTTCGTCATATGGGCTGTGCGGAAATATGAAAAACCGAACGTGTAACCCGGTATACTCCCGGATACGACGATATGAATGTCTTCCGGATTGACGACCGGCACTTTATTCCCCGGCTTGAGTGACGAAAGGATTACCGGTACCCGGTGAGCGGGAACAGCGTCGTGGGGAAAGAAAATATCGATATCGGAAGGTTTTGTATTAATCCTGTCGTGAATTCCCTGAATTTCCTGCTGGGAAAGTTCCTCATACGGTACCATGGTTGTCTCATACAGGAAATCATGCAGTTTCTTTTTACTGGTGTAACCGAGACGTTTCAGCATGATAGCGAATTCCGGGTGAACGACGAGGATGTGTTTTCTCAGATGAGCGCCCGGATTGGCAACACCCAGTTTATACGAACCGAATGTTCCTCTGTCTTTAGCGATATCGTGAAGGACATCGTTCAGTACCTCAACGGTATCCCACGGTTCGACAACACCGCCCCCGTATACCTTCATCCCGATACCGCCGCCGCTCGTCACCGTCGAGACCGTCACACAACTGTCTCCAGGTTTATACCCAAGGCCTTCGTTAAACGACTCCCAGGGGCTTTCCTCCATATTTTCGGCGAAGGTGTAAAAGGTATGGGACGACGGGCGTCCGATGAGCGCCATGTCTATTTCACCCGGCCACAGGTATCCCAGGTTGATGAGGCATAATCGTACTGCCCGGCCAATCGTGTTGTTTGCCCTCCAGCCGTGTCCCAATAATCCCACACCGGAGTTCATCCCCAGTTCTTTGCCGAGCGGTCCGCTGACCATAATCATCAGGGTAAAAGAGCCTTCCGAACTCATCATATGCGTGTAGGTACCCTCTTCCGTCAGGCATTCCATCGCGGAAAGGATGACAGGGAGGTATTCCGGTTTAGCTCCGGCCATTACGGCATTGACGGCTATCTTTCTAACCGTTGCAATACCGTTCCGGTAAGGTACGGTCCCGATGACGTCATCGGGGGAACGCTTCGTGCCGGTTAACATCTGTCGAACGGCAGTTTCGGTGGGAGGAATGAGGGGAAGCCCGTCACCCCAGTGGTAATCAAGGTAAAGTTGATTGAAGGTTTCGATTGCCGTTTCGTAGTTTTCGGCTGTGACGGTGACTGTTTCAGCAGTTTTTGTACGGTTCTTTAAATCGGGATTTTTTTCTTCCTGTGACAGCGGTTCGGTCAGAGCTTTTACAATCTCGTCAATCGATGTTTCGGTAGCCGGCCTGATTCGTTCTACACTTATCCTGTTCGGGTAGTAATCTATCGAAGGGAGGCTGACGATTCGCAACGTCGGCATTCCTGCGTCTTCAGCTGACATCCTGGCGGTATGAGTCGCGTTATCACCGACAACAAAAACACCCGGTTTCCCCATTTTTTCCAGAGCGACTACCTGGCGGCACTGAATCCATCCTCCCATGCCGTTATCGCCTACCCCGTAAATGAATGCATCCATTTCTTTTTTGGCTTTTGTTGCCGCTTCGGCATCACCCCAGACGAGTCGCATCGTCTTTGTCTCAGGATATCTCCTGTTCAGGAGTTCTTCGACGGCAATACAGTAATTATCCCCGCCCTTTTTCCCATCCCAGATAATTGCTATTGTCTTTCCTTTTAAGTCTTTAATCCGAGGGTTGGACAGCCCGGCAGACGGTGGGACGTTGAAATCTCCTTTGGGATTGATGCAAACCAGGGATACGATGTTGTTCATTTTGTTTTCACCTGTCAATCGAATTCGTTATGAATCGTTATCTGTTTCTTGATAGGTAATCGGCCGACCCTGCCGCAAAGCCCGATTATCCCAAGGGCTCCGGATACGGGAGGGGGAGGTTGGAATTTAAGCTGAGTAGAGCTGCATCCTCAGCACCCTTGTTTTCCCCGGCAGGGTCAGCCACGTGTCTGTATAAAATATACAAGTTGCAGATATCGTATACGATATCTGATAAGACTATCGTATGTATTATGCAGATATTGTATGAATCCGGTTTGTGTTTGTCAAGCACTTATAGCATCAATCGTAATCAGATGACTGCGGCGATAGCCATGTCCGACAAACGCTGATAAGTGACCATGTCTTTAAAGTGTTCGAGCAACCCGGACCGCAGAAAGACGAAGGTAACTTCATTCTCCGGGTCAACCCAGAATCCTGTCCCTCCCAGTCCGAATTTTCCGTACGTTCCGGGTGAGGTAAGAGTGCCCATACTGTTAGGGCTTATCTCGTTACCTCTGATGAGTAAATCGAGGCCGATATTCGCCGGCGGTGGTTGTACGTCATGCTCTTTCATTACCCTGACGTAGTAGTCGTTGACGAGATTTCCGGTCTGAACCGTCGTAGCTCGTTTTACCGAGACAGGAGACAGAATCCTGATTCCATCCAGTTCTCCCCCTCGGCGCAGCATCTCCGCAAACCGGAACAGGTCGTATGCGGTGGATACTCCTCCCATCCACGGTATCTCGGCGGTTTCGGTGATGAACAGGTTGTGCCTGTTGACATCCTCACCGGTCATATCGCCGAAATCAGGACTGTGAGCGATAATCGGAACGATTCGCTGGCTCAGGTCTTTACGCCTGCCGAGCGCCGTATCTTTCATTCCCAGAGGACCGAAGAGGTCTTCCTGGTAGATGTCCCGTAAAGCTCTTTTCTTATCATCGAGGCGGCGGACTATCTCTCCGAGCAGAGCGTGCCCCCACAACGGGCTGTAGCTGACCGCCTTGCCCGGTTCCATGACCAGGTCGAGACTGCATATCGCCTTGATGACTGCCTGGAGATTTCCCATCTCTTCCGGTTCGACCGGGAAGAGAACGGATGGTGACCCGGCGGTGTGTGTCATCAGGTGAAAAACAGTCAGAACTTTTTTATCTTTACCGGACAGCTCCGGGATGAGTTCTGTAACCGGAGTCGTTAACGCCACTTTCCCTTTTTCGATGAGCGAAAGGAGAAGGGCATCTGTAAATGCCTTGGTGACGGAGAGTATGTTGAAAACATCATTGAGTTTCAGTTTTCGGTTTTCTTTGCGATTTGCATAGCCGACTGCTTCATGTAAACCGATAACGCCGTTCCGGGCGACGACGATAGCGCCGCCATCATACACATCATTTTCAATATCGCTCCGGATGGCGCGGGATAACCGTTCCAGTTGATTGGAATCTAACCCTGATGTTTGGGTGTCGTTTTTGTGTTCTGAATTATACTTTGCCATATTAATCGCTCCTGATTGGTTATTATTTGATTAAACCGCCGCTGACGAGTATGCGGTCGCCGGTCATATACCTGGACAGGTCCGAAGCCAGGAAAACGGCTGCATCGGCGATTTCTTCGGGTGCTGCCACATGTCCCAGAGGAATTGTTTTGTCCAACCTGGAGAAATACTCTTCTTTTGTCAGTTCCGGAGGCCTGACGAAATCATGCAGGTCCGTTTTCGTGATACCGGGTAACAACGTGTTGACGCAGATGTTATCTTTGGCAACATTGGTCGCCAGGCATTGCGAAAGCATGACGACACCGCTTTTGGCTGCGCAGTAATCGGCTATCACGGGCGAGGGTGCGAGGGCGCCGAGCGAGCCGACGTTGATAATCTTCCCGTATTTCCGTTCCTGCATATGCGGTACCACGGCCTTGCAGCACAGAAATACGCCTTTCAGGTTGACATTGAGTGTCCGGTCCCATTCTTCTTCGGTCATTTCGATGAAAGGACGTTCCGGAGGTGAAACAGCCGCGTTGTTCACCATAATATCGATTTTTCCGAAAGCTTCGATTCCCTGCTTAATCATATCTTGAATCTGGGCAAAGTTCGTAACATCACAATGAACGAAAATCCCTTCGCTTTTTCTTTCAGTAATTTGCTGCAGCGTTTTTTCGGCATCTTCCCGGCGCATGTCGGCGATGACTATCTTGCACCCCTGCTCGGCGAACCGGTTCGCCATGGCGCGGCCTATACCCCGGGCGCCACCGGTAATTATCGCAACCCTGTTCGAAAGTAACATGGTTCTCTCTCCGTTCAATTAGCTCACTGTTTCTCGATATCCTGCCCCAGACTCTTCGGGAAGAGTGTCATGAGTTCTTCGAGTGTCCAGACACCGTCTTTATAGATACCTTTTATTTCTTTTGGTTCCGAATACAGTGCTACCCTCCCCCGTGAGGCTCCGAAGACTTTCCCGCTCACATTTTCCGCCTGGTCTGTCGCCAGGTAGCAGACGATTGGCGCTATTTCTTCGGGAGGAGGAGGATTTGCCGAATCCTCGAATAACTGCCGGTTGATAATCCCTGCTTCGAGAAGCGGTACCCACATCTGGGGTACGCTGGTGTTCAATCTGGTGCGGGCGACGGGTGCAATAGCATTGCAGGTAATTTTGTAACCGTCGAGTTTCATACGGCTGGCAATTCCTCTCGTCAGGCTGACGACCGCTCCCTTGGCCGCTGTATAGGTATCGGCTCCGGTAACTCCCAGCCATGACGGTGAAGTGAAATTGATTATTCGGCCGGTTCCCTGTTTCATCATGGCGGTAAGCGCATGGGTACAGGTATTGAGCGTGCCTTTCAGTGTGACCGCCATCACGGCGTCCGAGTCTTCTTCGCTCGTCTCCCATAACTGCCCGCCTCTGGCAATCGTTGCGCAATTGACTAGGACATCGATTTTCCCGAAATTCTGAATACAACAATCGATAATGCCTTTTGAGGCTGTGAAATCAGCCACCGAAGCGAAATAGGATACGGCCGTACCGCCGGCTTTCCGGATTTCAGTCACGACTTCATCAGCCGCCGCCGGACTGGGATTAGCGCCGTTGAGTTCCGTTCCGAAGTCATTAACAAGCACGTTCGCTCCGTGTCGAGCCATCGCCAGAGCGATTGCCCTGCCGATACCTCGTCCTCCCCCGGCAATAACAGCACATTTGCCTGCAAGCAATTTTTCCATATGTACCTTCCCTGTTCTCTCAGTCTGTATATATCCTCGAAGCGTTTCATGCATTCCCTTGAAGAACCCCTGATACGGTAACTTGACGGGATATTACAGAAAGTGTTTACTATGCGATAGTAGTATACGATATCGTATCTAATTATCGTAAGAGTCTAACACTTCGGAAAGACCAAGTCAATCAACTTTATGTGTGCAAACCGGTATTGGTCAGGTACATAAATAGAGGAGGAGAAAGCATATGAGTACAACGCGTAAAGAAGGATACTTTAAAGGTCTGGGTAATCTGAATCTCTTCTATCAGTCCTGGCTACCGTTTAGTGAACCACGGGCAGTACTGATGATAGCCCACGGATTTGCCGAGCACAGCGGACGGTACGGTCATATGGCCGAGTACTTTGTTTCCCGTGGCTATGCAGTGTATGCTCTCGACCATCGCGGACACGGCAGGTCGGAAGGTAAACGTGTCTATGTCGAAAAATTCTCCGATTATGTCGATGACTTGAAGACATTTTTCGATTTAGTTCGTAAAGAAAATCGGGGGAAACGGATATTCCTTGTGGGTCACAGCATGGGCTCAGCAATCGCACTTCTTTATGCATCTCGGTATCAGAACGAATTAGCCGGGCTTATTACCTCGGGAGGAGGAATCAACAGCGGCAATGAACCTCCTGCACCTCCACAGCCTGAAAACCAGCCGTTACCGACCGATTTTCTCAGCCGGGACCCGGCAGTGATAGAAGCCTACGTCAATGACCCACTGGTCTATCGCGGCCCGATACCGGCCGGGCTTGGCGGCAGGATGTCGGCTGTTTCCGACTCAGTTCATGATATTAAATTGCCGGCGCTTATTATGGCGGGGAATGCGGTTACTGACGGGGCTCGCAGCCGGACATTGGTCGACCGACTGGGCTCGACTGACAAAACACTTAAACTCTATGACGGATTGCGTCATGAAATATTCAACGAGCCGGAACAGCTTCAGGTCTTTACTGATATAGAATCCTGGCTTGAAGGTCACCTGTAAAAAAATCCGGATTACACCAGCCGGATACCGTCGTCCGACTCGTTTATTACAGTCGAAATATGGGTTTATCCCATGTGTTGTAGAATATTAAGCCTGTTCCGGAGGGTAAACCTTTTCATACGCCAGGGAGAATGCCAACGCAACCCGGGCAGTTCAGAGGTATGGTCCAGTGAATTTCTGCGGATTGATTGGATATTTCATCAAGAATGATTATTGCCGTTCGAAATGGCTGGAGAGGCTGGTTCGTTAATGCAGAGAGGAATATTGTCTTTGCCCAGTTCTTTATAGGAATTGATTAACAAACGGCTAAACAAATCCATCAATTCATGTTTATCGTCAATCGATAAGCAGGAGAAAATGGCAGTAAAGGAATCTCTGCGCAACGCCATTAAGAGTTCGCGTCCTTTTTCAGTAATGCTGATATACAATTTCTTGCCTCTGCCGGGTATAGTTGTTCTGTTTACAAGGCCCTTGGTTGCCATTCTGTTTATCAATGTGGATATCGAATGATGCTGATGTTGCGTATATTCAACCAGCTTATCAAGGGTAATAGCGCTGACATAGCCGATATTAAACAATATCTGAGCCTGTTCAGGCGTAACACTATATCTGGCAAGTTCTTTCCTTCTTGACTTACATATCATGTATCGCAAGTGATCCAGCATCACCCACAAACGATAATCAATATCATTGAGAATATTCTCTTCACTCGGTTGTTTATCCATGACGAAATTCACTCCGGTATAGTATTATCTCGAATAATTATTTCATGGTTCGGTAACACATACCCGTCACCTTCAACATCTTAATACATATTAGTTTACCATGTAAAATTATGTTGAATCGGCATCGATGTGGAGTAAAGCGACTATCTGCCAACGTCTGGTAGAACTGAGGTATCGATAGGTAGTACCATCAAGGAGTTCGATTTCACTTTCGCTGTCAACATATGGCGTGGTTTTTTTAAATTCAATGCGAGGGTAAATACCCCGGTGGAATCGGGATGACTTAACGGATGTTCGTACTGCTTTCCATTACATATTAATATTTCCCGCCAGGAATGTAGTTATTGTGTGATGTATATGCTACAATACCCGTTACTGAAAAAATGAGGGGAGGAGAATATGAATCTGGGTTTAAACGGGAAAATTGCCATGGTAACAGGGACAGGAAGCCAGATAGGAATGGCCAGGAATATTGCCCTTAATCTGGCGCAGGAGGGTTGCGATATCATTTCGGCAGACATGGACCTGGAAGGTGCGCGAAAGACAACCGAAACGGTACGGGAAACAGGCCGGAAATCAGTCGCATATAAGTTGGATGTCTCCCGGCAGGATGAGGTCAACGAAACGGTAAAGGCGGCTCTGGCGGAATTCGGCAGGATAGATATCCTGGTCAATACCGCCGGAGGAACAAGCCAGGCAGGGCCTTTGCTGCAGGCATCGGAAGAAAAATGGGAACGGGATATCCGGGTGAATTTCCTCGGCTCGATGTATTGTGCCAAGGCGGTACTGCCCGGCATGGTCGAACGAAAGGATGGCAAAATAGTCAATTTCTCCACCGGTATTGCCCTGAACGGGATGCCCGGTTCAAGCTCATACGCGGGAGCAAAAGCGGCGATAATTTCTTTTACCAAATGCCTTTCACTCGAGGTTGGGCCTTCGAATATCAACGTGAATGCTCTCATGCCGACCATGGTTATGACTAATTTCGGCACTCATGGAACCATGGACCCCAAAATGGCCGAACAGATGGCTCAGAGGCAGCCGCTGAGGAGACTTACCACCACCCAGGATATTGCTAACCTGGTAACATTCCTTGTATCCGATGCCGCCAGCGGTATAACCGGAAAAGTAATAGAAATTTAAAGAGACTGGTCACCCGGTGGCAATCGTATGATAGCTGCACACTGTCGACAGGGAGAATGATATGAGAAGAAGAAAACTCGGTTCTACTGATATCGAGCTATCGGTAATCGGTCTTGGAAGCTGGCCGATGGGGTCAATATACGGGGGTATGAGTTGGGGGCCGCAGAACGACCAGGAATCGATAGATACCATTATTCATGCCTTCGATAAGGGCATAAACTGGATAGATACCGCTCCCGCTTACGGCCGAGGGCATTCGGAAGAGGTGATAGGGAAAGCTATCAAACAGTTGAAGATGAAACCCATCATTGTCACCAAGTGCGGTTCCACCTGGGACAAGGACAACAAAGCTACCTTCGAGCTTCATGAAGCCAGCGTCAGAGCCCAGTGCGAAGCCAGCCTTAAGCGAATGGGAATTGAAACGATTGACCTTTACCTCGTTCACTGGCCGTTTCCGCTTGAAAAACTTGAAGAGGGCTGGCTGACCTGCAGCAAGTTAATCAGGGAAGGAAAGGTCCGGTACATCGGGGTATCGAATTTTACCATCGAGCAGATGGAACAGATACAGCCGATTCATCCGGTTGCTTTCATGGAGCCTCCCTACAGCATGATAGAACGCCGGATTGAGAGCGAAATACTGCCTTACTGCAAGCAGCACAATATGGGAGTTATCGTCTACAGTCCGCTCCAGCAGGGGGTACTGACCGGTACTTTAAGGAGCGTCGCCGAGTTGGCCGACATTGATTTCCGCCGCAGTAATCCTCATTTTAACGAGCCTGAACTGAGCCTGAACCTGAAACTTGTTGACGGACTACGGCCGATTGCCCAGAAATACGGCCGGAGTGTCGCCCAGGTGGCAATCGCCTGGGTATTGAGAAAACCGGAAGTCACTTCAGCTCTCAACGGCGCCCGGGCGATATCCGAAATAGAAGACAGTATCCTTGCCGGAGACTTTTCACTCTCCGCCGGTGATATAGCTACCATTGACAGATTACTGGAAAAACGCGAGAAAGAGTTGCCGCCACCTCCACCCCGTCCTGCCGGCGGCGGTCCCGGCGGACCTCCCGGCGCTCCTCCTGCAAAACCCTAGCGATTGAGTTAAAGGCATAATAGAGTCTCGTATCAAGGAGGAATGGAATGAGTGGAATTACTCGTGAACTGGCGAGATTTGCCGCTGAAACAAATTGGGAAGATTTACCGCCAGGAATTATCCGGGAAACAAAACTTATCCTGATGGAGCATATCGGGTGCGCCCTGGGGGCACTGACGACCGATAAAGGTAAGATGAATGCCGCTATCGGGCGCCGTTTCGGGGGACCTCCGGAAGCATCGATAATCGGTACCGCCGATAAGGTTTCCTGCAACAGCGCCGCCCTTGCTAACGGCGAACTCATGATTAGCCTCGATTATCACGATATTATCGCCGGCGGGCATGATGGTGTCTATGTTATACCGTCGGTCCTCGCCGCCGGTGAGATGAAAAAAGTATCGGGGAGAGACCTGGTGGTTTCGACGGCAATCGGACTTGAGATATCGGCCCGAATCGCCCGGGCTGTCGGCAGGCACAATATCAGTGTTGCCGATATTCAACGGCAACGGCAGGGGAAAATGGGGCTTACCGGCAATGCCTACTCGAATTTCGGGGCTGCCGCTGGAGCCGGAAGACTCATCGGCATGGATGAAGATACGCTCCTGCATGCCATGGGTATTGCCAGCCATCTTTGCATGGTACTTTCCTATGGAAGATGGGGCGCCGACGGACACAATTATATGGCAAAATACGGCGTGCCCGGATGGCAAAGCACCGGAGCAATCACCGCCGTTTTCCTGGCCGAGATGGGCTACACCGGCGATACGACGGTCCTGGACAATCCGCAACGAGGGTTCGCCTTTTTTACCGGTTATCCCAACTGGTACCCGGACGAGATAACCGCCAACCTGGGAAAGGATTGGATATTTGATTACCGCCTGCACTATAACCCTTACC
>CAYXEG010000025.1:0-4115 GCA_964463875.1 uncultured Dehalococcoidales bacterium
GGCCGTGCAGCACGCCGCTTTTTTCGTAGCGGTAAACGGTGCCCTGTTCCGCCCAGCGGAGAGGCAGTTCGCGGTAGGAGCGGGTTCTCGATTTATAGGCAAGGATATGGAAGGGGCAGTTCATCGGTTTCAGGTAAAATTCCTGTTCGTCGATGGTAATGGGAGCGTACATATTTTCCTTGTAATGATCGAGATGTCCGCTGATATCCCATAACTTCGCAAGGCCGATATGGGGGGTATAGAGGATATCGTAGCCGTTGGCGAAGTGCTCTCTTTTCCAGAAATCCTCGACGATACTGCGAATACGGCCGCCTTTGGGAGGCAGGATAATAAGGCCGCCGCCAATCTCTTCAGGGTTGAGGAATAAATCGAGTTCCCGGCCGAGCTTCCGGTGGTCGCGCCGGGCGGCTTCCTCGAGTTTCTCGATGTGAAGCCGTAATTCCTTCGGGGTATCGAAGGCGATACCGTAGATTCTCTGGAGCATGGCATTTTTCTCGGAGCCGCGCCAATAGGCGCCGGCGATGCTGCTCAGCTTGAAGGCTTTAATCCTGCCGGTCGATTCGACGTGAGGCCCCCGGCAGAGGTCGGTGAAGTTACCCTGCCGGTAAATGCTGATAGTACCGTCTTCAAGCTCGTCAATCAGGTCCAGCTTGTAGGGCTGATTCGCGAACAGCTTCCGGGCTTCGTCTTTCGTGAGTTCCTCCCGCATGAAGGGAGTATTCGCTTTGATAATCTCGTTCATCTTTTCTTCGATGACGGGAAGGTCTTCGGGAGTGAGCGAGCGGGGCAGGTCGAAATCGTAATAAAAACCGTTTTCGATAGCCGGGCCGATACCGAATTTCGCTTCCGGAAACAGAGAAAGAACCGCTTCAGCCATCACGTGCGACGCCGAATGCCGTATCATTTCCAGTTTTTCTTCTTTATCGTTTTTCTTTTCTACTGTACTCATTTTCAGGTACCCCTGTTTCTCCCAAATAAAAACCTCTCATCCGATTCAGGAACGAGAGGTCGGTTTACTGCCGTCAGGCCAGTACGAATACCAGATTCCTTCAGCTTGCGAAACAGCATTTTTAACGAGTGTTTCCGAATCCCTAACCTTTACATTATACCAGCCTCAGGATTGGGACGCAACGTATGGTAAGCACAGGGTTTACCCAAATATCGTTGTTTACCCTTCGACAGGCCAGGGTGAACTGACTACGCGTACTTTATACAAACGAGCTTCGTCTGGGTATATGCTTCCAGGCCGAGGACGCCGGTTTCCTTGCCCAGACCGCTCTCTTTGAAACCGCCCCAGGGGAATTCCGTGACCAGGTTCATGTGCTGGTTAATCCAGACCGAACCGACCTGCATCCGATTGATAAGTCTCATCCCGCGAGCGACATCCTTCGTCCAGACCGAGCCGCATAGCCCGTAGGTGCTGTCGTTGGCCCACTGCACTACCTGGGAATCGGTGGAAAATTTATGAAAGCCAACGACCGGCCCGAAAATTTCATCCCGGGCGATTTTCATACCCTGGGTTACGTCCTTGAAAACGGTGGGCATGAGGAAGTAGCCGTTTTTCAGGGCTTTCGAGGCAGGGCGTTTCCCGCCGGTGACCAGTTTAGCGCCTTCCCTGATGCCTGCCTCGATATAGCTCTCCACTTTCTGCCGGTGTTCCTCGCTGACGAGCGGTCCCATGGTCGTGTCTTTATCGGCGCCGTTGCCTACCTTAATCTTTTTTACCCGGGCAACGAACTTATCAATGAACTCATCATAAACCTTTTCCTGAACGTATAACCGGGAAGGAGCGGCGCAGTTCTGGGCAGTGTTCTGGAAGGTTATACCGACGAGTTGTTCGGCGGTATACTCCAAATCGGCATCTTCCAGGATGATAACCGGGTTTTTACCGCCCAGTTCCATCTGGACGCGTTTTACCGTCCGGCCGGCGGCGGCAAGGATTTCCTTGCCGGTATCGCAGCTTCCGGTAAAGCTAATCATACCCACATCCGGATGGGAAGCGAGGGCGCTGCCGACGGTGTTCCCGGGTCCGGTCACGATGTTGACGACACCCGGAGGCAAATCCGCTTCAGCGAGGATTTGCGCCCACTTCAAACCAATCATCGAGTTGATGCTGGGAGGTTTGACAACGCAGGTGTTTCCTACCGCCAGGCACGGGGCTATCTTGCTGGCAATCATCAGCGAAGGAACGTTCCAGGGGGTAATCAGGGCGCAGACGCCAATCGGCTCACGCTTGAGATACGATACCACGTTGGGTTCCTTCTGGCCGGGTTCGCCCATGTTCATGACAGGCGGCAGGACATCTCCCAGGTGATTCCGGCTGATGGCGGCGGCGAATTCGATATTACCGGCGGCGAATTTCAGCATGTTTTCCGCCAGCCAGGAAGGCGAGCCGTGCTCCATCGTCTCCAGTTCGACCAGTTCGCCCATATGTTCTCTGACAGCAGCGGCTATCCGCATCACGGTGTCCGAGCGTTCTTCCTGGGCTTTTCCCGACCAGGCAGGGAACGCTTCGGAGGCGGCGGCGACGGCTTTATCGACATCCGGTTTATCCGCCAGCGGCACCTCGGCGATCTCTTCTCCGGTGGCAGGGTTGCGCGTGAAGAACGTTCTGCCGGAATCAGCCTCAACGAATTTTCCGCCGACCCACATCTTAAACGTCTGCATTGTTCATCTCCCGATACATACTTCATTCGGTAAACAGGCGATTAGACCCGGCCATGCCAGGGCGTAGCCGGGTTACCGACAAGGTCTATCCAGACATGTTTTATCCGGGAATACTCTTCCAGGCAGAGAACGGAGTTCTCTTTCCCGAAGCCGGACTGTTTAAAGCCGCCCCAGGGTACTTCGAAAACAATCGCCAGGTGCTGGTTCAGCCATACGGTACCGGTATGTATCCGGCTGCTCATCACCAGCCCGGCCCGCAAATCCTTCGTCCAGATGGAGGCGCAGAGGCCGTAGCGGGTGTCGTTGGTGACGGACACGGCCTCATCAGCGGTTTTGAAACGAATCAGGCCGACAACCGGTCCGAATATCTCTTCCCGCATGAATTCCATCCGGTTATCGCAATCGCCGAAGATAGTCGGGGCAACGAAGCAGCCATTCCGGGTATCCGGAGTATCGGGGCGTTCTCCGCCCAGCAACAGTGTGGCGCCCGACTTCTTTGCCAAAGCAATGTACTTCTCAACGCTATCGCGGTGCCCTTTATACGCCAGGGGTCCCATCATCGTAGACATGTTCAGGGGGTCGCCATACGTTATTTTCTTCGTGGCGGCCACGAATTTTTCAGCGAACTCATCATAGACGGATTCATGCACCAGGAAACGGCTGACGGAGGCGCAGTTCTGTCCCGAATTATAGAAAGCGCTCCAGACTGCCCCCTCGATGGCCGCCTCCATATCGGCATCAGGCATGACGATGAAGGCGTTCTTGCCGCCAAGCTCCATGAAAAGCGGTTTGACGGTTTCGCCGGCGAGTTGCATGATGCGTTTCCCAACCATCGAATCGCCGGTAAAGGCAATTTTAGCAACATCCGGGTGTTTTACCAGGGCTTCGCCGGTACTTTCGCCGGGTCCAGTGACAATATTGACGACGCCCGGCGGCATCCCGATATCCACCGTTATCTCTCCCAGTATGAGGGCGGTCAGAGGCGCACAGGAAGGTGGCTTGACGACACAGGTATTCCCCATAATCAGGGCCGGCGCCAGCTTGGCCATGACGGTGATGAGAGGAAAGTTCCAGGGGGTAATCAGTCCCACGACTCCCAGCGGCTCCCGCACCGTCATGGCGGTACAGGCGGGGCCGACAGGCAAGGTAAGCCCGGAAACGGCCCGGGCGGTACCGGCATAGAAATCCAGCATTTCCGGGATGAAAGTCATGTCGAAACTCGTTGTTTTCCAGAGCGGGCCGCCGTACTGCATCGTCTCCAGCTTCGCCAGCTCGTCTTTGCGGGCGGCGATTGCCTGACCCAGTTCGCGCAGAACCTTCCCCCGCTCTCCGACGGTCTTCGACGCCCAGCCCGGGGCAGCCCGGCCGGCGGCGGCAACAGCCTGATTAATCTCGGCGGGGGTACACTTCGGAGCGAGTCCGACGACGGTGCCGTTGGCCGGATTTAT
>CAYXEG010000025.1:4125-4514 GCA_964463875.1 uncultured Dehalococcoidales bacterium
GCAGGTTGCCGTCAATCAATATCCGATAATGATGAGCCATTTCCTTTTCCTCCTGAATCATTATGCAGGTACCGGAATCGGTTCTCCTCAATTAAAGAACATTCGCTATCCATTGATGTTTAGAAAAACGAGTCAGGCTATTTTCAGGCAGACCATCTTTTCAAGGGTGTAATCAAGGATACCGGACTCGCCGCATTCCTTGCCGATACCGCTTTCTTTGAACCCTCCCCAGGGCAAATCATTCGTGAGCACCTGGGTATTGACGTTTACCGTACCGGCATGCAGCCGGCTGGTGAACCGGATTCCTTTTGCCAGGTCTTTCGTCCAGACGGTTGCGCAGAGACCGTAGCTGTTATCGTTCGCCAGGGCGATAACTTCTTCATCGGAGG
>CAYXEG010000025.1:4524-26672 GCA_964463875.1 uncultured Dehalococcoidales bacterium
TGACCGGGCCGAAAATTTCTTCCCGGGCGACCCGCATGTTCTGAGTAACATCGGCCAGAACCGTCGGCATGACGAAGAAGCCTTTATTCATCGGAGGAATTTCCGGCCGTTTCCCGCCGAGCAGCAGGGTTGCGCCTTCAGCGATACCGGAGGCGATATAACCTTCCACCCTGTCCCGGTGTTCGCGGCTGGCAAGAGGCCCCATGAACGTCGCCGGGTCGGCCGGGTCTCCCACCACGATTTCTTTCGATGCCGCGATGTACTTTTCCAGGAACTCGTCGTACGCCTTTTCATGAATATAGAATCGTCCGGCACCAGAGCAATGCTGGCCGGCATTGTCGCACTGCCGGACGGCGTGATGAGCGACCGCCGCATCCACATCAGCGTCTTCCAGGACGATGACAGGATTTTTCCCGCCCAGTTCCATTATCAGGCGCTTCAATGTCCGGCTGCCGGCGGCCATGATTGCTTTACCGGTTTCGCTGCTGCCGGTAAAACCGACCAAATCAACGCCGGGATGAGAAGCGAGCGCATTACCGACGCTTCCGCCCGGCCCGGTAATGACATTGACGACGCCCGGCGGCAAATCAGCCTGTTCCATAACTTTCGCAAAGTTGAGGCCCAGCAGCGAATTGAGGCTGGGAGGTTTGATAATACAGGTATTCCCGACAGTCAGGGCCTGGGCCAGCTTGACCGCTATCATGATTGTCGCATGGTTCCAGGGGGTGATGATGGCGCAGACGCCCACCGGCTCGCGCTTGAGGAAGGTGAGGGTATCGGTCAGGGCGGGAATATAGTCGCCCATCAGCGAATCAGCCCGGGCGGCCGCCCATTCGAAGACTTCGGCGGCGACCATCGGCACGTGCTCCGCCAGGCTCACAATAGAACCGTGCTCAAGGGTTTCCAGCCGGCTGATTTCCGAGGCATTTTTCCTGAACGATTCGGCAACCCGCAGCATCAGTTTCGAGCGTTCCGTCTGGAGCCTCTGAGACCAGTCCGGAAAAGCTTTTGCGGCCGATTCAACCGCCATGTCGATTTCAGGTTTTCCCGCCAGGGGTATCCGGGCAATTTCCTCGCCGGTGGTCGGGTTAAACGTGGGGAATGTCTCGCCTGATTTACTGCCGGTCCATGTGCCGCCAATCCACATTCGGTTCGTCTGCATGGCTATTCTTTCTCCTTGCGTTTATCTCATCACACAAATCAATATCAATTCCTGACGAGAACGTCAGGTTGAACTGTTTCATTGTTCGAGTTACCACAACAGGATGTAGAAAAGCAGAGGTCGGTTATAACGGGTAAAGTCCACCGTATCAGGTAAAAGTATTGACTGATACTAGCAATTACCGGTTGCATTGTCAACAATATATGCACATAATTTTGTACGTTCATACGCATTGGTTACCGATACCTGTAATTGGTACTCTCCGAAAGGTTTTCCGTTCGTTCAGCCAGGCGGTTGATTGACATCACTCCTGACTTTCTGGTAAAGTGGCGCTTGATGGACTGTGTGCATAATTCGGTTACCATGGATTCTTCCTGGCTTGATTCATATTGCTTCGTTTTTACGGTGCCCGTAAAGACCGGGAAGGTTTTTCACTGAATTTCAGCAGCACCCCTCAAGGAAAAGTAAAAAACCCTCCCGGTCGGGAGGGTTTTTTGTTACAGGTTGATAAAGAATGAAAAAAGTACAACTGAATACCGGAAGAGCCAGCTACGAAATCGTCATTGGGGCGGGGTTGCTCCGGCAGGCGGGCGGCCTGCTGAGAGAAAAGGGGCTGTCCGGAGAAAAAGCGGTGCTGGTAGCGGACTCGAAGGTATTCGGGCTACACGGGGCAGGGCTGAAAGCGAGCCTCGAAGAGGCAGGATTCCGGGTATCGGTCATTGAACTGCCGCCCGGCGAGGAGCAGAAATCGCTTGAAACCGCCGGGGCTATCTATGGGCGCTTAACCGAATTCTACGCGGAGAGAAATACTCCTCTGCTCGCCCTCGGCGGCGGGGTTATCGGCGACCTGGCGGGATTCGTGGCTGCGACGTATATGAGAGGGATACCGCTCGTCCAGTTTCCGACGACGCTGCTTTCGCAGGGAGACAGCAGCATCGGGGGTAAGACGGCGGTGAACCACGGACAGATTAAGAACAAGATAGGCGTGTTTTACCATCCTCGGCTGACGGTGTCCGATATATCCGTCCTGAGGACGCTGACGCCGAGGGAACTGAGCAACGGGCTTTCCGAAATCATCAAGCACGGGATAATACTGGACGGGGAGTTTTTCAGCTATCTCGAAGCGAACATGGAGAAAATCAGGCGCCTCGACGAAGCCACCCTTGAATACACAGTCGCCCGTTCGGCGGCAATCAAAGCCGGCGTTGTCGAAAAGGACGAACTCGATACCGGGCTGAGGAATATCCTGAACTGCGGGCACACCGTCGGCCACGCCATTGAATCGGTTTCGGGCCTGAGGTTCTGGCACGGCGAAGCGGTGGCAATCGGCCTGCTGAGCGAAGCGAAGATATCCCGTGACACGGGGTACATGAGTTCCGAAGATGTCTCCCGGATAGAGGCGGTGCTGGCAGCCACCGGGCTGCCTGGCCAGCTTCCGAAACTCGATACCGGGCAACTGCTCGAAGCGATGAAACACGACAAAAAGAATGTTGACGGCAGGATACGGTTTGCCCTGCCGGTACGAATAGGAGAAACGATAATCACCGATAAAGTCAACAGGGCGGTGATTGAGAAAGCTCTGGCGGAGTGAAATGAACAGACCAAAGATATGCGGAGTGCTGGTCGACAGCGATATCGACGCAGCGAAGAACATCGAACCGTTTATCAACCTTTACGAGGTGAGAATCGACCTTATCGGCGATGACTGGGAAAAGCTGGTGAAAAACCTGAACAAGCCCTGGATAGCCACCAACCGGACGGTCGACGAAGGAGGGAAGTGGAACGGCAACGAAGCCCGGAGAATCGAGAAGCTACTTCATGCAGTGGAACTGGGAGCAGAGATAGTCGATGTCGAATTCCAGACGAAAAACCTGAAGAACATCGTCCCCCTGTTAAAGAAAAGGGTGAAGTGTATTCTCTCGTTCCATGACACGGAGAAAACGCCGACACTGAACGAAATGAGAACAATCGTCAAGCGCCAGCTCGAAGGCGGGGCTGATATTTGTAAAATTGTCACCACCGCTCATAAATACGAGGACAACCTGAGAATTCTGAAACTCATCAGGGAATTCCACGATATCAGGATAGTCGCTTTCGCCATGGGAGCTGCCGGACAGGTAAGCCGGGTGCTCTGCCCGCTTATCGGAGGGGATTTTACCTACGGCTCCACCGGGGAAGGAAAAGAATCGGCGCCCGGGCAGGTGACGGTGAGGCAACTGGTCGAAACCTACGAAACATTAGGAATCGGCGAATGACGAAAGGCATTTCAGGAAAAACGAGGGTCTGCGGGATAATCGGCGACCCAATCGAACACACCATGTCGCCGGCGATGCACAACGCTGCCTTCGCGGAGACAGGTCTCGATTACGTGTATGTTCCGTTCACCGTGAAACCGGATAGACTGGAAGAAGCGGTTGCCGGGCTGAGGGCTTTTAGCGTCGTCGGTTTCAACGTGACCATCCCCCATAAAATCACCATCATTCCCCTGCTCGACAGGCTCGACCCGACCGCTGAGAAAATCGGGGCGGTCAACACGGTCGTTAACGAAAACGGTAGTCTTGCCGGGTACAACACGGACGCGTCCGGATTTCTCCGGGCGTTACTGGAAAAGGGTATCGAACCGGCAGGAAAGAATATTGTCATCCTCGGAGCCGGAGGGGCGGCGAGAGCAGTCTCGTTCATCCTCGGAGAACGAAAAGCGAACCTTATCATTCTGAACCGGACTTCCGGCATGGAGAGGGCGGCCAGCCTGGCGGCAACGATAGCCGGCAGTACCGGCAGCCGGGCGGAAGCCATGGAACTGACCGATGATAACCTCGAAATCAGCCTGAAACAGGCCGATATACTCGTCAATACGACGAGCGTCGGTATGACCCCCGATACCGAAGCATCGCCGGTACCGGCAGAACTCCTGAAAGCAACGATGGTTGTTTACGATATCGTCTACAATCCGGTGATGACCCGGTTATTACGTGACGCGGAAGCCGCCGGAGCGGCAATAATCACGGGAATTGATATGCTGGTCCGGCAGGGGGCAACCGCCTTCGAAAAATGGACCGGGGTTGCGGCTCCGGTGGAAACGATGAAACAGGCGGTAGCGAACCTTCTGAGCAGGGAGGATTGAGATGAAAACGAACATCGCACTTATCGGTTACATGGGAACGGGAAAAACCGCCGTCGGGAAAATCCTGGCTGAAAAACTTGGGTTCAACCTGATAGAGACGGACAGCCGTATCGAAGAAACCGCCCGGAGCACGATTCCCGAGATATTCGAAAAAGAGGGTGAAACCGGATTCCGGGAACGGGAGATAGCGGCGGTAAAGGGAATCGCCTCCGAGAAATTCACCGTTATCGCCTGCGGGGGCGGGGTAGTACTGAACCGGATAAACATCGACCGGCTGAAGGAAAACTCGGTCATCATCTGTCTGACCGCCTCACCGAAAAGCATTCTGAAACGGACATCCGGCCAGGCGGGGCAGCGGCCGCTGCTAGAGGTCGAGGACGCGCTGGCGACCATCCGGGAAATGCTGCATTTCCGCCAGCCTTTTTACGAACGGGCGGCCGATATCACGATAAACACCAACCGGCTGCTGCCCGGCACAATAGCCGAAAAAATAATCGACGAACTGGAACAGTATGAAGGTTTCGATATCGAAAAGTGTCGTCAGGGGTAGCGTTACCGCTCCGTCATCCAAGAGTTACACCATTCGGGCGCTCGTCTGCGCGGCGCTGGCCGGAGGGGAGAGCAAACTGGTTTCTCCATTAGGCTCGGAAGATACCGAAGCCTGCCGGAAGGTGCTGGAGAGCATCGGTGTCACCATCGAAGAAAAAGCTGATTCGTGGAGCGTGCACGGAGGACAATTACGGGCTCCGGCGAACGACCTCTACTGCCGTGAATCGGCGGCGACACACCGCTTCATGACAGCGGTCTGCGCGCTGGTGCCGGGGAAATGTCGGCTGACGGCCGCTCCCTCGCTGGTAAAGAGGCCGATTGAGCCGATGCTCAGTCCGCTCCGGCAACTGGGAATCGAGTGCGACTACGACAGACAAACCGGCGCGGTAACGGTCCAGGGGGGAATGCTGAAAGACGGGGAAGCAGAAATGCCGGGAAACATCAGTTCGCAGTACGTTTCCGGGCTGCTTTTCATTTCTCCGTTCGCTGCCGAAGGGATGACGCTCCGGCTGACCACACCGCTCGAATCATGGCCGTACGTCCTGATGACGCTCGAATGCCTCGAACAATTCGGTATTCAGATTTCTCATTCCGACGACCTGCGGGTTTTCAAAACCGAACCTCAGCGGTACCTTCCCGCCCGGTATACCGTCGAGGGTGACTGGTCGTCAGCTTCCTGCCTGCTGGCAATGGGCGCGCTGGCCGGTGAACTGGCGGTGAAAAACCTCAATCCGGCGAGCCTCCAGGCAGACCGGAAGATACTCGATTTTTTACGGGAAATGGGAGCGTCGGTAGAGATACGCGGAACGACGGTAACGACCCGGAAATCGAACCTGAGAGCAATCAGGGCAGATTTAACCGACTGCATCGACCTGCTGCCGGCGATGGGCGTCCTGGCGGCGCTGGCGGACGGCACGAGCGAGCTGACCGGCATCGGGAGGGGTCGGTTAAAGGAATCGAACCGGGTGCTCTCGGTAAAAACGGAGCTTGAAAAGCTGGGTATCAGGGTTACCGAAGAAGCCGACAGGCTGATAATTACCGGCTCGATTCCGAAAGGGGCTGTTATCGACCCGCATAACGACCACCGGATTGCCATGGCCTTCTCCCTGCCGGGACTGGTGACAGGAAACACGGTCATCAACGATGCCGGGTGCGTCGCCAAGACATACCCGGAATTCTGGGATATACTGAAAAGTATCGGGGGAGAGATACGAAACGATGTCTAACCGCTTCGGTACACTATTTACCGTTACCAGTTTCGGGGAAAGCCACGGGGCAGGCGTCGGCATGCTCATCGACGGTTGTCCGGCCGGCCTTTCGATAACGGAAAGCGAGATTCAGAAGGAAGTCGACCGGCGAAAACCTTCGAGCAGCATTTCGACGCCGAGAAACGAGCCGGAGAAGGTAGAAATTCTCTCGGGCATTTTCAAGGGGCGGACGACCGGGGCGCCGATAGCCATGCTGGTACGGAATAAAGATATCGATTCCTCAAGCTACGAAAGCTTGAAAAACCTGCCGAGGCCGGGGCATTCCGATTACCATGCCCGAATCCGTTACGGTGGCTTCAACGACTACCGGGGCGGGGGAAGGTCTTCGGGAAGGATAACCGCCGGGTTCGTCATGGCGGGTGCCGTGGCGAAGAAACTGCTGGGACTGAAGGGCATCGAGGTTTTCGCCCATACGGTAGAAATCGGCGGGATTACTGCGGCAAAAAGCGATTATTCGAAGATAAAGGCAACGACCGACGGTAATCCCCTGCGGTGCGCCGACCCTGAAGCGGCGGAACGGATGATGCAGGCCATACAGGAGGCACAGGCGGAAGGCGACAGCCTCGGTGGCATCATCGAAGGCATTGCCCTGAACGTCCCTGCCGGGCTGGGAGAGCCGGTATTCGATACCCTCGAAGGAGAACTGGCAAAGGCGATGTTTGCCATACCGGCAATCAAAGGTGTGGAGTTCGGTTCGGGCTTTTCGGCGGCACGAAAAAGGGGTTCGGAGAACAACGACCCGTTCAGGATAGAGGACGGAAAGGTCGTCACCGCCGGTAACAATGCCGGAGGGATTCTCGGGGGCATTTCGAACGGCATGCCCATCGTGCTCCGGGTGGCGGTGAAACCGACGCCCTCGATATCGAAAAAACAGGCAACCGTCAACCTTGAGACGATGACGAACGCAGATATTGAAATCACCGGACGGCACGACGCCTGTATCGTTCCCCGGGCGGTGCCGGTGGTTGAGGCAATGATGGCGATAACCCTGTGTGATTTCACTTTGCGACGAGGAATACTGCCGGAGATACTGGTATGAATCTTGATGAACTGCGAAAGAAAATCGATGATACCGACCGCGAGATTGTCCGCCTTATTGCCGAGAGGATACGGGCGGCGGGAGAAATCGGCGAGATAAAAAAAGGCCTGGGCAAGCAGATACAGGACCAGGCCAGGGAGAAGATTGTGCTGGAAAATATCGCTGATTTGGCGAAGCGGGAGGGGTTGAATCCGGAAGACATCAAGTGGCTGTACCGTCAGATTATGTCAATTGCTAAAAGCTTCGAAGGCACGGTCATCGCCTTCCAGGGCGAGCCGGGGGCATACAGCGAACAGGCTGCTTATAACTATTTCAGTCCGTCCATTACCGTCAAGCCGTGCGAGACGCTCGACGAGGTATTCAAAGCGGTCGAAACCAACCAGGCACAATCGGGCATCATCCCGATAGAGAACTCCCTCGAAGGCAATGTCGGGCAAACCTACGACCTGCTGCTGGAGACCGATTTATCCATCTGCGGCGAGACCGAGTTACGAGTGGTCCACTGCCTTATCTCGCATCCGGGAAAAAGTCTGGAATCAATTAAGAAAGTGTATTCCCATCCCCAGGCGCTCGGCCAGTGCCGGGCATTTCTCAGGCACTTGAACTGCGAACTGATACCCGCTTACGATACGGCGGGCAGCGTGAAAATGATTAAGGAAAAGGGGTTGACAGACAGCGCGGCAATCGCCAGCGCCCGGGCGGCGGATATCTACGGAATGCAGATACTGGCGAGGGAAATTGAGGACAATCCGCACAACTTTACCCGGTTCGTCATCATTTCGAAGCAGCCTTCCCCGCCTTCCGGCAGGGATAAAACATCGATTGTGTTTTCCGTCAAGCACCAGCCGGGGGCGCTGTTCGATTTCCTGAAAATAATGACCTCCGGCAACCTCAACATGACAAAGATTGAATCGAGGCCGACCCGGCAGAAGCCGTGGGACTATAACATGTACCTCGATTTCGAGGGACACCGGGACGACGAAGCAGTCAGGAAAATCCTGGCGGAACTCGCCGGTTCCGCCCTGTTCCTCAAGGTGCTCGGTTCCTACCCGAGGATGAACTGACCAAATCACCCGGTTACCGTATGAGCGTCAGAAATACCGTTTTCCGGCTGCGACCGGCTGTTTTCGGCTCCGCTTGGGCGGTTTCCAGCAGCCTTTTCCCGACCATGCCCACCGGCAGTTCCTTTTCCGCGCTCCCAACTTCATCAATTCCTCTCAGCGTATCGAGAATCGAGGCAAACGGCCTGGCCCGGTTCAGGGAAACCGTCATGAGCGAACCTTCTTCCCGGGAACCAGAAATCCGGAGGACCTTCGAATCAAGAGTGCGTTCGACACAGCCGGCAAGCTTCATGAGCGCATTTGCCCCGACCGGAGGAGGAAGCAATACCTGAAGTTCCTCGACCATCGGCTCATCGAAAACCACCGTAATCATGTTGTTTTTCTTCTCATATTCGTACTTCACCAGGGCGCTGATGTTCTGGCCGGTTACCGTTTCGCCGGCAAACACTCTCCTGATGGCGCCGGCGAGTTCGTCAGCCCTGATATCCTTCAAAAGGTACCCGTTCGCTCCGGCTTCCATCGCCTGGCTGAGGTAATGGTCGTAGAGGGTCAGCATAATTATTTTACAATCCGGAAATTTCTTTTTTACCCGGCGGGTCAGTTCGATGCCGTCCACCCCGGGCATTTTGATATCCATCATGACGATATCCGGCGATAACGTTTCAATCCGGGCGAGAGTCTCTTCGGCATTGGCGCCATGCCCGACGACGTTGAAATCCTCCTCCTGTTCGAGCATGTGCTGGAGGCCGTCCCTGACGACCTGGTGGTCATCGACGAGGAGAATCCTGATAGTTTTCCGAATAGTATTCATGGCAGCAATCATTGATATCGTTCCTTTCATATTTATGCATGAACGAGCTCCGGAGCGGGAAACCGGAAAGTCAGTGTCGTTCCCGCGCCGTGAGCGGTCCGGACATTCATCGTGCCGCCCAGCATCTCGGCTCTCTGCTTCATACCGAGCAGGCCAAGATGGCCGAAGGAAATGGCGCTGTTCAGTGTCGGCGAAAGATTGAAACCGCAGCCGTTATCGGCTATTTCAACGGTTATGTCATTTTCCTGGAATTCAAGGCTGAGTTTCACCCGGGTCGCATCGGCGTGCTTCCGGATATTCGTCATAGCTTCCTGAACGACACGATAGATGGCAATTTCAGTGTTCGAAGGCAGGCGACAGGGCGTGCCTGTCAGGTCGAACCGGCAGTCGATTCCTTCAACCGCCAGTTCGTCGAGGTTCTGTTTTACGGCGTGCGCCAGGCCGAGTTCATCGAGCGCCGGCGGTCGTAACCCGACGACAACCCGTCTCAACTCTTTCAGGCTTTTTGTGATTGTCTTTTCAATTTCAAAAAGTTCCCGGCCGGCTTCGTCCGGGTCTTTACCGGGCAGTACCCGCCGGAATGTCTGAATTCCGTAGGTAACGGCGACCAGCCACTGGGCAACACTGTCATGCAGGTCGATAGATATCCGGTTTCTCTCTTCTTCCTGAGCCAGCACCACCTGCCCGAGAAGTTGTTCGACTCGGAGCTGCTGGTTTTTCATGCTCTCCAGCATCCGGGCATTTTCGAGGGCTACCGCAGTCTCGTTCGCCATCGTCTTCAGCAAATCGGCTTCGTCATCGTTATACGGGGAACCCGATCGTTTTTTACTCAGAGCCAGGATGCCAATCATCGTTCCCCGGTTGATAATCGGGCACAGTATTTCGACTCCCATCGCGCCGATGATGACTTTTTCATCCCGTGCCGCACTTCCGGGCAGCGCTTCCGTTCTGTCTCTTCTGAAAACATCTCCTGTCTCTTCCAGCCAGGTGACAACCGGGTTATCCCTGGTAAATCTGAGCCAGGCAATCCGTCCGTCCTTTTCCGAACCGTTGACGAAGCGGACCGTGAAATCGCCTCTGTCCGTTTCAGGAAACATGAGAGCCGCCTGCCTGACCCCCATCGTATTCACGAGCGGCCGGAGAATATTCTCCTGAAGCTCATCGAGGTCGAGCACGTTGTTTATCATATTCGAGAAACTCAACAATACCCGGCGGTAATCCCAGGTATCATGGTAGAAAAGTTTATCGATGATTACCTGAAGAAAATCACGGACCGGGTTGAAAAGCACCGCCGTCATCAGGGCGAGAATGACCGCCAGGACCAGGCTGTAGTAGCCGAGCTGCTTCTGGAAAAACAACTGGATACCGAAGAGCAGCATGAGGTATATTGCGCCCAGGAAAACCGTCAGGATTGAATAGACCAGTCCGTTTTTCAGGACGGTTCGTATATCATGTAACTGATATTTGAAAAGCACGCAGGTAATGAAGATGGCGTTGATGCTTCCCCCGACGTAATCGAGGGGATACTGAGAGAAGAAGGGAATGAGCTGCAATAAGGTGAAAAAAATGAAAAACGCCAGTCCGAGCAGCAGGTAGAGGGCACGGCGCCGTTCGAACGGATTCAGCGAAACCCGGTACCAGTCAACCAGCGTCACCGCCGCGGCAAGCAGGTACACGGAAGCAAAGAGCATGCAACCGGTGGTCACATGGGGAACATAGTACATGTACAACCGGTCGCCGACGTAGTAGGCGCCGGTCAGGAAAAACCCGGCGGTGCTGAGAATCGCTACCGGCAGGGAGACTGCATAGCCCGCCAGCACCAGGGCACCCGGTTTACGACCGGTAAATCGCCTCACGAAATGGTAGTAAGAAACGAGCATCGGAGTACCGGCGGTAATAATCATCGTTCCCCAGAACAGGGTCCCGTCATTCGAGAGGTTGCTGCGAGTTAAAGCAAAGCCCAGGCTCCAGAGACAGGAGGCTGAAAGATACAGGGCTAAAACGAAGCGCAGCCGCGCCGGGTGAATGACGGCCACGACCGTCAGGGTTCCGAAAACGACCGAGCAGAAAAGCGGTATCAGAGCGAAATCATCCAAGCTGGTTGTCTCTCTTTCGGTGCATAACGTCCCTGTGAAATAATCCTACCACAGGAGTGTTAAAAGGAACGTAACGACCGGCTGAAGAAGATAAACATTTCGTAAATATTGAGGGAAACCGGAGAGAGAGACAGGGAGTGTCAGGCGACTGGTTCAGCCTTGTTTTTCCGGCCGGAATTGAGCGCCCGCCAGACATTGTAAACATAGGCAGCGAGGAGTATCGCCGCCGGGCCGACGACCATGGTGAAGAAACCGGCGGTACTGCGGAGGAACTCGATGAAACCGCCGAAGCCGGCGAGGTTCAGAAGTACCCGGCCGTCGACATTTTCGACGTGGACCCTGACCGGGTCAGGATTGAGGTTAGCGTCTCCCCGGGTGGAGAATCGAAGCTCCGAATCTTCGTGAATCTCGATTACCCGGTGGATAATCCGGTTGTTGGTACCGTACCCCGGGCGGAAGAGGATGATATCCCCGACTTCGACAGTATCGGTATCGACCGGGCCGGTAACGACCAGCGACCCGGTTTTCAGGGCCGGCTCCATGCTGCTGGAGGTTACCGAAAAGACAAACCACCCCAGGTGCGGCGCGACGTACACCAGCACCGTAAAGACGATAGTCACCAGGGCCAGGGCGACCACGGTATAAAAGGCGGCTTTTTTCATCGGTATGGAATGATTATATCATGTAATGCTCCTCTCTCCATAAATGTACCCGAACGTTATGGATTTTTCAGAGAACCTGTAGATACCGGCGCCGGTATTCGATTGACACCGATTACCCGGAAAGTAAATAATGATACAACCTGTTCAGTCTTGAGTGACATCGACAGGCGGTTATCCAACCTTGAGGAGTTTGCTCATGGACAATGAATCCGTCAGTCTTGAACTGTTGAATCCGCGGGGAGAAATCGAACCGCCCCCCGTCTACTACCCCTCGCCGCGCGTAGCCGGCCTGGCCGGTAAACGTATCCTGATGTATTCGAACGGTAAACACGGAGTCAATTTTCTCTTCGACGGACTGGAAAGCCTGCTGAAAGAGCGGTTCGTCGGTATAACGGTCACCCGCCTCGCCGGAGGGTTCGAGATAAAGGACGATGCCCTGGATAGTGTTCGGAACGATATCGATACCTTTATCTACGCGGTCGGCGATTGCAGTTCCTGTACGTTCTCGGGATTGGCCGGCGTTATAAAACTGGAGAAAAAGGGCATCCCCGGCGTGTTTCTGTGCGGAGATTCGTTCCGGGAAGCGACCGTTTCAGCGGCCGCCGAGCAGGCGATGCCCTCGGTGCGATTCCGAACTATCCCGCTGGCCGATTTCTACAAAAACCGCACCGGCGCGGACGCGGTCAGGCCGGTCGCGGAGGGAATCATCGATAACGTTATCGAGGCTCTCACCAGCCCTCTCAGCGATAGTGAAAAACCGGCCTCGCGGCAGGATGATGACGAACAATCAAGGCCGATTGTCATCACTGATACCTCATATGAAAAAGCCGCCGAGGAGTTCAACCGGCTCTACCTGGAAAACCAGTGGGGCGACGGCCTACCGCTCGTGCCGCCGACCCGCGAACGGGTGGCATGGATGCTCTCCGGAACGAAGCGGTCGCCGGAGGAGCTTATCGGCAAGGTCAGCCCGAAAATGGGCATGGCGACGGTCGGGAAAATCGCCGTCAACGCCGTCATGGCGGGAGCGAAGCCGGCGTATTTCCCGGTCATCCTGGCCGTCATGGAGGCATTGACCGATGCAACGTTCGATTCACGGCACGTCCTGCTCTCGCCGAATTCGGCGACGCTGCTCATCGTCGTCAGCGGGCCGATTGCTCAGGAAATCGGCATGGAGGCGGGCATCGGTTTTCTCGGGCACGGCTGGCGGGCGAACAACACCATTGGCCGGGCGGTCAGGCTGGCAACGATGAATATCGGCCACATCTGGCCGGGGGTGAACGACATGGGACTGGCCGGGCGGGTCTCGCCGCATACCTTCTTCACCTTCGCCGAAAACAGCCGGATGAGCCGCTGGCCGCCGTACCACGCAGGCCGGGGATTCGGTAACGAGGACAGTTGCATGACGGTCGCCTCGATTGATGCGGCCGCGCCGTCCCAGGATTTCTACGGCGGCAGCAAGGGGATGTGGAACGCGGAGGACATGCTGAATTCCATCGCCCGGAACATAGCCGAAAAAGATTCGAAACGGTTCCCGGAGTGGGGGAACAAGGGAGTCGGTCCGGTACCGGGTTCGGGGCTGGGCAGCCGCAACCACTTTGTTGTCCTCTTCCCGGAACTGGTTTCCGCTTTTAACAAGAACGGCATGACGCAGCCGGAGGTTCAGGAAGAAATCTACCGGCGGTCGCGGGTACGATTTGAAGACCTGCGGCCGGAAGCGGTTAAAGGACTGGAGATGGCGCTTCAGAACGGGGTCATTCCAGACGACAGAAAAGAGGTATTCCGGGAAGCGCTTAAACCCGGAGGGATGGTGCCGGTGCTGATGTCGCCGGAGAACATTCATTTGTTCGTCGGCGGAGGTGCGCCGGGGGCCGCCTTCTCGTTCGGTTACTACCGGGTACCGCCGTTCAACAAAACAGCGGTGATGACGAAGAAGATAGACGGGGCAAGGTTGACTGAAGCCGGTTCTTAATTAAAATGGTTACAGGGGGTACTATTCTGATTCGATTGATAAGCATACATAAAGCGGATGTATATATTCGTTGATGATTTAAAATCCCTCTCAATCTCCCTTTTAAAGGGAGAAGCTGCCAGACAACCTTTACTCACAAGTATCCGGAGAGGGATTTTGTACATTACCTTTTCCGGAAGGTCTGCGGCCAAGAGAAATCGAATATATACAGAACCTTTCACAAGTTAAGAAAAGAGGAGAGATGATTATGCCTGACTGGGATGCGGTAATAATCGGCGGGGGACCGGCGGGACTGACGGCGGGAATTTACCTGAGCCGGGGAAACTGGCGTACCCTGCTGCTGGGAAAAGAAGGTTTCGGCGGGTACATCATGAACATCGAGACAATCGAGAACTACCCCGGTTTTTCCGAGGGGGTGCTCGGTTCGCAGCTCGGCATGCAGATGACGGAGCAGGCACGCAAATTCGGCGTCGAGATGAAAAAAGCTGATGTCACCTCGGTGCAGGCGTCTTCGAGCAACAAGTGGGTCACCTGTTCGAACGGCGAGACGTTCACAACCTCGGCAATTATCTTCGCCGGAGGGTCGGTGCCGAAAAAGCTCGGCGTTCCCGGCGAGGAAGAATTCAGGGACCGGGGGGTCATCGGCTGCGCTTTCTGTGACGGCGGGCAGTTCGCCGGGTTGACGGTGGCGGTCTGCGGCGGGGGCGATTCCGGGATTACGGAAGCGCTCTACCTTTCGAAGATAGCGGCGAAGGTTATCGTTCTCGAAGCCATGCCGAAGCTGAACGCGACGGCCATTCTCCAGGAACGGGTAAAACAGACACTGAACATCGAGGTCCATACCGGCGTGAAGGTTCAGGCGATAACCGGCAACGACATGGTGGAGGGAATCGAGGCAATCGACGAAGCCGGGAAAGCCGTGACGATGAAGGTTGACGGGGTGCTCGTGCACGTCGGGCTCGACCCCAATACCGATTACCTCCGGGGGGTCGTTCCGCTGACCGACGGCGGGCAGATAGTCGTTAACGGCTGGATGGAATCGGAAATACCGGGCGTTTTTGCCGCCGGGGACATAAGGAGCAATTCGCCGAGGCAAGTTTCGGCGGCGGTGGGAGACGGCGCGGCCGCCGGCATGGCAGCACAGCGGTACTTGCAGAAGGCGGGGTAGAAAGAACAGACGTGTCATTCCCCTGTAGAAGCGAATCTAAAATAGTTCGATTTCATTACGGTTTCTTCGTAATAGTATACGAAAACTGGGTTTCAGTGTAATCAGGGCATTCTCCACTTAATTCAACATCCTGGGCGATTCGCAGGTGTATTTTATAATCACCGAGTTCACCTGACTGTCCCTGGTGCATTGTCAGCTTTTCACCGGATTTCGAAGTAAAGGTTATTTCGGTATTCGTTTTACTGTCTACACATTCGTATTTGCCTTGGCGATGGCTGGTAAGTAATGCCGTTTGCTTGACACTGAAGGGTAGATACTGCTCATAATCTTCGAAGGCCCCGTCTGGAGACCAGTCTGTTACTCCAGCAAAGATAAGCGTATTGTCTTCAAAGATATAGAGTGATTCATAATTGTAGCCGCAACAAACTGCATTATACAGGATGAAATACTCAGTCCCGGCCTGGAGTGGCAATGTATCTGCAGCGTTGTCCGGGATGTAAAGCAGGAATACATCCTGTCCGGGTTCTTTAAGGAACCTGTATACCCGGTTTAGCGGTATTTGACGCCTTACCTTTTCCATAGTTTGTTCGGTGTATACTGCATGCAGTTGTCCTCTCTGGTAAGGAAAAGTTGCTTCTTGCGGGTCTTCAATTGGGAAAACATTGAAATTGAATTCTGGGTCAGCTTTGTATAAACCGCATCCGGAAAAAAGGAAAGATATAACCAGCACCATCATAATAGAAGCGGTTTTCAGAGTGAATATTTTCCGGTACATTTTCAATGATATCTCCTGTGTGAGTATTTGTCAGTGTACAAAATTTAAGAGTGAATGTCAATACAGCTCTAAACAGAATCTGTTATATGAACAAATCATCCGGCGCGGCGCCAGCAAGGAGCATGTTTACATGAAATAGTAAAATAGTGACCGCCGAACACACTCATTACCCTGGTTAGAACATTTTCTTAGTGTCCTTTGTGTTCCAATGGATAAACCTTAGGCCAGTTGTTAACTATCAGGATCGGTTATCTTATGTGAAACTTTCATGATACTAAGGAATAAATACTACAAAAAAAACCCGATTATGAGTCGGGGCTTTTCCCGCCTTAGGGTAATTTGTGCCCCATACGTGAAAAGATGAGTCATAGCTTGCTTATCCGTTTTTACGAGGAGCCCCGACATCTCCCAGTGTAAATACATGACAAAGTATCGGGGCGACGTGGTAATCTCTATTATCAGCCCAATACACCAGCGGCACAGAATATTCGATATGGATTACTTCGCCTTCTGTTGACGAATGGCTCGCCCCGATATGAGATATGTAGTTCACTCGAAGTAAATCGGGGTCTAAAGATAATAACGACTTGTTCAGCCGTATTCCGGTAAATCGGGTAGGAGGAGGCGGTTAGCCCCCGTCCTCCCACACCACCGTACGTACCGTTCGGTATACGGCGGTTCGGAATACACTCTTTCTTTAAAGCATTCATCCGTAAGTCGATGGATGCCCTTTGTGTCTATCCCGGAGCCAGCTAAACACCCTGTCTTATCTCGAGATTCCATCTCTACATCCAACAGGTAAACCCTCTTGAGGTCATTCTGCTTTACGCTGCTTTCGCTTCAACACTCGTTTCGTGTACTCCGTTCAGCCCTTCTCCCCTCTTTCAGGGATACTATGGCTTCTGCTGACTTCTGCCGGTTCAACCGTACATCTCTGTACGGCTTATCGCTTGATGGAAAATTCATCCCATTCCCAGCGGCTTACCAGCAGACCTCCCCGGGTAAGAACGATAACCTTCATCCCATCTACTCGCCGCATTTACTGCATGGGGTTCGGGCAGTATCGGACTTCGTTTTGTTTAGCAAACTCATCCACCCCAAGTCAGCCTTCTATGCGATTTCTGTTCGTCGAGCCGGGACTTTGCCTTAAGCTTTTTCAGATTCCACCTCGCGACGGACACCCTTGCTCTCGGCTAATAGTTCCTGCTGCCAAGCCTATAGTGGACTTTCACCACCAAGTTATCGCCCATGTCGGGCACACTAAAAAAAGCCCCGACTTTCATCGGGGCTTTTTTCATTACATGGTAATTTACGTCTATCCGCGGCCGAGGTAGGGCTGGGCGATGGGTATCTGGGTGATTTCGAACGGATTGACGTGCGGCGCGCAGCAGGCGATATAGACAGCAGCGGCGGCGAGTTCTTCGGTCGACATTTCACCACCGGGTACCGGTTCGGGCATCTTCATGCCGGCGGGCGGTTTGAAATCCGGGGGCGTATCGCGTTTCGTTTCGCCCGGATGCAGGATGCTGGCGGTAATGCCGAATTCCCTGCCTTCGAGGGCGGTGGAGTGCGTCAGGCCGCGCAGGCCGGCTTTGGCGGAGGTATAGGCGCAGTTATTGAACCGGGGCATCGTTGCCGAGATGCTGCCGATATTGATAATCTTGCCGCCGCCATGCTCTTTCATGTAGGCGAAGGCTTCGCGGGTGCAGAGGAAGGGGGCGCGAAGATTGGTGGCGATAACGGCATCCCACTGTTTCGTATCCAGTTGCCAGACCGGGCCGCCGTAGAAAACGCCGGAGTTATTAACGAGGATATCGAGCTTTTTGTAGTGCTCGATGGTCTGTTTGAAAAGGTTCTTGATTTCGTCTTCAACCATGACATCGGTCGGTACGACGAAGGCTTTGCGGCCCAGCGCTTCGATTTCCTTGGCGGTTGCTTCCAGTCCTTCACGACCGCGGGCGGCCAGTACCAGGTCAGCGCCTTCTTTTGCTAAACCGATAGCAATGGCTTTGCCGATACTGCGGCTCGAGCCGGTTACGATAGCAACTTTTCCATCGATTTTTCCCATACAGATTCTCCTTTTATATTTTTTGTATCAATCTCAGTTTTCAGATTACTTGATATTATACAATCGGGTTTGAACATGTCAAATACACAGGTTACGCAATCATCAGGTTGACGAGTTCCTGGACATTGCCGAGATGTTCGAGATTATCGACCATCCGGATTATCTTTTCCCCGTTCTCGACGGAGACGGTATTCGAAAACCGGATATTGCCGCGGAATTTTTCGAGGAGGAACTCCTTCGATACCGGCCGTTTCGGGTCGCCCCGGGCAATCTCGGTGAACGTTTCGAACTCCTGCCCGTCCTTCATGATGACCCGGATACAGCCGCTTTCCATGTTACCCCGCGTCAGTTCCGCCATGGTAATCTTGTTTTTTATGAAATCGGCTATCGCCGTATCCTTTATCGCTTCATCGGTATAGTGTTCCGGGCGCGAACTGCCCCGGACAAGGACGTTGGCGACGCTGTACTGAATGCTGAAGCCGGCGCTGGCGTGAGCAGAATTCATAATTCGGAAAGGCGCGCCGATGATATCATGCATCGCTCCCGGCGAGGCAAAGAGAATCACTTTTTCGATATCTTCAGGTTTTACCTCGTGTTCGTTGACGATATCGACAGCACAATCGATGGCCGCATGATTCATCCGGCAGTTTGGATAGGGTTTAAAGGTGCCGTCACTGTAATACTTCACCCCGAGGTCTTTGACGAGCAACTCGGGGTCAATCACGCCTTCGGTAAACATGTCGTAGTAACCGCCGGGCGAGAGGAGGACATCGTTCACTCCTGTCCAGCCGACGTGGGCAAGGGCGACACAGACAACAGCATCCCTGGCCGAGGTACCCTGCGAGAGCTTGAATCCGGTGGCGGTATCGCTAATCATCCGCTGGGCGCCGCCGAGGTGGTCGAGAATCAGGCCGAAGGCATTTTTCATGCGGTCGGCATCGAGTCCCATCAGCCGTCCGGCGATAGCCAGCGCCCCGAAGGAGTTGGCCTGTCCGACGTGGTCGAATCCCCGCCGGGTGCCGCCGGCCTTGCCGGCCAGCAGGACGCGGGTGGCGGTATTATCGCCCACCAGCATGGCGGTCAGCATTTCTTTGCCGCTCACCTTCTGCATGTCGCCGAGGGTGAGGGCGGTCATGGTGGTCGTGCCGCTGATATGGCCGGGAATCGACTGGCCGTCCACCAGGGGGCTGACCGGTTCGTAATCGAAGGAGCGGGCCATGACGCAGTTCACCAGGACCGCTGACGGAGCCGGGACTTTTTCCCCGTGGACGAAGACGCGGGCTTCCTGCTTGCCTCCCCAGTCGCTTATCACGTCGAGGAGTTCGGGGTTCCCCGGGTCATTGGCCCCGCAAATCATGCAGCCGATGACGTCGAGCAGCCGGTTTTTAGCGTGGGCGACCGATTCAGGGAGAATGTTTTCGAGTTTCGTATCGCGGATGTTGTCAATCAGTCTTTCGAGGTACGTTCCCGTATTTTCGTTGCTCATTCCAATCCTCCTTTGGTTACTTTCCGAGCAGTTCGGTAAGCTCGGTGATATCCCTGACGTTTTCGAGCCCGGCAACCAGGTTTTTTATTTGAGAAATCGCCGGTTCCTTATAGTTGGCATAAGCGGCGCATTTCCGGAACTTGGCTTCCAGTTCTTCGGGAGTCTGGGGATTCTGCGGTTCACCCTTGGGATGGTCGATTTTGTAGCGCAGTTCCCGGCCGTCTTTCATTGTAAGAACGACTTCCTGGAAACCGAAGACCAGTTTCCCTTCTTCCTGTTCGATAACGGAGAACTTCAGTTTTTCCATGAGTCCGAGGGTATCCGGGTCATGCACCGTGTCGTCTTTGAACATCCAGAAATCGACACCGTCATGAATGAGCGACCGGCAGAGGCAATAGGCCATGCTGAATCTGCCCTGGACGCCGTTCTGCGGCGGCGGAGGGGTGGTGTTCCTGGCCAGCATCTTCGGTTGACGAAAATCGATGGCAGCGATATCGCGCCAGTTGAAATCGTATTTCTCATGGAGCATGTGCCCCGCCCAGACGCCGAAATGGGAGATGTGGGCGCAGGGGTAGTACTTGAACATAAGGCCCGGTTTTACGAGGTTCCAGGGGTTGCCGAGCATGGCCAGTTTTTCTTTCTGTTCGGCTTCGGTAACGGGGAGAGCCGGATTATCGGAGAAGGCGTTATAGTAACCGCCGTGGCCTTCGATGAAATCAGTGCCGGTGGCATCGTAGCCCTTCATGGCCAGCTTCACCGCTTCGATGCCGTTCCGGGCGCCGACGCCGCCGTGAATATGGCCGGCGAAGGAACCGAAGTTGCGAATCAGGCAACCGGCCATCGTCGAAGCGATGCCGATAGCGTTAATCATCTGCGTTTCGCTGAGCTTGAACATTTTTGATAAACCGATAGTCGAGCCGATAACGCCGAGGGTTCCCGTCCATTCCCAGCCGCGGCTGCCGGCGCCGCCGCTCTTGATGAGGAACAGCCCGATTTTACCGTAGGCTTCGACGCCGAGGCAGTAGGCAGTCAGCAGGTCTTTCCCGGAGATGTGGTTCTTTTCACCGACGGTCAGCAGCCCGGAAAAGGTACCGGCGGTCGGATGAGCCAGGCCGGCGGTGGGGAAATCGAGGCAGTCATCGTAGTCCTGGGTATGCGCCGAGGTGCCGTTGGCCAGCGCCGCCAGCTCGCAGCTTGCCTTGAAGCGGGCGCCGATGACGGTCGCTTCCGGAGCCGAATTGCTTTCCCTGACCATCTCCGTCATCATCAGTCCGGACGGTTCCTGGCTGCCGGACATGGTCACCCCGATATTATCGAGTATCGCATCCTTGGCCGCTTTGATGACCTCCGGCGGGATATCCTCGTAGTTAGTCCGGTTGATAAAATTACAAAGTCCTTCTGTAAACATTTCTTTCTTCCTCCTCTCAGTTCCTTGCATAATAAATCTTTTATTAATGCATGTTCAAGTCGGAACACATCTTTTTTATTGTCCGATGGAAACGATAACGGGGCTGACGAGCAGCCCCGTTTTTATGCTTTTTCGAGAAAAGCAATTTACCCTCGCAGGTATTTATCGATATCGGCTGCCGCCCGTTTTCCGGCGCCCATGGCGCTGATAACGGTTGCCGAGCCGGTGACGATATCGCCGCCCGCCCAGACTCTGTCTTTGACGGTTTTACCGGTCTGCTCGTTGGCAATGACCGTGCCGTTCTTATTAGTATCGAGGCCAAGCGTCGTTTTCGCAATCAGAGGATTGGGGGTGGTACCGAGGGCGATAACCGCGACATCGACATCGATGATAAACTCGCTGCCTTCTTTAGTAATAGGCCGGCGGCGTCCGCTCTCATCCGGTTTACCGAGTTCCATCTTGTAGCATTCAACGCCGATGAGGTTGTTCTTCTCATCGCCGATAAACCGCTTGGGGTTAGTCAGCAGGCGGAAATCGATGCCTTCTTCCCAGGCGTTTTCCACTTCTTCCTTACGGGCGGGCATTTCCTCGAGGGAACGGCGGTAAACGATGTAGACTTTTTCAGCCCCGAGGCGAAGGGCGCAGCGGGCCGAATCCATGGCGACGTTGCCGCCGCCGATGACGGCGACGTTTTTCCCGACTCTCACCGGGGTATCGTATTTGGGGAACTGGTAAGCTTTCATCAGGTTAACGCGGGTAAGAAACTCATTGGCCGAATAAATACCGTTCAGGTTCTCGCCGGGGATATTGAGGAACATGGGAAGACCGGCCCCGGTGCCGAGAAAGACGGCATCGAATCCGGTCTCTAAAAGTTCATCGACGGTCGATATTTTACCGACGACCGAATCCAGCTTTATATTGACGCCGAGTGATTTTACGTATTCGACTTCTCCCTGGACGATATCCTTCGGCAGCCTGAATTCAGGAATGCCGTACATCAACACCCCGCCGGCGACATGGAGGGCTTCAAATATCGTCACCTCATGTCCCATTTTCGCCAAATCGGCAGCGGCTGTCAGGCTGGACGGCCCGGAACCGACAACGGCAACCTTTTTCCCGGTGCGCAAGGCAGCCGATGTAATTTCTGCAAAGGGTTCAGGAGTTATTTCGCCGTTTTTTTTTCCCAGTCAGCCACGAACCGTTCAAGCCGGCCGATAGCAATCGCTTCGCCCTTCTTGTTCAAGGCGCAGGAAGCTTCGCACTGCGTTTCCTGGGGGCAAACCCTGCCGCAGATGCCGGAGAGAGCGTTCTTGCTCTTGAGGATGCTGACCGCTTCGGCCATATTGTCGTCGCGAATCGCTTTGATGAATTCAGGGATATCGACATTGACCGGGCAGCCTTCGACGCAACTCCGCTTCTTGCACTGCAGGCAGCGTTCAGCCTCCAGCTTTGCCTGTTCGGGAGTATAACCAAGAGCGACCTCTCTGAAATTCCTCGACCTT